>NZ_JBBEBT010000200.1:0-3488 GCF_040882205.1 Hyphomonas sp.
TGGTCTGGTGTTCGTCCCAGGCCTTAAGGCCAAGCGCCAGGGTGAGCAGCCCGAGGATGGCGACGATCAGCGTCCAGGTGCGCTTTGTATCCGCCCATAGCGCCTTGATTTCCGGACGTTCCGGAATCTGGGCATTGGTGGGATGCGCCGCGTTTTTGCCCAAGATATCCCCGTCGCCGGCAGACGGATCGCCGGATCGGGTCAGTTTGAGTGTCAAAGATTGCAGCTTGGTTAACCAGATACAGGACTTTGTTAACGTCTGTCAGGCGCCGCCAGACAGCGCACGGCTGGCAATGTCCATTGCATTTTCGGACAATCCGGCCTCCACCAGCCGCTTCAGGCAGGCTTCCGCCTCCGCCCGGGCCTTCGGCTCCAGCTGGCGCCAGGCTTCGAACGCCGTCAGCAGCCGCGCGCCAAGGGCGGGGTTCGCCTTGTCAGCGGCGAGGATCGTCGCCTCCACGGCCCGGTAGCCGGAGCCGTCGGGCGCATGGAAAGCCGCGAGGTTCTGCATCGCGAAACCGCCGATGACAGACCGCACACGGTTGGGATTCTTGAGGTCGAAGGCCGGATGCGCGATCAGGCGTTTCACCTCTTGCGCTGTGCCGGTGGCCGCCTGCACGGCGAACCACTTGTCCATCACCAGCGGGTTCGATTTCCAGAGACCCTCGAAATGCGACAGCGCGTCCAGCTTCTCGCCGCCATTCGTGAACATCAGCGCGCGCAGCGTGGCCAGACGCTCCGTCATGTTCGGCGCGCGTTCGTAGAGGCCGCGCAACGCGGTCGCTGCGTCAGGCGAACCCGAGGCGCCGGTGAGACCGATGAAGGCGGTGCGCAGCGCCCGGATGGAGGCCTGCTCCGACCCCGGATGATAGGGCGTGGGAGGCGGGGCCTTCAGCGTCTCGTGGATCTCCCCCGCCAGTTCGCCGCGCAGTGCTGCCTTGAGCTTCAGGATCGCCGCATGCAACGCCACCGGATCTGCAGGCTGTCGCTCGAGGAAGAGTTCGCCCACTTCCGGCAGGCGCGTCAGCAACGCCGCGAAGGCGGGATCAACCTTGGCGCCGCGCACGGCGGCGCCAATGGCTTTGACGAGTTCCGCGTCCGGATTGGTCTGGCTGCTATCCGAAAGCGCGACCAGTTCTTCCTTGATCAGCGATTGCAGGCCGTCCCATTTGTTGAAGGGATCAGTTTCCGCTTTAACCAGCGCCAGCCGGTCCGCGCGCGTGAGGCTGCGCGCCAGGCGCACCGGGGCGCTGAAATCGCGGCCGATGGAAAAATGCGGCCGCGGGCTGCCCGGCGGTGCGTGCAGTTCGAGTGTATCCTGCGCTTTGCCGAAGACATGCAGGAAAGGCTCGGCGGCATGGCCGCCCTTGCCGTCCAGAAGCGAGCAGACGAGCGGGATGGGGACAGGGTGCTTGACTGGCTGGCCGGCCGTCGGCTTGACCGACTGGGCAAGCGAAATCCGCAGGGTTCCGGTCGCCGCGTCCCACTGTTCGCTCACGTGCACTTCCGGCGTGCCCGCCTGTGCATACCAGCGGCGGAAGGCGGTAAAGTCCTGCCCCGTCACCGCCTCGAAACAGGCGTAGAAATCCTCGATGGTGACCGCCTGTCCGTCATGCCGAGCGAAATACAGGTCCATGCCCTCGCGGTATTTCTCCTCGCCGATCATCCGGCGCAGCATGCCGATCAGCTCGGCGCCCTTCTCATAGACCGTCGCGGTGTAGAGATTGTCGATGGCGCCATAGGTGTCCGGCCGCACCGAATGGGCGAGCGGGCCGGCATCCTCGGCGAACTGGCGGGCGCGCAGCTTGATCACGTCCTTGATCCGCTGCACCGGGCGCGAGCGCATGTCGGCGGAGAAGTTCTGGTCACGGAAGACCGTCAGGCCTTCCTTCAGGCAGAGCTGGAACCAGTCGCGGCAGGTGATCCGGTTGCCGGTCCAGTTGTGGAAGTATTCATGTGCGACGATGGATTCGATGGCTTCGAAGTCGGCGTCCGTCGCGGTCGCTTCGTCGGCCAGCACATAGGCCGAGTTGAAGATGTTGAGGCCCTTGTTCTCCATGGCACCGAAGTTGAAGTCGCGCACGGCCACGATGTTGAAAACGCCGAGATCATACTCGCGGCCATAGACGTCCTCGTCCCAGCGCATCGAGCGCTTCAGGGAGTCCATTGCCCAGGCGGCGCGGGGCGCGTCGCCCTTGTCGACATGGATGCCGAGATCGACATGCTTGCCGGACGCGGTAGTGAACGTATCGCGCAACACGTCATAATCGCCGGCGCAGAGCGCGAAGAGGTAGGCCGGTTTCTTGTGGGGGTCGATCCATTCGGCATAGTGGCGCCCGCCCGGCAGGTCACCGGAGGCACCCGGCGTGCCGTTCGAGAGGAGAAGCGGGAACTCATCCTTCGGCCCGACCATCCGAACCCGGAAGGCGCTCATCACATCCGGCCGGTCCGGATAATAAGTGATGCGGCGGAAACCCTCGGCTTCGCACTGGGTGCAGAGCCGGCCGCCGGAAAGGTAGAGTCCGGACAGCGCGGTATTCGCCTCCGGCGAAATCTCGACCTCAGTTTCCAGCACGAACGGCTGATCCGGCGGCGTGTGCAGCGTCAGGCCGCGCGCATCCACCGTGAACTCCGCCGGATCAAGCGGCGTCGCAGCTTCGCCGGCGAGGCCGACCGCAATATAGTTGAGGTGCAGCGCCTCGCCGTCGAGCTGCATCGGGCCCTTGCCGAGCGGCGTCACATGGACCGCGGCCTTGACCACGGTTCTCCGGATTGCGAGATCGAAATCGAGCGTCACCTGGGTGAGCGTGAAGGGATAGGGCGTATAGTCCTTGAGTTTCACCGCTACCGGGGTTTCCGTTCGCATCTCGGGGCGCTCCTCAGGACTTCTGGATGGGTCTTCTGGAATACAGGGACGCATCCGGGCCGTCGAGAGCCGTTGTCCGCAGCGGCGCGGACTGGCATGAGACGCCGCATGAACCCTGCCCTTCAGCCCTATCCGCCGCCGATCCGCCGCGCCGCCCTGGTCATCGCTGTCCTGCTGGCTCTCGGTGTCGCCTATCTGTCACTGATCCCGGGTGGCACAGTTCCGGCGCCGGATATCTCGGACAAGCTCCGGCACTTCGGCGCCTATGCGATGCTGGCGATTCCGGCAGCTATGTGGTTCGGACCGGGACGCCTTGTCACGGTGCTTGTGCTTGCGGTTTACGGCGCAGGACTGGAAGTCGCGCAGGGCCTGCTCTCGGCCACGCGCGAGGCATCCCCCCTTGACGCCCTCGCCAACGCGCTCGGCGCCAGTGGCGGCTACCTGCTGGTCTGGTTCATCGCACGCACACGGGCGCGCTGATCACTCGGCCGCGGCGGTGATTTCTTCCTCGAGGCGGTAGACGCTGCGCAGGATCAGGGCGCAGTGCTGGGCGACGGGCTTCAGCTCTGCCGGGAACTCGGCCGGATTGTCGGAGGCGAACTCGGCAACCCGCCGGGCAATG
>NZ_JBBEBT010000201.1:0-22597 GCF_040882205.1 Hyphomonas sp.
GTTCAATCTTGGCGTCGAACTTGGACAGATCGCCGTGATCGGCGCATTGCTGATGATGGGCTGGATCGTCAACCGGGTAAAGTCTGGCCAGCTTTCGATTTTGCGATACGCGGTCGCGTATGCTGTCGGGATTGCTGGGACCTACTGGTCTTTCGAGCGGGCAATTCAGGCGCTTTAGCGGTTTCGGTCAGTTTCCTGAACGGTATTGGAAATTTCAGTTCCGGACAAATCGCTACGTGATTACCTGCGATGCGAAAGGCGCGAATTGCTCGCTGGCTCGCTGCTCGCCTGCGGCACGAACAAGTTCGGCCAGGTAGCCCGCGACAGGGTTAATTTCGACAAGCTGGCCCGGGTCTCGATTGGTTGTGCATCTAAGTCGAAAATTTGCTCTGAGTAAGTCATTCGGCAACTGGCGGCCTGGGACCGGTTCCGGCGGAGAGGAGACACTGGAGAGCCATGATGGCCGGACGAAGGGCCAGCTGGAGTGTCATCTGGATTGGCTGCGTGCACTCCCCTCGCTGCATGAAGCTAAGGCTGCAGGACTGGTATTCGTGCATACAGGTATTGATCCTGACCGGCTTCCGGGTTGCGGGGAAAAGGTGCACTTGTGGACGCGCAGGCGGGAGCTCATGGCATCCACGATGCCGGACGACGCCGGCGCTGGAGCGTCAGCGGGTGATCCATGGTCATACTCCGACGCGGCACAGGCTCCCGCAAAGCGCCGAGGGTGGGCGAAGGCTTAATACTGATACGGGCGCTGTTTACGGTGGTCGTCTGATGCCAGCGTTGCTGAGGGCTGGGGACCCCACCTCTTCGTCCATGCTTGATCGCCAAAACCGTGGCAGCACCGGCAGGGCAGGCGAACTGTAAACACAATTTAAACCATATCGAAAGCCGGCCTTTTTTGATTGGTTAACGGCATGTTCTTTGCCCGGACGAGATTTGCCTGCCTTCTTTCAACCCGCTTTATCACCCTTTTGTTAAGCCTTAACGGCGAACACAGATGAACGCTGTCGGTATGAGGGCATCCAAAATGAAAGCTGCACCGCTGATCAGTCTCGGCGTCTCGGTCGCACTAGGCGCCGGCGCCCTCTTCTTCGGGAGCGCGTTCATATCCGGCGAGACGCCTGATTCGAACGCAAATGCCGCGCCCGCCATTGCGCCCGCCATTGCAATGACAAAAGTGCTGGTGATGACGTCAACCGTCGAGCCGGGCGCGATCATCGATCCGCAATCCGTCAAGGAAGTGGAATGGCCGGAGCGGTCCGTGCCTGAAGGCGCGCTTAAGAATGTCAGCCAACTCGGGCCGAAGGCGTATTCACGCGGCCTTATGGTGGCGGGCGAACCGCTGCTGCTGGCGAAGATCGACACAACGGGTTCTGCCCTCACGCTTGCTGCCGGGATCACGCCAGGCATGCGGGCGGTATCCATCATGGTGCGCAATGATACCGGCGTTTCCGGCTTCGTTCTGCCGGGCAACCGGGTGGACGTTAACGAGTTCATGGATCTGGAAGATGCCGGTGGGCGGCCCGAAGGTTCGCGCATTTCGGCAAACATTCTGGCGCGGCCAGTGCTGCGTCATGTGCAAGTGCTGGCGGTGGGCCAGTCGTTCGATCCGAACATGGAAGGCGCAGTGCCTTCGCAGACCGTGACGTTGGAAGTTACGCCGGAGGACGCGCTGCTGCTGGGCGCAGCGAGCCAGCGTGCGTCGCTGGGCCTCGCTTTGATCAGCCGCGATGAACAGGTGATGGTCGCCGCGATCACGCCCGATAAGCCTGCAGCCCTGAAACGCATGGCGCAGCCATCAGGCGTGCGCCGTGCGCCGGCGAACACCACCGTGCGCGTGATCAATGGCGACAGCGATGTCGAAGTGTCAGCGCCCATCTCGCGGGCCGAAACGAAACCTGAGGAAAACCGTTGATGCGCCTTGCCCGGACCATTTCTGCAATGGCCATGGTTGCCTCTATGTGGCGCTTCCTGTTTCGGCCTGGACGCAGCGCTCTGCGGCAGACGGGGCCGAACGCCTTGAAGTGCGGCGGGGGCAATCTGCCGTCGTCGAGGCGGATGGGGCATTTGCGACGATTGTGGTGGCGGACCCGGAAATTGCGGAAGCAATGGCGACGTCCGACCGGTCTTTCTTCTTGCGGGGCAAGAAGCCGGGCACGACGACGGTGCTGGTCTACAATGCCTCTGGTGCGATTGCCGAGTTGATCGAAGTCGAGGTCAAACTTGGCCTCGAGGAGCTGCGGGCTGACCTGAAACGCCTGCTGCCTGGCGAACCGATTGACGTTTACCCGGTGCATGACGGCGTGTTCCTCGATGGACGGGTGACGACCGCTGCGGCAGCCGAAATGGCGCTGCAGGTGGCCGAGCGGTATGTTCCAGGCGGCGTGGCGAATGGATTGTCCGTGGGTCAGAGCCAGCAGGTGATGCTGGAAGTGCGCTTCCTTGAGGCGAGCCGCAGCGCGGTCCGAGAGATCGGTTTCGGCAACACGATTGATTCCAATAACTTCGCGACGTCTACAGACAGCAGTACGGTGTCCGGCCTTGCCGAGAAAACCATGGCTTTGTTTACGAATGTCGGCGGCGAGAATATTGACGTGCGTATTCGCGCGCTGGAAGAAAAGGGAATGATCCGCACACTGGCGGAGCCGAACCTTGTGGCGCTGTCAGGCGATACGGCGAGCTTCCTGGCGGGCGGCGAGTTTCCGATCCCGGTGGCCAGCAAGGACAACGAGATCACGATCGAATTCAAAAAATTCGGTGTCAGCCTCGACTTCACGCCAACGGTTCTGGGTGACGGACTTGTAAACCTCCGTGTACGTCCGGAGGTCTCCTCCATCGACCGGGCTAATGGTATCCGCACATCGAGCATCGAGATCCCAGGCATATCCGTGCGCCGCGCGGATACAACCGTGGAGCTGCATGACGGGCAGGCGTTTGCCGTAGCTGGACTGTTGCAGAACAGTTACTCAAATGATGTGCGCCAGACGCCATGGCTCGGCAATGTGCCGGTCCTCGGCTCGCTGTTCTCGTCCAAACGCTTCCAGCGCAACGAGAGCGAGCTGGTCATCATCGTCACGCCGCGTCTGGTCCAGCCGGTGGCGCACCCGGACCAGATTGCCTCGCCGCTGGATGCCTTTGCCGAACCTTCGGAGAGCGAGCTGTTCCTGCTTGGCAAGACCGCGGGTTTCGCCTCTCAGTCATCAGGGAATTGATCATTATGAAAAACTTGAAACACTTCGTCTTGCTGGTGACCTTCGGACTTCTGAGCGGTTGCGCGTCTGTTGATGCACAGGACCGGTTCGTGCTCGGGGCGGCCAACCAGGAAAATATCGCGGCCCAGTCTGGCCGTGACGTGAGCCTGCCGAACTCGCGCAAGGTAGAATCGACATCCGGCGTACGCGCCGTGGCCGCCATTAAGGCGCTCAATGAAGGCCAGACCAAAGAACTCGCCGGCAATGGCACCGGAGGCACAGAATAATGCAGTCCGCCGCCCAACTTCAGTCTGCGCCGCCGCCGGCTACCCCCGGGCGCAGCGTTTCCTCGATTGCCGTTCTTGCCAGTGCTGGCCGGATGAACGCGCTGAAAGCTGTTTGCGCCGATTTGCAGGATCTGGCGCAACTCGAGGCGCCCGATATCGTGACGCGCCACGGCGGCGGCCTGATCCTGATCGAGCAGGGTATGGATGGCTGGGAGCAGCTGTTGCTGCTGCTCGCCGTCGAGCGGCCATCGACCGCGGTGATTGTGGTATCGGACCAGTTGCCGGCGAATATGGTCCGCGCGCTTATGAAACTTGAAGCCTGGGATGTGCTCGCTGTTTCGGCGGATGCGGCGGATGTGATGGAAACCGGGGCGCGCCTGTTAGAGACGCGCGTGGAGACCAAGGACGGGCCGGCGAATGCGGTGTGCTGGGCGTTCCGGGGTGCAGCGGGCGGGGCGGGCGTCTCGACGCTGTCTATCGAGAGCGCCTTTTCGCTGGCGCGTCTTGTCGGCCCGGGAAAGGTCTGCCTCGTGGACCTCAATTTCGCAGACGGCATGACGGCGTCCTTCCTTGAAGCCATTCCGAAGCTGGACCTGTCGGCGCTTTCGGCGGCGCCGGAGCGTCTGGACGCGCGCTTGCTGGCGGCCTGGTGCTGGCAGCATGAAGACGGTGTCTCGATTATAGCCGCGCCGCGAAATCCTGACGCGGATGTGCTCGCTAGCGAGGCGGCCGTGTTGCGCCTCCTGGACGTAACCTGCGCCGCCTTTCCCTATGTGATCCTCGACATGCCGCGTCACATGATGCCTTGGACCAAGTCGGTCATGGCGGCGGTGGATCAGGCGGTCATCGTCAGTCAGATGACAGTACCAAGCCTGCACGCCGCAGCCGATATGTGCCGCGATGTGGATTTGCTGCGCGGCAAGACCAGCAAGGCGCGGCTCGTGCTGAACCGGATGCTTCAGAAGAAGCAGTTCCAGGCGGGCTTTCCGGTCGACCAGGTCGAGAAGGCCATCGAGCGCAAGATTGACGTTACGGTAACCACAGACTGGGACGCTGCGCGGACGGCTGTCAATCTCGGCAAACCGATTGCCAGTGTGAAGCCAAAAAGCGCGCTGGTGATGGATGTGGACGCAATGGTCCGCAATTTTACGCCAGACGGCATGATCGAGAATTCCCAGACCACCAAATCAACAAAGAAGGCGCGCGCATGAGCCGTTTCGGATTCTCGCCTACCGTCAAGACGAATGAACCGGTTGTCGCCGCGCCGCCGGTGGCAGGCTCGTCGTCCACCATACATGCCAAGCCGGAGTCGGCAGGGTTTGACCTGCTCGACGCAAAGCTCCGTGTGCATGCGAAACTGATCGACGAGCTCGATCTGTCGGCGCTCGACAAGCTGGACGATGATACGATGCGCCGGCGGGTCCGCGGCATCATCGGCGAGATCATCCGCAAGGAAGAAATGGCGCTTTCGTCTACCGAGGAAGCGTCGTTCGCCGATGCCGTGATGGACGAAATGACCGGGCTCGGCCCGATCGAACCTCTGCTCAAGGATGATTCAATTGCGGACATTCTGATCAACGGCTGCAACCAGGTCTATGTCGAGCGGCACGGGAAATTGCAGCTCGCGCCGGTGCGCTTTGCCGACAATGACCACCTTCTGCGTATCGTCCAGCGCATCGTTGCCGCCGTCGGCCGGCGTGTGGACGAGAGCCAGCCGCTGGTCGATGCGCGCCTGCTGGATGGAAGCCGGGTCAACGCGGCCGTGATGCCGATTGCAATTGACGGGCCGCTTGTTTCTATCCGGAAATTTTCCAAGTCGCCTCTGACGATGGACAAACTCGTGAGCTTCGGCGCCATTCCGCAACCCGTGGCAGATTTTATCCTTGGCGCTGTGAAGTGCCGGGCTTCAACTGTGATCTCGGGCGGTACCGGATCGGGCAAGACAACGTTGCTGAATGCGCTCTCGGCGGCTATCAACCCGGATGAACGCATGATCACGATTGAGGACGCGGCAGAGCTGCAACTTCAGCAGCCGCACGTCGCGCGGATGGAAACACGTCCACCGAACATCGAGGGCAAGGGTGAGATCCGCCAGCGCGAACTCGTCAGGAATGCACTGCGGATGCGTCCCGACCGGGTGATCCTCGGCGAGGTCCGTTCCGAAGAGGCCTTCGACATGCTGCAGGCCATGAACACCGGTCACGAAGGCTCCATGGCGACCATCCACGCCAACAATCCGCGTGACGCGCTGACGCGTCTCGAGCAGATGGTGATGATGGGTGGGATGAAGATTTCCGAGGAAGCGATCCGCGGGCAGATCGCCTCGGCCGTGAACTTCATTGTGCAGGCGACGCGTCTGTCTGACGGTTCGCGCAAGGTCGTGTCGATTGCGGAGATCACCGGTATGGAGGGCTCGGTCGTGCAGCTGCAGGAAATCTTCAAGTTCGAGCGTACGGGAACAGCCGAAAATGGCAAGGTTCTGGGATATTTCGCGGCGACCGGACTTCGCCCAAAATTCCTCGATGAGATGGAACGCAAGGGCGTCGTAATGCCACCAGGCATGTTCGATCCGTCCAGCCGGTTCTGATCGGGAGCGCGCGTGTTCGGCTTTTTTGACCTGCTGGGTTCTGACCCCGCGCTGATCATTCCGGCGGTGATGGCGATGGGCGCCATTGTCATGGCGACCCAGTCCATACTTGGACTGGTGTCAAACGCCCGGACGCAACGCATCGTCAACCGGCGCCTGCAGTTCAAGGAGCGCTACGCCACCCACAACGAGGCGATGGTCGAGTTGCGCAAGAGCCGGGGTCTCGACCGGGACGGCAACCTCACTATATCTCTGCGCTGGTTGAATAAGCTGATTGTGCGCTCGGGCCTTAAGTTCGAACCGGTGAAATGGGCGGCGATGTCTGCGGCGGGATCGCTCGTACCGGCGGCGCTGGCATTCGTATATGTGGGCGGGATCTGGGTCGCAGTGCCTGTCTATATCGTATTCCTGCTGGTGGCGCCGCTGGCAGTGACCAGACATATCGCCGGCCAGCGCGCCAGGAAGATGGCACGCCAGTTGCCGGACGCGCTGCAGATCGTCTGCCGTAGCCTGGAAGCGGGCCACCCCGTGGCGACTGCTGTGTCGCTGGTGGCACGCGAAATGCCGGATCCGATCGGTACGGAGTTCGGCATGACGGCGGATGAGGTGGCCTATGGCATGTCGCTGACCAACGCCGTTCAGCGCATGGCGGAACGGGCGGGTGACCCGGACGTGGAACTATTTGCAGCCACCGTGCGCCTGCAGGAGAAGACCGGCGGCAACCTCACCGAACTCCTGAAGTCCAACACAGATACCATCCGTGGACGCCAGACCATGCGGCTGAAAGTGCGCGCAGCTTCGGCCGAAGGTCGCACCTCGGCAATGATCCTTACCTCGGCGCCATTCATGGTGATGGCCGCCATCCACATGCTGCGCCCGGAATTCTACGGTAATGTGATCAATGATCCGCTGATCCAGTACGGCTTCGCCGGGCTGCTTGTGTGGATGATCATCGGCAATATCGTCATGAACAAGATGATCAACTTCAAGATGTGATGCGGACGCGATGAGCCTTTCTGTTCTCTCTGGACCCATGCTGCCCGCCGCGCTATTCTTTCTGGCGATGCTTGCCGCGATTCCGGGCGTCATTGCCTTCCTGCGCAATCGCAAGGCCGATGAAGATGTCAGCCGCCGCCTGACGCGCCACAATCCGAATGCTATTGATCAGGCGCGCCAGGGCGGGAGTGCGATTGGCCGCGCGGTAATGGGTCTCGCCGACAATGCTGCGCCAATGGAAGGCGAAGAAGTCAACGCTGTCCGCGGCAAGCTGAACCTTGCCGGCTTCCCGCAGAAGAATGCCGTCTCGCGCTATTTCGCGGCGCGCTTCGTCTGCGTTGTCATTCCGCAGATCGCGCTTTTCTTTTCGCTACACTACTTTTCGGACCTGCCGAATTACGCACCGGTCGGCGTTTCCATCCTTCTGGCGCTCATCGGTCTCGCGGCGCCGGGCATGTATCTCGACATGGAGATCAAGAAGCGCAAACAGGCCGCCTCGATCGGCTTTCCGGACATGATGGACCTGCTGGTCGCCTGCGTCGAAGCAGGTCTCAGCCTGGACGCCGCCGTGCAGCGCGTGGGCGAGGAACTGGAACTGCGCCATCCGATCATCGCCGCTCACATGCGCACCCTGTCGCTGGAGCTGCGTGCGGGGCGGGAACGCAAGAAAGCCTGGGGTACCTTTGCCCGCCGGCTGGGCCTGGAGGAAGCCGGATCGCTCGCCACGATGCTGCGCCAGGCCGAGGAAATGGGCACGTCTCTCGGTCAGACCCTCCGGGTTTTCTCGGCCGATATGCGTCAGCGGCGCATCCTCATGGCAGAGGAAAAGGCCATGTCCCTGCCAGCTAAACTCACATTGCCCTTGATTTTTTTCGTATTTCCGGTCCTTCTTGGCGTGCTGACGCTGCCGGCTGTCGTGATGCTGGGCAGATCCCTTCCGTCATAAGCGGCTAGGCGAAGCGACGGCGGATTGCTAGGAAACGCGCATGCCGACCTATCTCGAATTCGAAAAACCGATCGCCGAACTCGATCTGAAGATCGCCGAGCTTGAAGCCCTCGCCGCGCGCAAGGACGGCCCGTTGATCACCGACGAGCTGACCAAGCTGAAGACGAAGTCCGCCAAGCAGCTGAAGCAGATCTATTCCGATCTCGACGCCTGGCGGATTACTCAAGTGGCGCGCCACCCCGACCGGCCGCACTTCTCGGATTTCATCGGCTCGATTTTCGAGGAGTTCGAGGAACTCGCCGGCGACCGCCATTTCGGCAATGACGAAGCAATCATCGGCGGGCTTGCCCGCTTCCGTGGCCGCTCGGTGGTCATCATGGGCCATGAGAAGGGCCGCACGACCGAGAAACGCCTGAAGCACAATTTCGGCATGGCGCACCCGGAAGGCTACCGGAAGGCCGTGCGCCTGATGGATCTTGCCGAGAAGTTCGGCATGCCGGTTCTCAGCTTCCCGGATACCGCCGGCGCCTATCCCGGCAAGGGCGGCGAGGAGCGCGGCCAGGCTGAAGCCATCGCACGCGGCACGCAGCGCGGCCTCTCGCTCGGTGTTCCGTTCGTGACGCTGGTGATCGGCGAGGGCATGTCGGGCGGCGCCATCGGTATCGCGGCGGCCAACCGGGTGCTGATGATGGAATACGCGATCTATTCGGTGATTTCGCCAGAAGGCTGCGCCTCGATCCTCTACCGCGACCCCGCCAAGGCCAAAGAGGCCGCCGAATCGATGGCGATCACGGGGCCAGACCTTTTGAAGCACAGGATCGTCGACGCCGTCGTCCGGGAACCCGTCGGCGGCGCACACCGCGATCCGCAGCGTGCTATGGCCTCGGCCGCAAAAGCACTCGACGCCGCTTTGCGCGATCTGGAAGGCCTGACGCCGGCAGAACTGCGCCGCCAGCGGCGTGACCGGTTCTATGCGATTGGCCGTGAGGGGCTTTAGGCCCCTCCCGGTTGCGGTGCGCCGGCATGGCTGAACGCGACTGGATCCGGCGATACTTCGCCCCGCTCGCCTGTTCGCAGGGCGCAGCCGGGTTGACCGACGACACAGCCGAACTTTACCCCGCTTCTGGTCCGACCGTGATCACGACCGATGCGATGGTGGAAGGCGTGCACTTTCTGGCCACCGATCCTATCGACACGGTGGCGCGCAAGCTGGTTCGAGTGAATGTTTCCGACATCCTTTCCAGCGGGGCCATGCCCTCTGAAGCGCTGCTCACACTTGGCTGGCCCGCAGATCGGCCGGAAACGGAGCTGGCGACATTTGCAGCGGCGCTTGGGGAAGAGCTCGGCGCCTGGATCGCCGGGCTTATTGGCGGGGATACCGTTTCGAGCCCGGCGGGATTATTCCTGTCGCTGACGATGACCGGGCGCTGCCTCGGCACAAAGCCCGTCCGCCGGAGCGGCGCAAAAGCGGAAGATGACCTCTGGGTGACGGGAGAGATCGGCGGCGCGCGTCGCGGGTTCCTGGCCCGGGCTGCGGGCGAGGCAAGCCCCTGGATCGGTGTCCTGCACGCACCCGACCTGCCACCCTTGGCGGCCGCAGGCCTGCTGGCGCGCCATGCGACGGCAGCGATGGATGTGTCGGACGGCCTGCTCGGGGACGCCCGGTCGCTGGCCGAGGCGTCCGGCGTCGGCGCCGAAATCGACTTCGAATCAGTGCCATTTGCTGGCGGCGCAGCAAATCTTGCCGAAATGATCGACCTCGGGACCTGGGGCGATGATTACCAACTGCTCTTCACGGCGCCTCCGGATGCACGCGAAGAGCTTCTGCTGGAGGCCGCGCAGCAGGGCATCCGGATGTCCCGCATCGGTCAAATCCAGGCGGAGCCGGGCCTGTTTGTTACATCGGAATCAGGCCCTGTTAACCTCCCTGAAACTGTCGCCTTCGAGCATGGCAGAATCGGAATGCCTGCTACTCGCCCCTGACGAGAGGCAGGTTGCAGCCCAAGGGGGCGGATGGCAGGCAGAACCGTTGATACAAGGCGCCGCAGCCCCGCATTTGCCGGGCTGAACGGCATTAGGGGTTACAGGAAGGATTCACCTATGACTTGGTACATGCTTGCACTCGGTGCAGGGTTCCTGTCGGTCGCTTATGGCTACTGGCAGATCAATTCCATCATGAAAGCGCCCGCGGGCAATCCGCGGATGATCGAGATCGCCCAGGCGATCCAGGAAGGCGCCAACGCCTATCTCAGCCGCCAGTACCGCACCATCGCCATCGTCGGCGCTGGTGTGGCGGTTGTCCTCTTCTTCGCGCTCGGCTGGATGGCCGCGCTCGGCTTCATCATCGGCGCCGTATTGTCGGGCCTTGCCGGTTTTATCGGCATGCTCGTTTCCGTGCGTGCCAACGTCCGCACCACGGAAGCCTCGCGCAAGGGCCTCAATGAGGGCCTGCAGATGGCGTTCAAATCAGGCGCCGTCACTGGTATGCTGGTGGTCGGCCTCGCGCTTATCGGCATCGTTGGCTATTATGGCCTGCTCACCGGCCCGTTCGGTCTGTCCGTCGGCGACGAAGACCAGAAGCGCAGCATCATCGATGCGCTCATCTCGCTCGGTTTCGGCGCTTCGCTGATCTCGATTTTCGCCCGTCTCGGTGGGGGCATCTTCACAAAGGGGGCAGACGTCGGCGGCGACATGGTCGGCAAGGTTGAAGCCGGCATCCCGGAAGACGATCCACGCAACGCTGCCACTATCGCTGACAACGTCGGCGACAACGTGGGTGATTGCGCCGGCATGGCCGCTGACCTGTTCGAGACCTACGCTGTGACGCTCGTCGCCACGATGGTGCTCGGTGGCATCTACTTCGCCTCCTCGTCGTATATCGGCGAGATCATGATGCTGCCGCTCGCCATCGGTGCAATCTGCATTGTCACCTCGATCATCGGCACTTTCTTTGCCACCCTGTCGAAGGGCTCCACCGATGTCATGGGCGCGCTCTACAAGGCGCTCATCGTCACCGGCGTTCTGTCAGTCGGCGGCCTCGCACTGGCCATCGAAACCGTTCTTCCGGGCGGCCTGAACGGCACCATGGAAGGCGCAGGCGCGATCCTCGGCCTCGTCGATCCGGTGACCGGTGACGCGGCTGCCATCACGGGCTGGAAGCTGTTTGCTTGCGGCGTGGCGGGTCTGTTCGTGACCCTGCTGATCGTCGTGATCACGGCCTATTATACTGAAACAAAGTACCGCCCGGTCCGCTCGATCGCGAAAGCTTCCGAGTCCGGCCATGGCACGAACGTCATCCAGGGCCTCGCTGTCTCGCTCGAAGCCACCGCGCTTCCGGCTCTGACAATCATCGGCGGTATCCTGCTGACTTACAACCTCGCCGGCCTCTATGGCATCGCGATTGCGACCACCACCATGCTCGGCGTTGCTGGCATGATCGTCGCCCTCGATGCCTTTGGTCCGGTTACGGACAATGCCGGCGGCATTGCCGAAATGGCTGAACTGCCTTCGGAAGTCCGCAAGACGACCGACGCGCTTGACGCTGTTGGCAACACCACCAAAGCCGTCACGAAGGGCTATGCGATCGGTTCTGCCGGTCTCGGTGCGCTTGTGCTATTTGCGGCGTATGCGGAGGACCTGAAATACTTCTCGGCCCGCGCCGTTGAAGGATCGTTCTTCTACGGCGTCACGGTCGACTTCTCGATTGCCAACCCCTATGTCGTGGTCGGCCTCCTGTTCGGCGGCCTTCTTCCGTTCCTGTTCGGCGGTATGTCGATGATGGCGGTAGGCCGCGCCGCTCAAGCCGTGGTCGAGGAAGTCCGCCGCCAGTTCCGCGAAAATCCGGGCATCATGAAGGGCGAAGTGAAGCCCGACTATGGCCGCGCCGTGGACATCCTTACGCAGGCAGCGATCAAGGAAATGGTTGTTCCCTCGCTCCTGCCAGTGCTCTCGCCGATCGTGCTCTTCATCGCGATCTACCTGATCGCAGGCTCGGGCGCAGCGCTTGCCTCTGTCGGCGCCATGCTTCTCGGTGTGATTGTGACCGGTCTGTTCGTGGCCATCTCGATGACCTCGGGCGGCGGCGCGTGGGACAACGCCAAGAAGTACATCGAAGATGGTCACCATGGCGGCAAGGGCTCGGAAGCCCACAAGGCTGCCGTGACCGGTGATACCGTCGGAGACCCCTACAAGGACACCGCCGGACCGGCTGTGAACCCTATGATCAAGATCACCAACATCGTGGCCCTGCTGATGCTCGCCGTGCTCGCGCACTAGACATCTGCACACGGATCAAACAAAAGCCCCGGAACTTAGGTTCCGGGGCTTTTTCATGTTTGCACGGGAACAGGCAGAGACGGCCTGCTAGCGACGGCCGGTCGGGTTGTCCGGGGTCGCCTCGTCGGTGTTCGGCAGGCGGACCGCGCCGACCGTGCCGAAGATCTGTTCCCAGAGGCCGAGTTCCCGGCCGCGCGTCGCCGTCTCGCGAGCAGAATAGCTGATCACCTGGCCATCGGCGGCGGTATAACGCAGTACTTCGTCTACCTTGTCGTCTTCGCCGAAGCGGATGGCTGTAATGCTCCGGTCGGCGACCTTAGGCTTGTAGAAAGCGAAGCGCTCCTGCACGTCCGAGACGTAAAACCAGGTATTGGTGTCAAACAGGCCTTCGGTCGAGGGCGAACCGAGCTGCGCCGACACCGAAGACCGGCTGTCTTCGCCCGGCTTGATTTCGTAGGGCTGGACCTCGTCCGGGATATAGCCGTGGAAATCGCGTGCGGGCGTAAGGCACGCCGTCAGCGGCAGCGCGAGCAGGCTGGCCGCCAGGATGGCACTTTTACGCATGGAATTACTCCAGAAGGGCTTTGACGAACGAACTAGCGGCAGGTAACCGGGCTTGGCAAGCATGGGAGTGCATCCTTGACGGCATTTTCGGGCAACTGGTTCCAGCGCCGCACGGCGCGCCGGAAAGCGGCGGGCGAGGCCTATCGTCGGCTTCTGCGCCAGGCGCTGGAGCCTTCCTGGTATCTGGAGAGCGCCGTGTCCGACACGTTCGATGGACGCGCCCGCATGATCACCCTGCTGACCAGCCTCGCAATTGACCGCCTCAGCCGTATTGCGGGGCCAGATATTGCGCCCCTGGCGGCGCGGCTGGATGAACTGGTGCTCGACGGGTTCGACGCCGCGTTCCGGGAGAAAGGGGTCGGCGACGCCTCTATTGCCCGCAAGGTGAGGAAACTCGCGCAGGAACATGCGGGGCTGGGCAAGGCGCTGTTTGCTGCCCTCAAAGACGACAGCAAGACGCAGCGGGCCGCGCAGGTGGACGCGGTCCTTCGCCGAAATGGCGTGGTGGCGCCCGGCCATGCGGGCGCGCTGGCGACGACCCTGCTGGACCTGCAGGCGCATCTGGCCGCACAGCCAGACGAGGAAATCCTGCATGGCCGGTTCGACTGGATGGCCGCAGGTGCCGGTCAAGGCACCTTGCAGCACTGATCCTGCCGCATCTGGCCCGTTGCCTTGACCCCCGGCGCCGCTTAAACCACGCGAAAATACTAAGAATCTGGCCACTCAAACAGGCACAGGACCGGATGAAACCCGCGCTGACGATTTCGATAGACGCCATGGGCGGAGACAATGCCCCCGGCATCGTGGTCGAAGGCGTGGCCAGCTTCCTCGAAAGCCGGCCGGCGATGCGCGCGCTGCTGCACGGCGACGAGGCAAAGCTAGCCCCGCTGGTCGCCGCCCATCCGGTGCTGCAGGCCCGCGCCGAGATTGTCCACGCAGTGGTCGAAAAGATATCCAGCGACATGAAGCCCAGCCAGGCGCTCCGGCGCGGCAAGGGCACGTCGATGTGGAATGCGCTCGAGGCGCTGCGGGAAGGCCGCGCGGGCGCTTCGGTCTCGGCCGGCAATACGGGCGCGCTGATGGCGATTTCAATGCTGATCCTGCGCAAGATGGACGGCGTGCACCGCCCCGCGATGACGGCCGTCTGGCCGACATTGCGCGGGCGCACGGTGGTGCTGGATGTCGGTGCGAACGTCGAGGCAGACGCCCAGCAGCTCGTCACCTTCGCGATCATGGGCGAGGCCTTTGCGCGCGCCACGCTGGGCATTGCGCGCCCGACGGTGGCGCTGCTGAATATCGGCTCGGAAGAGATGAAGGGCCATGAGGAAGTGCGCGAGGCCCACGAATGGCTGCGCGCCGCAGGGCTCGATCTGGACTATCGGGGCTTCGTTGAGGGCGACGACATTTCCACAGGCGTGGTCGATGTGGTCGTCACCGACGGCTTCACCGGTAACGTCGCTCTGAAAACCGGCGAGGGCGTTGCCCGGATGCTGGCCAGTCACATGCGCGAGGCGTTCACCGAGAGCCTGATGTCCAAAGCGGGCGCTGTGCTGGCGATGAACGGCCTTAAGCGTTTGAAATCATTGATGGATCCCAGCAACGTCAATGGCGGCGTCCTGCTCGGGCTCGGCGGCATATCCGTCAAGAGCCATGGCAGCGCCGATGCGCGCGGGTTCGCCCGTGCGTGTGAAATGGCGGCCGACCTTGCCGCAAGTGATTTCCAGGGCGAGATCGCCACCAACCTCGCAAAGATTGGAACCGGCGGGGTCGCCGCCTGAGGGCGGCGCGCGGGTTGTCGAAAGGACGTATGAGCATGGCGCGGCGCAGTTTCATTCTCGGAACCGGAAGCTACCTGCCCGAGCGGGTGCTCTCGAATGCTGAACTCGCCGGAATGGTCGAGACCTCGGACGAGTGGATCCAGGAGCGTACCGGTATCCGCCAGCGCCATGTTGCTGCCGACGGCGAACTGACCTCCGACATTGCGACCGCCGCCGCCCGGCGCGCGCTGGCCGCAGCCGGCATAGACGCGTCGGAGATCGACCTGATCGTCCTTGCCACAACGACGCCGGACCGCACATTCCCCGCCACAGCGACCGCCGTGCAGGCCAAGCTGGGCATTTCCGGCGGTGCGGCGTTTGACGTGCAGGCGGTCTGCTCGGGTTTCCTGTTCGCGCTCGCAACTGCCGACTCAATGCTCAAGCAGGGCCTGTTCAACAAGGCCTTGGTGATCGGCGCGGAGACGTTCACGCGCATCATCGACTGGTCGGACCGGGGCACCTGCGTCCTGTTCGGCGACGGCGGCGGCGCAGTCGTGATTGAGGTGCGCGAAGGCGAGTTCGCCGCCGATGAGGGCATCATCACGCACCATATCCGCACCGACGGCACCAAGTCCGACCTGCTCTATGTCGATGGCGGCGTCAGCTCCACCGGCACGATCGGCCATGTCCGCATGGAAGGAAACCGCGTGTTCAAACATGCCGTGGCCAACATCTCCGCGGCCATCGAAGCCGTGCTCGACGAGACGGGCCTCACTTCGGCGGACATCGACTGGTTCGTGCCGCACCAGGCCAACAAGCGCATCCTGGACGGCGTGGCCAGGAAGCTGAGCATCCCGGAAGACAAGGTCGTCATCACCGTCGACCAGCATGCCAACACGTCCGCCGCATCGATTCCGCTGGCGCTGGACCATGCCGTGCGCACCGGCCGCGCCAAGGCCGGCGATCTGATCCTGTCTGAAGCTATGGGTGGCGGCTTTTCGTGGGGCGCGAGCCTTTTCCGCCTCTAATCGCACCTGTTCCAGATTTCACTAACGCGACTGCTAGGAATTCGTTAAGATACCGGGCTTAGGCTTTTTCGAAAGGCGAATGGGCAAATGAGCAGCGAGACCGTTACCCGTGCTGAAGTCACTGACGCGATCGTTCGCGAAGTCGGCGTGACCCGCCAGGAGTCTGCTGACCTGCTCGATCGCACGCTCGAACTGATCGGCGCCGCCCTCGAACACGAGGAAGAAGTGAAGCTCGCCCGTTTCGGTAACTTCGTCGTGCGCTCAAAATCTGCCCGCGAAGGGCGCAACCCCAAGACCGGTGAAGAGGCCCCCATTGCGGCCCGCCGCGTCGTCACCTTCCGTCCGTCCCCGATGCTGAAATCGCTCGTCGGCCGCGACTGACCCCCCCACAGGATACCTGCATGACCGCACTCAAGTCCCGGATCGAAAAATCTTCTTCTGCCTTCCGGTCGATCGGTGAAGCAGCCAGTGAGCTTGGCCTCGAGACGCATGTGCTGCGCTATTGGGAAACCCGGTTTCCGAGGGATGTGCGGCCGATCAAGCGCGACGACGGCCGCCGCATGTTCCGCCCGCAGGACATGGACGCCCTGCGTGCCATCCGCATTCTGGTGCACGAGCGCGGTATGACGCTAAAAGGCGCCAAGACGATGCTGGCAGAGCAGGGCATCGAAGCAGTCCTTGCCGGCACCGCCGCGCTCTCGTGCACTGCCCTCGAAACGGTGATCAGCCCGGCGCGTGAATTGCAGGCCAGCGTCGCCCGCGCCTTTGCCGCACCGGACCGCAAGACCCGGCTCGAGGATGTCCTTCAGGACCTTGCCGACATCAAGACCCGCATCGACGCCGCCCGCGTCCGCCCGGCAGCTTGAATGTAAGTTTTTGGATTGTTTGGTCGGAACGAGAGGATTCGAACCTCCGACCCCTAGTCCCCCAGACTAGTGCGCTACCGGGCTGCGCTACGCTCCGACCGAACGCGCTGTATAGGCAAAGGCCTTCGCCGCTGCAACCGGGATAATCGCGCTCATGATGCCGTCTGAGTGCGAAGCCTAACCCAAAACCGCCTGCCGCAGCGCCCGCGCATCCCACAGGGCGTTGTGCTGCACGGCGTCGGAGATTTCGGTTGGATAGGCCGAGGCATGCATCAGGCGCAGGGAGAGGTCCGGTATCTGCACCATCTGGCCGGGCGCGATGATCAGGCATTGCATCAGGTGCATCAGGTCTTCCGGCCAGTCGGCCACGATCACCGGCTCCGCATCCGTTGCAAGGAAGCCCTGGATCGCCCTCCCGAACTTGGCGAGTGGCAGCACATCCGGGCGCGCATCGGAAAGCGACAGGAAGGGCAGCACATGCTCGGCTACCCATTCATGCGCGTCGAGCGCGTTCAGCTCTTCCTCCGTCCTGGCGAGGTAGAGCTCACCCGCTTCGCCCGAGAGGGCCAGGCTGATGAGATCGCCGCCGAAGCCGTTAAACTCGCAATCGAGGAAGTAGAGCAACGGCCCTACTCCGGCGTCGAGAGATCCACGCTGTCGATCTTGCCCGCCGCCGCCAGGGCGAAGGCATATTCGGTTGCCGTTTCCTTCAGGCCTTCAAACCGGCCCGAGGCGCCGAAGTGGCCCGAATCGAGATTGATGCGCAGGAAATAGGGGCCGGCGTTCGGCGCTTCGTGGCGCAGCTTGGCGGCCCACTTCGCCGGCTCCCAGTAGGTGACGCGCGGATCAGTCACGCCGCCGGTGATCAGCATGGGGGGATAATCAAGCTTGGCCACCTGATCATAGGGGCTATAAGCGAGGATCGTGTCATACGCCTTTTCGTCCGTGAGCGGATTGCCCCATTCCGGCCATTCCGGCGGGGTGAGCGGCAGGCTCTCGTCGGACATCGTGTTGAGCACATCAACGAAGGGCACCGCGCCGATGATGCCGCCGAACAGGCCCGGGTCCATGTTCGCCGCAGCGCCCATCAAAAGACCGCCCGCCGACCCACCCTGGCCGATCAGCTTGCCCCTGGAGGTATAGCCCTTGTCGACGAGATACTGGCCAGCGGCGACATAGTCCTTGAACGTGTTGGTTTTCTTGTCGAGCTTGCCATCGAGATACCACTGGTAACCCTTGGCCATCTCGCCGCGCGGATTGACGATGGCATAGATGAAGCCGCGGTCGACGAGGCTGAGGCGGCCCGTGCGAAAGTCCGCAGGGATGGTGATGCCATACGAGCCATAGCCATAGAGCAGCACCGGCGCGGTAGCGTCCTCCGGCGTATCCTTGTGGCGCAGCAACGTCACCGGCACTTGCGCGCCGTCCCATGAGGGCGCCATGATCCGCTCGACGACGTAGTTTCCAGGATTGTGGCCCGACGGGATCTCGCGCGTCTTTCGCAGCACGCGCTCGCGCGTCTCGAGATTATAGTCGATCACCTGGTCCGGCGTGGTTGGCGAGGCATAATCGAAGCGCAGGACCGGTACACCAT
This sequence comes from Hyphomonas sp., assembly GCF_040882205.1. Classification (GTDB taxonomy): domain Bacteria; phylum Pseudomonadota; class Alphaproteobacteria; order Caulobacterales; family Hyphomonadaceae; genus Hyphomonas. The sequence continues at coordinate 18,098 of NZ_JBBEBT010000201.1, forward strand.
ACTCATAGCCGCCATCGAGGCCAAGATCGAAGGCCGCTTCATCGAAGCTGATCGAATGGCTATCGGTCATGCCCCGCTTGTGGATCACGATGCGCGGCAGGCCGCCTTCGCGTTCCATGATCGAGAGATAATCCTTCTGCGAAACCGAACCGAGCAGCAACGTACCCGGACGATGGGGGATGACGTCCGTCCAGTTCTCGAAAGAGGTTGACGACATTGGCGCCTTGACCAGCTTGAAGTCGACCGCGCCATCAATGTTGGTGGAGATGTAGAATTCGCCGTCCCAATGAGTGACCGAATACTGATGATCGGTCACGCGCGGGGCTACCAGGCGCAGGGTGGGGTTCAGTTCATCAGCGGGGAACCAGTAAACTTCAGACGTCGTGTGGCCGCCTGCGGAAATGAGGATCACTTCCTCGCTTTCGCTCGTCTCGAGATTTACGAAAAAGCCGGGGTCCTGCTCCTCGTAGATCAGTGTGTCGGTCCCGCTGGCGAGGTCGCGCTGGTAGACGGCGTTGGGCCGGCCATTTTCATCACGCTTGACCCAGAAGAGGGCTCTGCCAGTGGCGCTCCATTCGAATGGGCCATAGGCATTCTCGATCAGGACGCCGGTATCTTCGCCGGTCGCGATGTTCTTTACACGGATCTCGTAGTATTCGCTTCCCTTGAGATCGGTTCCGTAGGCGAGGGTCGCATGATCAGGTGAGGCTTCGAGGTCGCCGAAAGCGAAGTAATCCTGGTCCTTGCCCATTGCGTCGCCGTCGAGAAGGATCGTCTCCTCGCCGCCATCCGCGAACGCATCTTCTGCCGGCTTGCGCGCATAGATCGCGTACTCGCCGCCTTCGCGGAAGCGCGTGTAATAGGCCCAGCCGCTGTGGATCGACGGCACAGAGCTGTCATCTTCCTTGATGCGGCCACGCATCTCGTTGAACAGTTCCTCGCGCAGCGCGGTGGTCGTGTCTTCGAGGCGGGCCTTGGTGTAGGCATTCTCGGCTTCCAGATAGGCGCGGATTTCCGGCTTGAGCAGCGATGGCTCGCGCATCACCTCCTGCCAGTTCTCGTCCTTCAGCCAGCTGTAGGGATCATTGCGCGTGCGCCTGAGCTGCGTGATCTCGTGGTCGACCCGGGCAGCGACCGGCGGCGCGGGCAGCGCAGGCGCGGCGATCAGGCTTGCAGGCTCGGCAGTGTCTTTGGTCATCGTGCATCCGGAAAACAGGGTCGCTGCGGCCAACAGGCCAGCGAGGGGGGCAACAAGGTGCATGGAAGGCTCCGCTTATCGATAAGCGCGACACTGGATCACGCCGGCAGGGCCTGTCCAGCGCTTATTCGACGGGGCGGAAATCCAGCACCGCGCCGTTGATGCACCAACGTTCGCCAGTCGGCGGCGGGCCGTCCCGGAACACGTGTCCCTGATGCAGGGCGCAGGTGGTACAGTGGCACTCGGTGCGGGGATAGACCATCTTGAAGTCGGTCTTGGTGCCGATGGCGGCCGGGTCGATGGGCTGCCAATAGCTCGGCCAGCCGGTTCCGGATTCAAATTTGTGCTCGGACGACCAGAGCGGCGTGCCGCAGCCCTTGCAGTGATAAACGCCGGCGCGTTTCTCGTCCTGGAAATTGCCGGGCGTGAAGGCGCGCTCGGTACCCTCCCTGACGCCGACGCGGTAGGCCTCTGGATCGAGGATTTCGCGCCACTCGGCATCCGTGCGGTTGATCTTGGTCTTGGTCATCGGGGGGCGCTCCATACTTGGCTCGCCCCCAATATAGGCACGGTATCAGCCGTAGAGAACCGTGATCGACTCAGCGACGAGGGCCGGGCGGTCCTTGCCTTCGATTTCGACGGTAGCTTCCATCTTCATCGTCTTGCCGCCGGCCTTGGTTTCGACCGACAGGCATTTCTGGCGCAGGCGCACCTTGGAGCCGACCGGCACCATGTTGGTGAAGCGCACCTTGTCCGAGCCATAGTTGATGCCGCGGGTCGTACCTTCAACGCGCAGCACTTCGGCACCGAGCATCGGCAGCAGTGACAGCGTCAGGAAGCCGTGGGCAATCGGGCCGCCGATTTCCTTCGTGGCGCGGGCCACGTCGACATGGATCCACTGATGGTCGCCGGTCGCGTCAGCGAACTTGTTCACCCGGTCCTGGTCAATCGTGTGCCAGTCGGACACGCCGACTTCCTGGCCAGCAAGCGATTCGAGATCGGCGTATGAAACTTTACGGGGGTTGGCCATTGGGTCTTCCTAAGTTGCGTTTTGCCTGTTGTGGCGTGGCCACGGCGCTTCCGCAAGGGTAACGGCGCGTCAATTGTGGGCTGCTTGACTGGCGGCCGCATGGCCTCAAGGTAGCGCGTCCGCTGGAGGCCCGCGCCCGATGAACCCTGCTACCCTCTTTTCGTTCCGGAAGGGAACGCCCGGCCGCGCGCGGCTGATTTATGCCGGCCTGCTGGCGGGCCTGCTCGTGCCGGGCCTCAACTTCGTTGCCGCTGCCGTTGCCTGGATGGACCGGGGAGAGGGAGACGCCGTGCTGCAAAGCCATGCGCTGAACCAGCTGCACATCTTCGCCAAGAGCGTGATCTATGTCGCCATCGGGCTCGTGATGACTTATTTTCTTGTCGGGGTTCTGGTCATCCTGGCGACGATCATCTGGTACATCCTGCGCAATGCCAAGGGCCTGCAGTCGCTTGCGGCGAACCAGCCGGCCGAGAACCCGGCCAGCTGGCTGTTCTGATCCCCGTCAGCCGAGATGCCGGTCCAGCGCCGCAAGGAAGCGCGCGATGTCGGTTTGCGTGGTAAACAGGTGCGGCGTGATGCGCAGCCGGTTGCCGCGCTTGGAAACATAGATGTTCTCCGCCTTCAGTCGCGCGGTCAGGTCCGCCGGCGCCGTCTCCGGCAGCAGCGCGCCGAGATAGTGCGCCCCGCGGCCGCTTTCAGGCCCGGTCGCCAGGCCCCGCTTCTCCAGCGCAATGGCTAGCGTCCGGTTCTGGTGGGCCAGTGTCGCCTCGATATTGGCCACGCCCCAGTCGAGGATCTGCTGCACGGAGGCATGCAGCGCCGGCAGCAGCGCAAAGTTCGACCGCTCGCCCATGTCATAACGCTCCGCCCCCGGAGCGTAGGCGTCGGTATAGTCGATCAGGCGTGAGAAGTCCGATGCGCCTTCGCGCGTGATCCAGTTCTGCTCCAGCGGCGTGCCCTCCCGCCGGTGCGGCGCGGCATAAAGAAAGCCAGTGGCATATGGGCCCAGCAGCCATTTGTAGCCCGCCGCCACTACGAAATCCGGCCGCACGGCCGCTACATCGCACACCATCGCGCCGCAACTCTGCGTCAGGTCCAGCACCAGCGCCGCGCCCACCTCCCGGCACCGCGCACCCACCGCCGCCAGATCGATCCGCGCCCCGTCCGTCCAGCGCACGTGCGGGCAGGCGACAAGGCCGATGTCCGGCGTGATGGCATCTATAAGGGCGTCTGAGAGAGAAACGTTCCCCGTCACCGAGACGGTCTCAATCACCGCGCCGGTTGCCCGCGCCTGTTCGCGCCAGGTATAGACGTTGGACGGAAACTGGTCGGCCAGCAGCAGGATCTTTTGCCCCTTCGCCAGCGGCAGGTTGCGCGCCGCCGTCGCGAGGCCGTAGCTGACAGAAGGCACAAACGCGATGCCCGTCTCGTCTGCCCCGATCAGCTGCGCCAGCAGCGGGCGCAGTTTCTTCGTGTCCTCAAAAAAGTCTGTGTCCGGAATGGTCCAGGGCCGCAGCTTGCGCGCCACGCCGCGCTGCCCCGCCTCGGAGGCGGCCAGCGGCAGCGGGCCCATCGTCGCGACATTCAGATAGGCCACGTCGTCCGGAATATCGAAAAGGTGGCGCTGGTTCGGGATCAGGGTCATGTCGCGGCTTTGGCTCCGGCCAGTTCAGCGAGCAGATGATACGACGCCTTCGGCGTGCGTTTCAGCGTCTTGTAGTCCACATACACAATGCCGAAGCGCGGTCCGTATCCCATCGCCCATTCGAAATTGTCGAGCATTGACCAGACAAGATACCCGCGCACATCCGCCCCGGCCGCGCGTGCTTCCAGCACGGCGCCGAGATAGCGCTTGAGATATGACACCCGCGCCGCATCCTCCACACGCTCTGCTGCGTCCGGCTCGACATCATCCGCCATCCCGTTCTCTGTCACATAGACCGGCACACCATAGCGTTTCGATGTCTCCACCAGCATGTCGCGGAACGCCTCCGGCGCCACATGCCAGCCCATCAGCGTTGTCTCGGCTCCCTCCGGCGGGTTCGCATTTCGAAATCCGAACGCATTCTCGCGCGCCTGCGCATAGGTCGGCGAGTAATGGTTCAGCCCCAGCCAGTCGAGAGGGGCATAGATCGCTTCCTCGTCACCCGGTCGCACCCGCGCGCCCATCCACTCGCGCATGAGCGGATCATACTTGCCGAGAAAGACCGGATCCGCCGTGCCCCGGTTCATCGCGCAATCCATCATCGCCGCCGCTGCGCGGTCTTCGTCC
>NZ_JBBEBT010000202.1:0-3453 GCF_040882205.1 Hyphomonas sp.
CAAACAGCCTCATGGGGAAAGCTACATTCTCGGTGGGGAGCTCGTTGCGCTTACACTTCAAACCAGGAAGGGGTCAGTTCTTCATGACGAAAGGGGGTCAGTTCCTGATGTCGCTGGACATCACCTTCTGATAGATCAGGTGATGGGCTCCGCTGGACCCGACCCAAGCTCTCTCTGGCCAATGACGCACCTCAAGACGTCGGCACTTGATCCCCCGCGCAACGCGCGAAAACCCGCATCGTAACGGTCCGCGCCGGCGTGAAACACGCAGGCGACTTAGCAGCACCGGGCGGCGCCGAAATGCCGGGCCAGATGCGTCGGCGAAAAAACGGGAATGCACTAGCGAATGCACCAGGAGCACTAAAAAGTACTATTTCTCAATAAAAACAATGCCTGATGGCGGAGGAGGAGGGATTCGAACCCCCGGAGCCCTTTCGAGCTCAACGGTTTTCAAGACCGTCGCATTAAACCACTCTGCCACTCCTCCGCCGCGTGGGCTGTTTGTGGGAAGGCGGGCCGGATGGCAAGTGCCTGCAGGCCGGCAGGCGGTGAATCAGGTCCTAACGCCAGCTGCCGGACTTTCTGTTCGGTTTGACCGGCTGGCCACACCTGCATGGTAAACCGATTTTCGGAACGGCCAGAAGGCCACCGGGCACGCCTCCAAAGGCGGGTCAGGGTTCTCAGAAAGAGGAGATTTGCGGCCCATGCCGTTTGCGCGCACCTGGCTTCCGGGCCAATTGACTGTTGTTGCGTCTGTTTTTGTGATTTCTTCGGCTGCGCTGCCGGCGTCGGCCGGGCCGCGAGCGCCGATTACTTACATGGCTGACGCCAGCTCGCCGCTAAAAGTCGCCAGCCGTCCGGCCGCGCCGGCAAGCAATACCGAAAAGGCAACGCAGCGGATTGAATTCCGTTATCCGGGATCGGGGCAGGAAGCTGCTCGCGTCGAGATGGCGTCCGTGTCCGTTCCGCAGGCCGCATCGCCGGTCGCCGAGACGAGTTTTACGGAAGCACCCCAGTTTTCGCCGTCTGTCCCGACATTCGATTCCCGCGCCCCTGCAGCCGCACTCGGCACTGCGGGCAGGGCGCCGCTGGTGGAAGTGGTTCCGCTTCCGCCACTCGCCGAAACCTACAAGCCCGCACCATTTCCGGCCGCGCCGGCGGGTAACATCTTCGAGACCGGGATTGCGATCATTTACGGCGACGAGTTCGCAGGTCTGGCAACTGCCAATGGCGAAATCCTTGACCAATCGGCGCTGACCGCCGCGCATCCGTCTCTGCCGCTTCCGAGCATCGTGCAGATGTCCAACCCGGCAACGGGTAAGGAAGTCTTTGTCCGCGTCAATGACCGCGGCCCGTTTGAAGACGGCGCTTCGCTCCAGGTTTCGCGCCAGGTGGCCCGCGCGCTCGGTTTTGAAGGGGCAGGGAAGGCCGAGCTAACCCTCCGGATGGTTGGAAGTGGGGCCGCGGAAGCGCCGAAGCCTCGCGCCGAACGCACGCCGAAACTCATGTCACTGACGGCGCAGAAACCTGCAACGCCCAGGTCGGCGCCCGCCGATGAACTTCTCGGCGGCGATGAACTCGCCGGCGGCACAACGTGGACCGCGCCTGGTGCGAGCCCGCCCGGCCGCGCCGCCGTAAAATGGCCTGAACCACCTGCAGAATGGGGCGTTTCGGCTCAAGTCACCAAGGTAAGCGCATCGGCCAATGGCACGCACTATGTCCAGCTGGCTTCGTTCTCGGACATCGGCAACGCCGAAACGCTCTACCGCGGACTGCAGGCGAACCTGCCTGTGGAGATCGTTCCGGCCCGCGTCAACGGCGCCGACTACTTCCGGGTTCGCGTCGGCCCTCTGGCCAGCCGCGAGTCTGCTCAACAGCTCCGTGACCGCCTCAATGCAGAAGGCAAGGGCGACGGACGGGTGGTCACTGCGGAGTAGAATGCCCGCAGTCCGCCCATTGACGCTGACCACAAACCGGCCCCTTTTTCCGTTTATTCGGGAAGAGGGGCCGTGCGTGCGTGCGGCCATTTTGTAATAGGGAGACGCTCACGTGAAGTTTTGGCGCGGGATCATATCGGCCGTTGCGGTCATGGCAGTTGGCGCCGCTTTGCCGGCGGCCGCCCAGATGATCGACACACCGGCAGAGTATGCCGTGATCATGGACCATGAAACGGGCCAGATCCTGTATTCGAAACGCGGCGACGAACTCATGACGCCGGCGTCTATGACCAAGATGATGACGGCTTTCGTCGTGTTCGAGCTGATCGAGCGCGGCGAGATTTCCCTCACCGACAAATTCACCGTCAGCGAGGATGCCTGGCGCCGGGGCGGTTTTCCGTCCGGCACCTCCACGATGGGTCTCGTGCCAAAGGATACGCCGACCGTCGAAGAACTGCTCCACGGGGTAATCACGATGTCGGGAAATGATGCCTGCATCGTGCTTGCGGAGGGCATCTCGGGTTCGGAAGCCGCCTTTTCGGCACGCATGACGCAGATCGCCCATGAGCTCGGCCTCAACTCGGTGAACTTCGTGAACACGACCGGCCTCGAAGGCGAAGGCCACGTCGTCTCGGCCATTGACCTTGCGAAACTCGCCAAGATGACAATTGACAAGTATCCGCAGTATTATGCCTGGTACTCGCTGCCGTCCTACACCTGGCGCGAATACACGCAGGCCAACCGCAACCCATTGCTGGAAGTCGCCGGCGCGGACGGGCTGAAGACGGGCCACCTCGAAGCGTCCGGTTACGGCCTCACCGCTTCTGCCGTGCGCGACGGCGTGCGCCGGACCATCGTCATCAACGGCCTGCCGACCATGGCAGCGCGGTCACAGGAAGCCGAACGCCTCATGCGGGTCGCGATCCAGAGTTTTGAACTGAAGACGATCGGCCCGGAAACAGTTACCCTCCCGGATGTCCCTGTCTGGCTTGGCGAGCAGCGCGCCGTTCCGGTATCGCTGTCGGAGCCGCTCAAGGTGGTCGGGCACAAGGCGATGTTTGCGAAAGCGAAGGCCGAACTTGTTCTGGACAAGACCCTCAGGGCGCCCGTCAGGAAGGGTGATGTTGTCGGTACGTTCGTCGTGACGCTGGAAGGACAGGAGCCGGTGACGGCGCCCGTGATTGCGGAAGCGGATGTCAAGAAACTCGGTTTTGTCGGCCAGGCGATCGAAGGCATCAGCGCCATGATGAAGGGCGAGCAGTCGCCGGACGCCGAAGCAGAACTGAAGGGCGGCAATGGATAGTCCTGCCCGCGGCCGCTTCATCACGCTGGAAGGCGGTGAGGGGACCGGGAAGTCTACCTTGCAGGGCGCTCTGCGCGACCGGTTGGCGGAGCAGGGGGTCGACGTTGTGCTCACCCGCGAGCCTGGGGGAACACCCCGCGCTTAAGCTGTGCGCAACCTCGTTCTGACCCCGCCCGGCGGCCAGGCATTCTCGCCTCTGGCCGAAGCTCTGCT
>NZ_JBBEBT010000203.1:0-22399 GCF_040882205.1 Hyphomonas sp.
TGACTATTTGCTGACGGCGAAGGGCGAGGAACTCCGCCCGGCGCTCAAGATCATGAAGGACTGGGGTAGGAAGCACATGCCGGTCAGGCGTGAGGCGAAGACCTAGCCGCAAGGACTTTTCAGGCCGCAGGCCCGGCGCGCTCCCGAGCCATCATCTGGACAGCGACCAAAATCCGGCGCTCAGTATACTAAATCCCGGGAGGAGCGCCGCGCCATGAACATGTCCGAATTTTCGGTTCACGACGGCCTCAGTCTGTCTGAACTTGTCCGCACCAGGCAGGTTACGCCCCTTGAACTTCTGGAAGCTGCGATTGCGCGGATCGAACGCCACAACCCGGGGCTGAACGCCGTCGTCTACACGGCTTTCGACGAAGCGCGGGAGAGCGCGAAAGCACCGCTGCCCGATGGGCCGCTCTCTGGTGTGCCCTTCCTGATCAAGGATCTTGGCCAGCGCGTCAAAGGCTGGCCGCGCACTTCGGCGAGTTTCTTTGCCGAAGTTGCCGCCGATGCAGAAGATAGCGAACTGGTGCGCCGATACCGCTCCGCCGGGCTGGTTCTCGCCGGAAAGACCAACACGCCGGAGTTCGGCATTCCGGGCGTCACCCAGTCTGCCCGGCTTGGTATCTGCCGCAATCCATGGAACCCGGATCATGTCTCCGGCGGGTCCTCGGGCGGCGCAGCTGCGGCAGTCGCGTCGGGTATGGTGCCGATTGCCCATGCCAGCGACGGGCTGGGTTCGATCCGAATCCCGGCGGCGTGTTGCGGTCTCGTCGGCATGAAACCGACGCGGGACCGCAATCCCAATGGCGGCGAGGATACTGACCGCGCAATTGGCCTTTCGGTCGATCATGTCGTCTCGCGAACCGTACGCGACAGCGCCGCCATGCTCGATGCTACGGGGTATCCCGAGCCAGCCAGTCCCTATGCCTATCCGTACAAGGAGCGGCCCTATCTTGAGGAAGTTAGCCGCTCTCCGGGGAAGTTGAAGATTTTCTGGTCCGGCGTGACCCCGAGCGGGCGTCCGGTCGATCCGGAAATCCAGTCCGCGCTCGAACGGACCGCAACGTTGCTCGCTCAGCTTGGCCATGACGTACGCGAGCAGGCAATCACGCTGGACTGGCGCCAGTTCTACCGGGCCCAGGCCATCGTGTCCGGTTCGAATTTTGCCGCAGGCATGGCCCGCATGGTCGAGGCGATCGGCCGTGAGCCCGCCGGCGATATCGGCCCGCTGGCCCGGCGCGGCTATGATAGGGGCCGCGAAATCACCGGCCAGCAGGCGATGTGGGCCTGGCAACAGCTGCGCGTCATGAGCCGGCAGGTGATGGCCACATTCGAAGATTGCGATGTCCACCTCACGCCTGTCCTAGGTACGGCTGTGCCGAGAGTTGACTGGCTTGACCCGCTCGCCGTCGAGATCAGGGAATACGACAAGCGATCCGCGAAGACCTATCCCTTTACGCCGCCGTACAACATCACCGGCCAGCCGTCGCTGTCCCTGCCGCTCTGGCAGACGCCGGACGGCCTGCCACTCGCCATGATGTTCTCTGGCCGGTATGGCGACGAAGCGACGCTGTACCGGCTCGCCGGACAACTCGAAAAGGAATGTCCGTGGAAGGACAGAAAACCACCAATCTGGAACTGATGGACTGGACGCAGGTGCAGCAGCACAATGTCCCTGTCGCTAAGCGCAGCCCCCGGGACGTTGCATCCGCGTCGGGCTTCAGAGGATAAACTTCGACAAGTCTGCATTTCCTGCAAGCGTGCCGACCTTCTCGTCCACATAAGCCGCCGTGATTGTGAACGTCTCACCTGCCTTTTCCGGTGCGTCAAAGCTGATCTCGTCGAGAAGACGTTCCAGGACGGTTTGCAATCTCCGTGCGCCGATGTTCTCTACCGATTTGTTCACTGCTTCCGCAAGGTCGGCAAGCCGGTCGATGGCGGCCTCCTCGAAGACGAGTTTCACTTTCTCGGCTGCGAGCAGCGCTTCGTACTGGCGGATGAGGCTCGCCTCCGGCTCGACCATGATCCGGCGCAAATCGTCGCGCGTCAGCGGTTCCAGTTCGACGCGGATCGGCAGGCGGCCCTGCAACTCGGGCAGCAGGTCTGAAGGCTTCGAGACGTGGAAGGCGCCCGATGCGATGAAGAGGATGTGATCGGTCTTGATGGCGCCGCGCTTGGTCGAGACGGTGGTGCCTTCGATCAGCGGCAGCAGGTCGCGCTGCACGCCTTCGCGGCTGACATCGGCGCCGCCCCGGTCCTTTCGGGCGGCGATCTTGTCGATCTCGTCGAGGAAGACGATGCCGTCGTCCTCGACCGCCATCACGGCCTCGCGCACGACCTGTTCCTCGTCCACCAGCTTGTCCGCTTCTTCGTTCAGCAGCGGCTTATAGGCCTCCTTTACGGTCGTCCGTACACGTTTGGTCCGCTGTCCCATCGCCTTGCCGAGCATGTCGGAGAGGTTGATCATGCTCATTGAGCCTTGATGGCCGGGCAGGTCCAGCATCTGCATCGGGTTGGCGCCCGTTTCCGCAAAGTCGAGATCGACTTCCTTGTCGTCCAGCATGCCGGCGCGCAGCTTGGTGCGGAACACGTCGCGGGTCGAGCGCTGAGCCTCGGCGCCGACGAGCGCGTCCAGCAGGCGCTCTTCCGCCTTGTCCTTGGCGGCCTGCGCCACGCCGGCGCGCTTCTGTTCGCGCACCATGCCGACGGCGGCTTCCACGAGATCTCGGATGATCTGTTCCACATCACGGCCGACATAGCCGACCTCGGTGAACTTGGTCGCCTCGATCTTCAGGAAGGGCGCGTTGGCGAGGCGTGCGAGGCGGCGGGCGATTTCGGTCTTGCCGACGCCGGTGGGGCCGATCATCAGAATGTTCTTCGGCGTAATCTCGCCGCGCAGGTTTTCCGGTGCCTGCTTGCGGCGCCAGCGGTTGCGCAGGGCGATAGCGACGGCGCGTTTTGCGGCGTTCTGACCGACGATGTGGCGGTCCAGTTCGGCAACGATTTCGCGGGGCGTCAGCTGGGTCATGGTGCAGGTCTCGATACGTCTTGGAATGATATGGGAGCGTCCACAAACGGGGCTGGTCCACACCCTGTTTTATGGACGGTTTATGGAGGGATTCTATGCCGGTTCTGGCGGAAAAATACGCATGGCTATTGCGGTTTTCGGAACCCAGCCGAGCACCCAGCGCCGCGCTGTGTGCCAGCCGCCGCCGAGCAGGAGGATGGCGGTGCCGAGCAGCAGCGTTGTCGCGATGAAGCTGGTCGACCCGCCGCCGCCAACCGCGTCAACGACCTGTCCGAGCGCCAGCCAGAAGCTGAGCAGGCTCGAGACGACAAGTGCCCGCCGGTTCAGCGCCAGCGACAGGAGGCCGAGGCCAATGAGGCCGGCGAGCAGCAACATGGCTTCCGGTGTGCTGGGCGTCGCATTCGGCGCGCCCATGATCATGCCGCGCAGGCCGAGGATGATCTGCGGCGCAGCCGCCACGTGCAGCCAGAAGGCATTGTCCGAAAGGCGCGTTATCCGGCCGGGGTCTTTCTGGTCGAACCAGATGGCGGCGGCCAGGGTCGCGAGGCCGATGACGATTGACAGGAAGCCCCCGAAGATCAGCCCGGCATCGCCGAAGAAGCCTGCGAAGGTGTAAGCGGCGGCTGCAGCGCAAACCGCCATCAGGAACATGCAGAAGGGCAGGCGGAAGCGAAGCCAGGCGATGGCGGCGGCGGCGCCGCAGCCGATGAAGGTACCCATGCCGGACTTGCCGAGCGTGTCCCAGGCCTGCGTCAGGCTGGTGATGGTGTTGGCATTGGCGCCGGTCAGGCCGCTGGCGATCATGCCGAAGGAGAGGCCGGAGTAGAGGGTGAAGATCGTGATGGCCGCCATGCTCGGAAGCAGCATCCGGCGGCGGCGTCCGAAATACTCGGCGAGCAGCCACATAACGCCGGCGACCGGCATCAGGATGATGGCGCCGAAAGCGCCGGCATTGTTGGCGGTGACCATCGACCAGAAGTTCGGGCCAAAGAAGAGCCCGGTGATGGCGGTGAGGCCCATCGCGAGGATGACGATGCCGATGGTGATGAAGATGTCGTTGAAGTTGTTGAGGAAGCGCAGGTTTTCGGTTTGCTCCGGCATCGTCCTGGTGACCGGGTCGGCGCGGCTCGCGAGGAAGGCTTCCAGGCGGCTCGCCTGATCGCGGGTAATGATGCCCGCGTCAGCGGCGGCGCGGATGTCCGACCGGTCAAACATCGAGGGTTTCCACGGTGAAATGCCCGTTGGTGTAAACGCAGATGTCGGCGGCGATCTGCATAGCCTTGCGGCCGATCACCTCGGCATCCTGCTCATAATCGTAAATGCCCCGGGCCGCAGCGAGGGCGAAATTGCCGCCGGAACCGATGGCGACGACGGGATGCTCGGGCTCCAGCACATCGCCGGCGCCGGTGATGACGAGGGTGCTCGTCCTGTCGGCGACGATCAGCAGGGCTTCGAGCTTCTGCAGGTAGCGCTCGGTGCGCCAGTCCTTGGCGAGTTCGACGGCGGCACGCTGAAGCTGGCCGGGAAAGCGCTCAAGCTTCTGTTCGAGGCGTTCAAACAGGGTGAACGCATCGGCAGTGGCGCCTGCGAAGCCGGCGAGAATCGCGCCATCGGCAATCCGGCGGACTTTCCGGGCATTGCCCTTCATGATGGTGGGCCCCATCGACACCTGGCCATCGGAAATCATCACGAGCCGGTTGCCTTTGCGAACCGCGATGACGGTGGTGCCATGCCAGGGCAGGCCGGAATTTTCTTGCGTTGTCATGGCTTTGAAATTGGAGGAGTTGGCCCGTCCGCGCAAGGGATCGCAGCCTGATGTGGAATTGTGACAGTTCTGTCACTGAACTGTCACGCACCTCTTCTAAGGAAAGGTCGAACGGGGCACAGGGATCGACATGCTGCAACAGCTCGGCCAACTGCCCATGGGCTGGCTGCTGATCGCCTTGATCGCGGTCTTTGGCTCTGCGGCGTTTTTCCTTGGCCGCGTGCGGGCCGAGCGGCTGCTGGTCTCGACCACCGGCCGGATGCATTCGCGCCCCAATTATCACGGCTATTACGTGGCGATGTGGTCAGTTGTGCCGGTCATGCTGGTCGCCATCGGGTATGGCTTTTTCGCCGAGGACCTGACGCGCAGCCAGCTGAGCCGGGAGCTGCCCTCATCGTTCAGCGCGCTCTCGCCGGCGGAACTGCAAAGCTATCTGGAATCGGTACGCATGGCCGCCGGCACAGCGGCGAGCGCCGGAGCGGACCGGGTGTTCCAGGCGGTGACCAACCGCTACCTCGAACTGCGCGGCATGGTGAATGCCAGTACGCTGGTCCTGCTAGGCATGTTGGCGGCAGCCGGCATGTTCCGGGCGCAGCGGCGGCTCAAGCCTTCTTTTCGCGCGCGGGCGCTGGTCGAGAATGGCATGGAACTCGTACTGTTTCTCTGCGCCGGGGTCGCGATTGCGACGACGGCGGGGATCGTTCTGTCGCTGCTTTATGAGAGCCTGCAGTTCTTCCAGAAGGTTTCGGCCTGGGACTTCCTGACCGGCACGCGCTGGAACGCTCAGACGGAGGCCGAGTTCGGCGCGCTGCCGCTGTTCTTCGGCACGTTCATGATTGCGCTGATCGCGATGCTGGTGGCGGCGCCCATCGGGCTGTTCTCAGCGATCTTCCTGTCCGAGTACGCCTCGCCCACGGCGCGCGGCTGGATCAAGCCGATCCTCGAAATTCTCGCGGGTATACCGACGGTCGTCTACGGCTTCTTTGCGCTGCTGGTCGTGGCGCCGGCGATCCGGACGGCGGCGATCTGGATCAATGAAACGGTGATCCGTTTCGGACTTGCGAGTGAGCCGATTCTGGCCGCGCAACCGACGAGCGCGCTGGCGGCGGGGCTTGTCATGGGCATCATGGTGATCCCGTTCGTCTCCTCGTTGTCAGATGATGTGATCAACGCCGTGCCGCAGACACTGCGCGATGCGGCCTATGCACTGGGCGCGACGAAATCTGAAACCGTGAAACAGGTCGTCGTGCCGGCGGCATTGCCGGGGATCATCGCGGCGCTGCTGCTGGCGGTGTCGCGCGCCATCGGCGAGACGATGATCGTGGTGATGGCGGCGGGCAAGAGTGCGCGTATCTCGATGGACCCGACGTCTGACCTGACCACGATCACGGTGCAGATCGTGTCGCTGATGACAGGCGAGACCGGCTTTGATGATCCCAAGACCCTGTCGGCCTTCGCGCTTGGTCTTGTACTCTTCATTGTGACCCTCGCGTTCAACGTCGTCGCCTTGCGCGTCGTTAAGAAATACCGTGAAAAATATGACTGACACAGCGCGCACTTCGACCCCCAGCGCGGCTGCGGCCAAGCACCTGAAGCGGCGCCGCGCTGCGGACGGCCGGTTCCGGTATTACGGGCTGAGCGCGATCCTGCTTGCGCTCGGCGCGCTCGCCGTTCTGGTGCTGACCATCGGTTCGCAGGCTTTGTCGGCGGCGACTTATCATGTCGTGCGCTACGACATCACGCTCGACCCGGCGATAATTGCGCCGGAGGGGGCAAGCAGTCCGGCAGAAATTTCCCGCAACGTCGAAGGCTTCTACGGTCTTGTGCGCGACAACCTGCTGGCGACTTTCCCGGAGGCCGACGCGGACCGTGCATCGCGCCGCGAAGTTTCGGATTTCGTGACGCGGCTGGCCGTATTGCCGACCGCGCGCAGGGTGGCCCGCAGCCCGGAGCTGGTGGGCGGACAGATCACACTGACGGCGCCGCTGAATGATGACCTCGACCTTTATCTCAAGGGGCAGGGTGTCCGGGAACGAAAGATCAAGACGGGTGAAATCACCGCGGTCGTCCCCGAGGCCGACGCCGGATACCGCATTTCAGGCGCAGGGGCGTTCGACGGGTTGATGGCCGGGCTTGCGGTTGTCGATGCAGACCGCGCGTCGGATGCGGCGCAGGTGGACGTGCTGCTGACGGCGGGCGCCTCGACAGGTCGCCTGACAAACATCGAGGCGGGCGCGGCGCAGCTTGAACTGCTGACTGGCCGGGCGCAGGATTTTGCCAACGCGAGGCCAGCCGCCCGCATCATTGTCTCGCCGGAATCCGAGCGGACGATTTCAGACCGGCAGATTGCCTGGGTTCTGGCGCTGAAGGAGATGGGCCGCGTTGACCGCGTGCCACGCTGGACGCTTCTGACCAATTCCGACAGCACCTATCCGGAACTGGCGGGCGGCCTCGCGGCAATTGTCGGCTCGCTTCTGACCATGCTGGTGACGGCGCTGGTGGCGATGCCCATCGGTATCCTCGCAGCGGTCTATCTCGAAGAATTTGCGCCGCGCAACCGTGTAACCGAGTTCATCGAGGTGAACATCAACAACCTCGCCGCTGTGCCGTCCATCGTGTTCGGCCTGCTGGGGGCGGCGCTCTACATCAACTTCCTCGGCATGCCGCGCTCGGCGCCGCTGGTCGGCGGGCTGGTGCTGGCGCTGATGACGTTCCCGGTCGTGATCATTGCCTCGCGCGCGGCGCTGAAGGCCGTGCCGCCTTCGGTGCGCTCCGGCGCGCTTGCGGTCGGTGCTTCGCAGATGCAGACCGTGTTCCATCACGTCGTGCCACTCGCCGCGCCGGGCATCCTGACGGGCGCCATCCTCGGCATGGCCCGCGCGCTGGGCGAGACGGCGCCGCTGCTGCTCATCGGCATGGTCGCCTTTGTGGGCGATGTGCCGAGAGGGCCGACGGACGAGTCAACGGTGATGCCGGTGCTGATCTTCAGCTGGTCCAACAATGCTGAACGGGCCTGGGAGCCGCTGACGTCCGCAATGATCGTCATCCTCCTGGCCTTCCTTTTGCTGATGAACGGCCTCGTGGTATTCCTGCGGCGCAAGTATGAACGGAGATGGTGATGGATACGCGACAGGGTACGGTCATGATCGAGGACAGCCTCACACCCCCGCGCGCGGCAGAAGCCCCGCCAAGGATCGATTGCCGCAACATCAATGTGTTCTATGGGCAGGCTCAGGCCATCCACGATGTATCAATTACGTTCCCGGACCGGGCGGTGACGGCGCTGATCGGGCCGTCGGGGTGCGGCAAGTCCACCTTCCTGCGCTGCCTCAACCGGATGAATGACACGATCGAGAATTGCCGTGTCGCGGGCGAGATCCTGATGGACGGGGAGAATATAAACGATCCGGATGTAGACCCCGTGCTACTGCGCTCGCGCGTCGGCATGGTGTTCCAGAAGCCGAACCCGTTTCCGAAATCGATCTATGACAATATCGCCTATGGCCCGCGCATCCATGGCCTGGCAAATGGCCGCGAGGATCTCGACGCGATTGTCGAGAACAGCCTGCGCCGTGCTGGCCTTTGGGAAGAGGTGAAGGATCGCCTGGCTGCACCTGGCACCAGCCTGTCGGGCGGCCAGCAGCAGCGCCTGTGTATCGCGCGCGCCATCGCCGTGCAGCCGGAAGTGATCCTGATGGACGAGCCCTGCTCGGCGCTCGACCCGATTGCGACGGCGCGGATCGAGGAACTGATCGATGAGTTACGCAACCGGTACTGTATCGTCATCGTGACGCACTCCATGCAGCAGGCGGCGCGCGTCTCGCAGCGCACGGCGTTCTTTCACCTCGGCCATGTGGTCGAGCTCGGCGACACCAACCAGATTTTCACGAACCCGCGCGAGAAGCGCACAGAAGATTACATCACCGGCCGGTACGGCTGAGCGAGGCAAGCATGTCTGACCATATCGTTTCTGCCTATTCCGAAGAGCTGGAGCGGCTGTCGGCCGAGATCATGAAGATGGGCGGCATCGTCGAGACGATGATCGCGGACGCAACGCGCGCTCTGGCTTCAAATGATCTCGAGCTGGCGAAAGAAGTTGTGCTGCGCGATCCGCTGGTCGATGCGATTGAGTCCGACGCCGAGCGCCAGATCGTGTCTCTGATCGCCCGCCGTCAGCCAATGGGCCATGACCTGCGGATGATCCTGTCGGCGATGAAGATTTCCGGCGAACTTGAGCGGATCGGCGACCTGTCGAAGAACATCGCGAAGCGTGCCCAGCGGCTCGACGAAAACGTCAACACTGAAATGCGAAATGCCATTATCCGTATGGCGCAGCCCGTTTCGCGCCAGCTGAACAATGTCCTGAACGCGTATGCCGGCGCCAATGCCGACATGGCAAAAGCGGTCTGGGAGTCGGACGACGACATCGACAACCATTACAATTCGGTGTTCCGCGAGATGCTGACTTATCTGATCGAGGATCCACGCCGGATCACGGCGGGCGCGCACATGTTGTTCATGGCGAAGAACCTCGAGCGGATCGGGGATCACTGCACGAACATTGCCGAATTTGTCTATTATCAGGTCATCGGGGATTACCTCTCGGAACTTGAGCGGCCGAAACAGAACCAGTTCTAGGTCCGTCAAGGGCCGCGCCAGAAGAATGGAGCCGACCCCATGAAACCGTATGTACTGATCGCAGAAGACGAGAAGGCCGTATCGGAGCTGCTGCTCTACAATCTGCGCAAGGAGGATTACGATGTCGCCATCGCAGGTGACGGTGAGGAGACGCTCATCATGCTGGACGAGCGCACGCCGGATCTCTTGCTGCTCGACTGGATGCTGCCGAAAGTCAGCGGAATCGAAATCTGCAGGCGCGTGCGCAATGGTGGGGCCAATCCCAACCTTCCGATCATCATGCTGACCGCGCGCGGCGAGGAGAGCGACCGTATCCGCGGGCTTGATACGGGTGCGGACGATTATGTGACGAAGCCGTTCTCGACGACCGAGCTGATGGCGCGTGTGCGTGCCGTGCTGCGCCGTATCCGGCCAGGCCTCAAGGAAGACCGGATTACGGTGGGCGATATCGAGATTGACCGAGTGGCGCACCGCGTGGCGCGCAAAGGTAGCGACATTCATCTCGGGCCGACGGAGTTCCGACTGCTCGACTATTTCATGCAGCATCCGGGCCGTGTGTTCTCGCGCGAGCAGTTGCTGGATACGGTGTGGGGTTCGGACGTATATGTCGAGGCGCGCACTGTGGACGTACATGTCGGACGGCTGCGCAAAGCACTGCGCCAGGCGGGCGGGGATGATCCGATCCGCACGGTGCGCTCGGCAGGCTACGCGCTGCGCGGGGACTGACGGGCGCCGCCATCGGCGCCCGCCATCAATCGATCAGGCAAACACTTCCGCGAGGAAGGTTTTCAGATAGGCGAAGCTGCGACGATCGGTATCGGCGTGATACTGCGTGCCGTTGCCCGCGGCGCCGACGGTCGTGAAGGCGTGCGTGGCGAGGCCGTGGGCGTGCAGTTGCCAGTCGCTGCCTGCAAACTCCTTCGTGATGGCGAGTACGTCATCAGGCATCGCCATCGGATCGTTCCAGCCATGTTCGATCAGAACCTTTGCCTTGATCTTCGGCGCCGGGATGTTCTCCGCCGGGCGGAAGAGGCCATGGAACGAGCCGACGCCGAGTATGTCCATGCCGGCGCGGGCCATGTCGAGTACGCAGAGGCCCCCAAAGCAGAAGCCGATGGCAGCGGCCTGGGTGGCGCCGGAGCGGGCTTTCGCAGCAGCGATGCTGCCTGCGAGGCGTTTCTGCAGTTCGGCGCGGTTGCCGACGAGGGGATACATCAGGCCTTCGTTTTCCGCCTGCGTGGCGCCGCGCTTGCCTTTGCCGTAAACGTCGATGGCGAAGGCGGCGTAGCCGAATTCCTTTGCGATGATTTCGGCCTTTTGCTTTTCGTTGGCGCCGAGGCCGCCCCAGGCATGGCAGATGATGACCAACGGGGCATCTGCCTTGCCCGCGGCCGGCACGTACCAGCCCTCATAGGCCTGTCCGTCGATCTGATAGTCCACTGCGCTCATGGCGGTCTCCTCGTCATTGGTTCCTGGCCCTCGATAGAGGGCAAAGCGGCCTGAGTTCAAGGCAAACCGCCATTAGTATGCGCTTTCTAGACTTTTTCCCTAGACCGGGGCCCATGCGTTCACCCTCTTCCCGAAAGGAACCTCCCATGGCGAAGAAAACCACGAAGACCACCAAGACTTCTGCCCGCGCGAAAGCCGCAGCTGTTGGCAAGCAAGTTGAAGCCCAGTCGACCGAGATGGCCCACAAGATCTGGCTGGCCGGCGTCGGCGCCTATGGCAAAGCCTATGACACGGCAGTTGCCGGCGCGAACGTGCTGAACAAGCAATCGGCTGACGTTTTCGAAGACCTCGTGAAGCGCGGTTCGGAAATCGAGCATGACGTGCGCGCTAAGCTGGCCGCTGATGAGCGCGTTGCCGGCGCCTCGAAGCAAGTTACCAAGACGCTTGAGACCGTGCGCGAGATGCAGGTTCAGGCCCGCGACCAGTTCGATGCCCGACTTGAGCGCATGCGCGGTCTTCTCGGCGTGAAAGGTTTTGGTGATGTGCGCCAGAAGTTTGCCCGCCAGATCGACAAACTGGAAGACGAAGTGGCGGCCGTCACCTCGAAAGCCCGCGCCAGGATCGGCGATGCGGACCTTAAGGCCCGCCTTGCGCGCCTGACTTCGGAAATCGAAGCGGTGGCCGGCGAGACCGGCGCTGAAGTTGCGAAGACTGCGAAGAAGGCGGCTTCGAAAACTTCGAAAGCGGTCAAAGCTGCGCTGAAAGCGCCGGAAGGCGCCGACGACCTGACGCAGGCGGATGGCATTGGCCCGGCCCTGTCGAAGAAGCTGAACGCCGAAGGCCTGACGCGCTTTGCGCAGCTTGCCACCCTGAAGAAGGCTGAACTCGAGGCCCTCGACGCCAAGGTGGGCGGCCGTGGCCGCGTTGCGAAAGCGACCTGGTCGAAGCTGGCGAAAGCCGCCGCATAACGAAAATGGAGAGGGCGGGCCGGGTGGCTCGCCTTATCCCTTCGTATCCTTGAAATGCCGGATCATCTGGCTGAGTGCAGCCGGTCCCATGTCGCCCATGTAGGGCACCATCAGGCACATCACCTGGAACACCGTCTTGTGGATAAGGGCAGGGCCGTCATGGACCTCTTTGGAGAGTGCATCGCCTGCCAACCAGAAAGTCAGTGTCGTGATGATCTGGTCGACCAGCGGCTCCTTCAGACGCTTGTCGACGGACAGCATGCCGAGGCGTTCGAGATCGTCGAGGATGCGAGTGATCGTCTGTCGCTTGCCGGCCACGAGGCTGCGGAATCGAACGGCCAGATCGGGGTAGCGGGCGAGGAGGCCGGCAAGGTCGCGGTAGAAGAAGCGGAAGTCGTAAATCTCTTCCAGCAAGATGTAGATGTAGACCCAGTTGTCCTCGACCGAAGCCAGCCCGCCTTTCGACCCGCGCAGGATGACCCGCATCTCTTCCTCGAAACGCTCGTAGAGGGCCCGGATGATCGCGTCCTTGCCCTTGAAATGGTAGTAAAGGTTGCCGGGACTGATCTCGAGTGCATTGGCAATATCGACGGACGACAGCCCGCTTTCTCCTTCCTCGTTGAAGAGAAGGAGGCTGACTTCAAGTATCCGGTCGCGTGTTTTCATGGCCAGCCTGGCTGTTTGACAGGTAAATCTGACTGTGGAACGAATTTTGTGAGTAAATTTACCACGGTCTTTTTGCCGGATGGCAAGGGACCGGGATTAGACCGGCCACTGGCGGACTGTTGCCAGGAGAGACCGGCGGCAATCGGGAGGGACTGAAATGAGCAAACCCAAGGACGAAATCGACCAGAATGCGGCGCAGAGCACGACAGCCCTTAACCCGCTGATGGGCGGCATTAACCGGCAGGAATTGCTCGGCGCCGTAGCCATGATGCTGCGCTCGTCGGTTACCAATCCGGTGACGACCGCAAAGGCGGCCCGAAAGATCGTCTCCGAGAACACCCAGATCCTGCTCGGAAAGTCGAGGCGCGAGGCCGACAAGAAGGACCGCCGCTTCAAGGACCCGGCCTGGGAGCATAACCCCTTCTACAAGCGCGGCATGCAGGCCTTCCTTGCAACGCAGGAACACCTCCATGACTGGGTCAGCGAAATCAGGATGAGCGAGCTGGAGCATGCCCGAGCCAAGTTTGTGATGGGCATGATCACCGATGCAATGGCGCCGACCAATACGCTGATAGGCAACCCGGCCGCCACCAAGCGCGTCGTCGATTCCGGCGGCCTGTCGCTGCTGAAAGGTATGAAAAACCTCTATGACGACCTGACCAAGAACGGCGGACTGCCCTCTCAGGTCGATAAGCGGCCATTCAAGGTGGGTGAGAATCTCGCCGTTTCGAAGGGCTCGGTCGTGTGGAAGAACGAGATGCTGGAGCTGATCCAGTATGCGCCGACCACGGAGAAAGTTTACAAGACGCCGATCCTGATCATCCCGCCGCAGATCAACAAGTTCTATGCGATGGATCTGACGCCGATGACGTCGATGGTCCAGTTCCTGCTTGCGATGGAACAGCAGACCTTCGTGATCTCCTGGCGCAATCCGCAGAAGGAACACCGGGCCTGGGGCCTGGTGGACTATATCGACAGCCTGATCCAGGCGACTGAAGTCATCCGCAAGATCACCAGGTCGCCAAAGATCAACGTCTCTGGCGCCTGTTCGGGCGGTATAACTACGGCGACGTTTGCGAGCCTGCTGGCAGCTGCCGGTGACAAGCGGATCAATGCGGTGACGTTCATGGTCTGTGTGCTGAACCCGCAGAAGGAAGACAGCGATATTGGCCAGATCGTTTCCGATGGCAGCCTGGAGATTGCGCGCAAGATGTCCAGGGCGCGCGGCATCCTGAAGGGCGATGATCTTGCCCGGATGTTTGCCTGGATGCGCCCGAATGACCTGATCTGGAACTATGTCGTCAACAATTATCTGATGGGTGAAGACCCGCCGCCATATGATGTGCTCTTCTGGAACAACGACACGACGAACCTTCCGGCGCAGCTGCACTCGGACTATCTGGACATCGCGCTGCACCAGCCGTTCGATCATCCGGGTACGGTGGAAGTGGCCGGACACAAGGCAGACCTGCGCCAGGTGACCGCCGATGCGTTTGTGGTGGCCGGTCTCACCGACCACATCACACCCTGGAAAGCCTGCTACCGGACGCCCGCGCTGCTCGGCTCGAAGAATGTCGAGTTCGTGCTCTCGTCCAGCGGGCACCTGCAGTCGCTTATCAACCCGCCCGGTAATCCGAAGGCGAAATATTTCCGCAGCACACAGATGAAGCCGACACCGGACGAATGGGCAGCTAGCGCTGAGGAACACTCGGGCTCGTGGTGGCCGCGCTGGGGAGAATGGTTGAAGGAGCGCGCGGGCCCGCTTAAAGCGGCGCCAGCGGCGGTCGGCAACGAGAGCTTCCCGCCACAATACGCGGCCCCCGGCCGCTACGTGTTCAACGATTGAGGATCGCCCCATGGCCAGCTATTCGCGCCAGCCTGAAATTACCATGCAGGACGTCGACGGCGTGATGCTGCGCACAGCCTATTGGCCGGGGTCGGACGGCGGCGAGCTGCCGCTGGTCTTCTTCAACGGCATCGGCGCCAACCTCGAACTGACGCTGGCGCTGGGTGACATGTTCCCGGACCGGGCAATCCTGACTTTTGATGTTCCCGGCGTCGGCCTCAGCCCTGTGACGCAGTGGCCTTACCGGCACTGGATGGCCGCGCGTTGGGCGCGCAAGCTGAGCGACCGGCTTGGTTTCGGCAGTGTTGACGTGATGGGCGTGTCCTGGGGCGGGGCGCTGGCGCAGCAGTTTGCATTCCAGTACCGCAACCGCGTGAACAAGCTGATTCTGTGCGCCACATCGTCCGGCATGACGATGATCCCCGGGCGTCCGGCGTCGCTGTCGAAGATGGTTGATACGCGCCGCTACACCGATCCGGACTTCATGCGCGAGAACTTCGCGAAGCTTTATGGCGACGCAGCCGACGAGTCCGCTGGCGACCATATCCATGGTCTGCGCCCGCCGGACCCGAAGGGGTATTTCTATCAGTTGCTGGCCTTCGCAGGCTGGTCAAGCTTGCCATTCATTCGCTTCCTGAAGATGCCGACATTGGTGATGATGGGCGACAAGGACCCGGTCGTGCCGCTCGTTAACGGGCAGATTCTGACCTGGGCGTTGCCGGATGCGCGCCTGCATGTGGTGGAAGGCGGGGGACACCTCTTTATCGTCACGCGGGCCGCCGAGACGGCCAGTGTGATCAATAGCTTCCTGGGCGAACGCGCGGGCAATGCGGCGCAAGCCGCCTAGTCGTTCATGAGCCGCTCGGCCTCGGTGCGGACCGCGCCGTAATCGACCTTGCCGGTGCCGAGCACCGGGATATGGCCGACCTTGAATACGCGGCGCGGAACGGAGATTTCAGGCACACCGTGGCTCTGCGCCCAGACGAGGATCGGCGTACGGGCCGCTTCCGGTGCCTCGCTCAAAAGGACGACCTGCTCGCCTTTCTTCGGGTCGGGCAACGTAACGGCGGCGTGCATATGGTCCGGCCAGACGGCGGCTGCGCAATTCTCCACGACCGCCAGCGAGACCATCTCGCCGCCGATCTTGGCAAAGCGTTTCACCCGGCCGAGGATCTTGATGAAGCCTTCGGAATCGACATCGACGATGTCGCCGGTATCGTGCCAGCCATCGATCAGCTTCTCGATGACGCCGGGATTTGACGGGCGCAGATAACCCAGCATGATATTGGGCCCGCGGATGTGGATGCGCCCGCCTTCCGGCATGCCTTCAACCGGAACCAGCTTGTATTCCATATCCGCCATCAGACGTCCAACGGTGCCCGGCTTGTTGTGTTCCCATTGGTTGGCGGCAACGACCGGCGAGGCTTCAGTTGCGCCGTAGCCTTCAAGGATCTCGATATTGAACTTGCGCCGCACATAGTCGCGCGTCTCGTCCTTCACGCGCTCGGCGCCGCAGACGGCGAGGCGGATGGAGTCCATGTCGCCGTCCGCGCCGGTGCGGGCGTATTGCGAGATAAAGGTGTCGGTGGCGAGCAGGATAGTGGCACCGGTCTCGCGGATACGGCGGACGATTTCCTTGGGCTGCAGGGGCGAGGGGTGGAACACCACCTTGATGCCGGCAATCAGCGGCAGGAGGGCGCCGACGGTGAGGCCAAAGCAATGAAAGGTGGGCAGCGGGTTGAACACAATGTCCGTATCCGGGCTAAGGCCGATATGGGCGCGCACCTGCTCGACATTTGCCATCACATTCTCGTGGCTGAGAACAACACCTTTGGGCTCGCCTTCGGTGCCAGACGTGAACAGGATGACCCCTGGCTGCTTGTGGTTCAGGGCGGCGCCAACAAAGGTTGGCAGGACCGGGCCGGCGAGCGCCGAGAGCTTGTCGCCGATCGAAAGCTTCTCGCGCACGTCTTCGAGATAGATGATCTCGGCAGCCTTGGAGAGTTCCGAGATCAGGTCATCGAGGCCGGCCAGTTCGACGAACTTGTGTGCGGTGATCAGGCGTTTCACCTTGCCCGCGCGCATGGCGGCCTTGAGGTTTTTCGAGCCGGCCGTGAAGTTCAGCATTGCCGGCACGCGGCCATAGGCCGTAAGCGCGAAGAATCCGATGACCGAGCCCGCTCCGGTCGGCAGCATGACGCCTACCGATTCGCCTCGCTTCGTGCCCTTTTTGAGGGCCGAGCCCAGGCCGAAGACAGCGCGGATGATCTCCTTGTAGCTGAGGATACGCTCATCCCCGTCGACAAGGACCGGCTTTCCGGCGCCAAACTCCCGCGAGGCGCGGAGCAGGGCAGTGAAGAGGTTTATGCGCGTGCGTTCCGGCCTGTACGCCAGCGGAGCCGGCACAAGCGGCTGGAGGGATTGCTGCATCGGGTTCGCCCTGGTTCGTTTCTTCCCGTAGTTTTTGTGTAACATTCTGTCATCTAGCGACATGCAAGCAAGCGATATTGCAAGTCTGCATATGCAGCCTGCGCAATGACCATCTTGCTGAATCGCGCGGCGGGCGCCATTTTGGCGGCAATGGCAAACCTCATAGACCTGAAAAACAACGCGCCCCGGCTCCGCCACCCCGAGAAACAGGGGCGGCCGGATACACCTTTGATGCGAAAACCGGACTGGATTCGCGTCAAGGCGCCGACTTCGGAGGGCTATGCGGCCACCAGGGCGATCGTGAAGTCCAAGGGACTGGTCACGGTCTGCGAGGAAGCCGGCTGCCCGAACATCGGCGAGTGCTGGGACAAGAAGCACGCGACGATGATGATTCTGGGCGACGTGTGCACGCGCGCCTGTTCCTTCTGCAACGTGGCGACGGGAAAACCGAAACCTGGCGTTGACTCAGATGAGCCGCGCCGGGTGGGCGAGGCGGTGGCCGAGATGGGCCTCAGCCATGTCGTCATTACGTCTGTAGACCGCGACGACCTGAAAGACGGCGGCGCGATGCACTTCGTGCAGACGATCCAGTCGATCCGCGAGCGCGCACCGGGCGCGACCATTGAAATCCTGACGCCGGACTTCCTGCGCAAGGATGGCTGGGAGAACCATGTCATCGACGCGAAGCCGGACGTGTTCAACCATAACCTCGAAACCGTGCCGCGCCTCTACCTGACCATACGTCCGGGTGCGCGCTACTTCCATTCGCTCCGCCTGCTGCAGAAAGTGAAGGACCGCGACCCGTCGCAGTTCACGAAGTCCGGCCTGATGGTCGGCCTTGGTGAGACGAAGGAGGAGGTGATGCAGGTGATGGATGACATGCGCTCCGCCGGTGTCGACTTCATCACCATCGGCCAGTATCTGCAGCCGACGCGCAAGCATGCCGCCATTGACCGCTTCGTGACGCCGGACGAGTTCAAGGCGTATGAAGAGATCGCTCGGGCGAAGGGATTCCTGATGGTCTCGGCAAGCCCGCTGACGCGGTCCAGCCATCATGCCGGTGAGGACTACGAGAAGCTTCGCGCAGCGCGCCAGGCGCAGCTTGCTGCGCCTGAATAGGGCATGCCGCGGTTTTTGAAAACCCTCCGCGTGCCCTATGGGCCGGCTGAGTGTTTTCAGCTTGTTTCCGATATCGCGAAGTATCCGGACTTTATCCGCTGGATCACGGCCATGCGTGTCTCCGGCAAGCGGGAGCTTCAGCCCGGCGTGACCGAGTGCCAGGGTGAGGCGGTCGTCGGCTTCAAGGGCTTCACGGAGCGCTTCACCACTCAGGTCGTTGCGGACAAACCGGCGGCACGCGTGACAGCCTCGTTGGTGCGCGGACCTTTCCGAAAGCTGTTTGCCGAGTGGCGCATATTCGAAACGGTTGGCGGCGCGACGGACATCTCCCTCGAGATCGACTACGAGTTCCGCAATCCGGTGATCGGGTTCCTCGCAGCGGCAAACCATGACCTGGCAACCGACCGCATCCTCAATGCGTTTCTGGTTGAAGCGCAGCGCCGGTTCGGGAAGAGTGCAGCTCCATAAGGGGAGCGCAGATCATTGATCCCAATGGCATTGCCCATACCCAGCTTTCAGTCAGCGATCTGAAACGCAGCCGGGACTTCTATCACCGGATCCTGCACCAGACGTTCGGCGTGACCATCCAGTACGATGACGCGGCCACATACTATTGTACCGGTTGGCGAACCGGCATCGTGATCCGGGAGGTCAGAGAGGCAAACCGGGGCGTTGGGTTTGCCCAGAGGCGGGCGGGGCTGCACCCTTTCTGTTTCCGCCTGCGATCGCGCGAGGATATCGAGCGCCTGCATGAGGCGCTGGTCGATATGGGCGCCGCCGTGATCCGGGCGCCGCGACCCGCCCCGTGGGCGCCGGGCTATCATTGCGTGCTGCGGGAAGACCCGGATCGGACCGGGCTTGAGGCCGTGTTCAGACCGGACGCCGGCAATCTGGGGATCATCAAGGACAGGCCCGTGACCGCGCCGATGACTTAGCGCATCTGCGCCTGGATCATGTTAAGCGCGGTTTCGACCGCTGCCATGCGGATCGCGTCGCGGCTGATGTCTCCGAGTTGAAGATGTTCGTGGATGATGGCGCGGTTTTCGCGGGCGCAGGCGATGTGCACGGTGCCAACCGGTTTCATCCTGGTGCCGCCGCCGGGGCCGGCGACGCCGGTAATGCCGACGGCGATGTTGGCGCGGCTGTTGCCGAGGGCGCCTTCGGCCATCATGCGGGCGACTGGTTCGGACACGGCGCCGTAATCCGCCAGCGCGTCGCCCGGTACGCCCAGCATCTCTTCCTTGGCGCGGTTCGAATACGTGACGAAGCCGCGTTCGAAGACGCTGGATGAGCCCGGGATTTCCGTGAACAGCGCGGCGAGCAGGCCGCCGGTACAGCTTTCAGCGGTCGCGATCTTCAGGCGCGCCTGTTCGGCGTCGTCGAGGATCAACAGGGCGAGATTGCGCAGGCGTTCTGGAAACATGGTGACTTCCTACAGGCCCACTAGCGCCCCGTGAAGACCGGATCGCGCTTCTCGATGAAGGCGGCGGCGCTTTCCTTCGCGTCCTCGGTCTGCATCAGCTTGCGGATTTCGGTGATCGCCCACTTGCCGGTGTCGCGCCAGTCCGGGTCCAGCGTGCGGCGCAGGCCCGCCTTGAGCGCGCGGACGGCCTGGGGCGGGTTGGCGGCGATCTTCCCGGCAATGGCGAGCGCAGTCTGCAGCAGGTCCGCTTGAGGCACGACGCGGCCGACAAGGCCGATGGCTTTCGCTTCGCCAGCGTCGATGATGTCTCCGGTGAACAGCAGCTCGCTGGCCTTTTCGCGCCCTACGATCTGCGCCAGCCGTCCAAGACCCGGCGCATCACAGCAGAGCCCGCGCTTGACGAAAATCTCGCCCCACTTCGCCGTGTCCGCCATCACGCGGATGTCCGCCATGATCGACAGCTCCGCGCCCCAGCCGAGGGCGAAGCCGTTGATGGCGGCGATGACCGGAATGTCCGTATGCAGAAGGGCGTCAGCGGCCGGCGTCAGACCGCCTGTGTCCTTCGCCTTCGCCGCGCGCTCAGGCGTGACCGGCGCGCCCTTCGAGAGGATCTTCTTTACATCATCGCCAGAACAGAAAGCCCGCGTGCCGGAGCCGGTGATGACGATGGCGCGCGCCTCGGATGTGCGGATTGCATCTTCCAGCGCATCATAAAGATCATAGTCGAGCGAGTTCATCGCTTCGGGCCGGTTCAGCGTCAGCAGGGTAACGTGCCCGTGTTGCTCTTTGAGCAGGATGTCAGACATGCCGGTTCTCCCCGATTGATTTGCCGAATGCTCGCACGAAGCCTCGGCGGTGAAAATCCTGTCGCCGCGTAAGGAAAGTCAGCTTTGCCAGTTGCAAGATAGCGGTAACGAAAGGAAAAGTGAGGCAACGCTTGGCTGAACGTGATCTCAGGAACAAGGAACTGGCGGACAGGCTTACTGCCGTCT
The DNA here is from genome assembly GCF_040882205.1 of Hyphomonas sp. Classification (GTDB taxonomy): domain Bacteria; phylum Pseudomonadota; class Alphaproteobacteria; order Caulobacterales; family Hyphomonadaceae; genus Hyphomonas. The sequence continues at coordinate 20,325 of NZ_JBBEBT010000203.1, forward strand.
GCGCGGCTTTCGCAGTGCCGGAAAAACGCGAATAGAAATGCGTTTCAGGTCGTCTGACTTCGCGATGAGCCGCAGGATCGCTTCCATTCCGGAGCCCGGGGCATCTGACAACCCCGTGCTCGCACCGGAATGGGATGTGGCCATAGGTTGCCTGGAAGGGGAAGGGCTTGCACTGTCAGTGGCCGCTTTCCTGCGGAGGGTGTTCCTGGGCAACATTCGCTCAGACCGCGCGGCGGGGCAGTCACTCGTCTGGCACATCGAAGACGGAAAACTGAGCTTCCCGCCGGCGCCGGACCGCGAAGCTCATGCACAGGTTCTCGCGGATGCCTCTGACTGACCGGCGGCCTCCGGCGGGTACTTTGACGATGAGGTAGAAACGCTTAGAGGATTCGCCAAAGGGCTGCGCAAGCGCGGCAAGTCGAGCTTCATGCCTTCGGCATCAACACCGCAATCGCCTCGGCGGCGATGCCTTCGCGCCGCCCGGTGAAGCCGAGGCCTTCGGTTGTGGTGGCCTTCACGCTGACGGCGTCCAGCGGCAGGCCGAGGAGTTCAGCGGTGCGGGCCCGCATCGCTTCGCGGTGGGGTTTCACCTTGGGCGCCTCGCAGATCACGGTGATGTCGCAGCTGTCGATCCGGTAGCCCTTCGATTCTGCAAGAAGCTGAGACTGTTTGAGAAAGATTCCACTATCAGCGTTTTTCCAGCGAGGGTCAGACGGCGGGAAATGATCGCCAATATCACCCAGCGCGGCGGCCCCAAGAATGGCATCGGTCAGCGCATGCCATCCAGCATCGGCGTCCGAGTGACCTTTCAGCTTGGCGCTGTGCGCAATGGCCACCCCGCAAAGCGTTACATGGTCGCCGGGTTCGAACGCGTGGACATCAAAGCCTTTGCCGACACGGGGCGCGCCAGTCGGCGCAAGCAGGCGGGCGAGCATGTCGAAATCCTCGGGGAAGGTGATCTTCTGAAGACGTGCGGAGCCGTTGATCAGTTTGATGCGGGCGCCGGCAACTTCGACAGCGGCAAGGTCGTCGACAAGGTCAGCGCCTGAATGGGCGAGTGCCGAGCGGATGGCACCGAAGCGAAAGGCCTGCGGGGTCTGCACTCTGTACAGGCCGGTTCGGTCGATGCTCGTCAGCGCGCCTTCATCGCCGCGCTTCAGCGCGTCTGAGACGGGCAGGGCGGGAGCGGCCGCGTCGGCGATGTCCAGCGCCTCGATCAGGGCGGTGATCAGGGCCGCGTCGATGCCCGGACGCGCGGCGTCGTGAATCAGCACCCTGGCGTGTTCCGGCAAGGTTAGCGATGCAAGACCGCTGAGGACGGATTGGGTGCGGGAGGCGCCGGGCTCGGCGCGGACAAATCGCTGGCCTTTGCCCGGTTCGCCTAGCTCAGGTGAGGCGACCACCACGATATCGGTAATGGCCTGATGCTGGCTGAAAGCATCAATCGACCAGTCGATGACGCGGCGGCCGAGGAGGGGTTGCCATTGTTTGGGCGTGCCCGCTCCAGCCCGGTTTCCCGAGCCTCCAGCTACGATTATGGCAGCGACGCGTGTCATGGCGCGCTTCTAGGCCAGCCGTTATCCTGTGACTATACAGTCGCACGAATTCTCTTTCTGCACGAATATTGTGCTGCTCATGATTTGTGCGCTTGTGAATAAAGCGAAATTCGTCAAGATATCGAAATGATTAAATTTGAGGCACCTCGGGTTTGGTTGGCGCCGATGTCCGGCGCGACCGACGCGCCGATGCGGCGCCAGGCCGTGCGGTTCGGTGCGCCAGCGGTCGTGTCTGAGATGGTAGCCGGAGAGACGCTGGCACGGGCGCGGCCGGACGTGGTTCGCCGCACCTGCCGGCATGAGGGCGCGGGTTTCTGGATCGTGCAGCTCGCGGCGCGGCGCCCCGGCGACATGCTGGCGGGCGCCCGGCTGATGGCGGACGCGCAAGTCGATGTCATCGACATCAATATGGGCTGCCCGTCTAAGGAAGTGACGGGCGGCCAGTCGGGGTCGGCGCGGATTCGCGACCACGGGCTTGCCGGTGAGATCATCGACGCGGGCATCGAAGGGGCGGGGGCG
>NZ_JBBEBT010000204.1:0-3443 GCF_040882205.1 Hyphomonas sp.
CAGGAGGTAGCCCCCCAGGTTCCACGCGAAGCCCACGCCCGGCGGCACGAGCGTCTGCGACATGTCGAGGCGCCCATAGATGTAGACCTGTGTTTCCTGGCCAGAGCCATACCGGCTGAACTCTTTCATGTTGCGGCTCGCCGCCGCTTCCATCGCCACCAGCAGCTGCCCGGCGAGCGGACCACCGCCGATCGCGTCAAAGCCCAGCGTCGTCTTCGTCTCGGCCAGCGCCGTGATCAGCTCTTCCATGAAATTCGGCGAGGAGGAGTCGACGATATACTTTGCGCCGAGGCCCTTCAGCAGATCGGCCTGATCCTTCTTGCGCACGATGTTGACCAGGGGAACGCCATCCTTCTGGCAGATCTTCACCAGCATCTGGCCAAGGTTCGAGGCCGCTGCCGTGTGCACGATGCCCGTGCGCCCCTGCATCTTCATCGTCTCGACAAACGAGATCGCCGTCAGCGGGTTCACGAAGCAGGACGCGCCATCCTTCGCCGAGGTGCCCTCCGGCAGCGCCAGCACCTGCGCCAGGTTCAGCATCCGGTATTGCGAATACATCTCGCCGCCGAGACCGGCCACCATCTTGCCGAGCAGCGCCTGCGCCGCCGGGGACGAGCCCGCCTTAACCACCACGCCCGCGCCCTCGTTGCCCACCGGCATGGACTGGTCCATCCGCGCCGCCATCGCGCGCATCGCGGCGCCAGGCACCTTCGCGGTGATCACCGGTCGATCCGTCGTGCCCGACTGGACCGCCGTACTCATGTCCGCACCGCCGACCAGCAGGCCAAGGTCTGACGGGTTGATCGGCGTTGCTTCGACGCGGATAACCACGTCATCGGGGCCGGGCTCCGGCACGGCGACGTCCGCCAGCGAAATCTCGAGTTCGCCCGAAGCCTTAAGATGGCTGCGAAGCTGGAGCGCGGTCTTGGGAAACGTGTTGGTCATGGAATTTCCTCCTGATTAATTGAGTGGCACTGACTTGCGCCTTTTAGGCTATGGTAAACAATCCTGGAAAGTCACGTTAGCGGACTGTTCAGATAGTTGAATTTTATTGATTTATCCCACATTTTTCAAAATCAGAAAAACGTGGGATAGCCTGCATGATCCCCGTCAAGCCCTTTTCGGATGAGCAGCTCAGGACGCTCATTGATTTGCGCCAGCGCTATGAGGTCTGGATCGAGGCCGAACGCATGCTGGCAACCTTGCCATATGACCTGCGGCGCAAGATTGTCGATGGCAAGACCTATCTCTACGAAATATTTGATCGCGGCGGAAACGGTCGAAGCCTTGGCCGCCTGGACGATGCCGCCGAGGAAAAATTCCAGACCTACCGAACGGCCAAGCAGACCGCTCAGGCGCAGAGAGACAATACCCGGAGCGCTTTGGAGGAAAGCGGGCGTCTTTACCGGGCAATGCGGTTGCCGATGATTTCCAGTTCGGCCGGACCGATTCTGCAGGAATGCGACCGGCGGAACCTGCTGGGTAGTCATTTGTTGGTAGTCGGAACAAATGCAATGGCGGCCTATGCTGTCGAAGCAGCCGGGTTCCTGTCTGGGGTGGCGGTAGAAACAGAGGACTTCGACATGGCCTGGTCCGCCCAACAGAGCGAAGAGCCGGAAACAGTATTATGGGACATGCTGAAGGCTGTTGATCCGACCTTTACTGTGAACCCGGAGCGGACATTCCAAGCGAGAAACTCCAGGGCTTATGAAGTCGAAATTCTGGTTGCGCCTTCTCGAGCCGCGACGCTGGGCAAGATGGATAAGCCGCGCCCTGTGCCATTGCCTGAGCAGGAATGGCTCCTGCTCGGCGAACCGGTGGATCAGGTCGCAGCCTGTCTCGACGGGACACCCGTCCGGGTCGTTGCGCCGGACCCGCGCTGGTTTGCGCTCCGGAAACTCTGGATGCCGGGCAAGGAGACGCGCAATGCGCTCAAACGTCCAAAGGATCGCAAGCAGGGATTGGCACTGCTGAACGCGGTCAGGGAAAGCATGCCTCAGTACCCGCTAGACAGCGCATTCCTCTCGGAAATTCCTGAAGAGCTCTTGCCTTGGTATAAAGGCTGGCAATCGGGCAAACTCGCCTGATGCCGGCGGACCATCAAAGCGCTTCTTCGGCAAAGTCCTGATAGTCGATCAGAATTTCGGCGTCCGATACGATATCGGTGAGCGCTGTCAGGGTGACGGTTTGCGCGACCGCGTCAACCTCAAACCCGGCATTCGCATCGGGGCTGTGATTGCACATCGAGATTTCCCCAAAGGCAACCGCGCAGCGTGCCGCGCCATCGGCCCGCTCATCGACATAGAAAACATAGTGATAAAGCCGCGTTGCCTTCAGGTGCGCCGTGTCCTCATGGCTGAGCACGAGCAGGGGATAAACGCCGATCACCGCGCCGGGCGCAATGTGTCCGGAAACAAACAATCCGCGTCCATGCAGGGGCGAGGTGCGAACCTCGGCGCGGCCCCCTTCGTGTCGTACCAGCATGGAGCCGTCTCTAGCATGCGCCGACGCGCGCGCCAGCCGGGTCAGACCGGATTTTCTTCTGCCGGCAGCTCCGCCGGCGCCGCCTCCGGCTTCTTTGCCTTCTCGTCCCATTCCCGCATCTCGCGGATCAGGCACCGGTTGTTCCCGAACGGTTCGCCGAGCGTGCGCGTCACGATGATCGCATCGCCCGGCGTCAGGCAGCCCGTCGCGCTGTCCACCGCAATCGCCTCGGCAAACTCGAGGTCCGGGCACCCGGCGGTGACCTCCACCATGTACCGGTCACGCCCTTCATGGAGCACCACGGTCTCGCGCTCGTTGAGGCTGAATCCGTCGATGTTCGATGAGAAGCAGATTCGCTGGGTCTCCTCGCCGAGGCGCGGATCGTCGGCATAGGCGTCCATTCCCCGCTTTCGCGGCTCAACGGGCCCGCTGGCGCAGGCAGTCAGGACAAGGGCGGCGGCAAGGGCCAGGGCGATCGGTTTCATGCGGAAATCCTCCGGTTCGGCTTCGGTATGGCGAGTGTGCGCCCCCGGCGCCGCTGCTGCAATGGGCTCACGGAGACTTGAACTTTTGACGCGACGGCCCTAGCAGGCAAAGTTCACGCAAAGGCAACGCCCCATGACCGATCTCACCGCCCTGACCCTCGCCAAAGCGCTGGACGGGCTGAAATCGAAACAGTTTTCCTCGGTTGAGCTGACGCAGGCTTTCGTCGGCGCCATCGAGGGCGCGCGCGTGCTGAACGCCTTCATCGTCGAGACGCCCGAAAAGGCGATGGATATGGCCAGGGCGTCGGACGCCCGGCGCGCCAGGGGCGAGGCCGGCAAGCTCGACGGCGCCCCCCTCGGCATCAAGGACCTCTACTGCACGAAGGGTGTGCGCACGACCGCCTGCTCGGGCATCCTCGGCGAGTTCACGCCCACCTATGAGTCCACCGTCACCCAGAACCTCTGGGACCAAGG
>NZ_JBBEBT010000205.1:0-3396 GCF_040882205.1 Hyphomonas sp.
GCCGCCTCTATCGTCCGGTCAACAAATCCCGTCCGGCCATGCAGGTTAGATGCGCCACCGGAACTATCGATCGCAGCAAAACCGCAGTCAAGAAAAAGCCTTTCCTCTGTCTCTTCCTCGAGCTCCCGCCAGATTGACTGAGATCGAATTGCCAACGGGCAGTAAATCTCGCCCTCTCCAATCGCCTGGCGAGTGATGCGCGTCTCGCCATGGCTGGCACCCCGGTCATGCGGTGGAACGTAGAGATCTATTCCGACCACACGAACGGACCGGCGGGCAAGTTGATAGAGGATCGATGCGCCAAATGCACCAAGGCCGATCACCGCAACGTCGTAATTCTGTGCCATCTGCTTCCCCCGATCCCGCATATTGCCCCCAATATACGACGTGGAGAATAATCTGATAAATCTATGGATTATTTATAATCCGAAAATGTCAAGACGGATGTTAAGAACGTCACTTCCGGCATGCCCAACCTACTTCGTAAGCGTGAGCCGCAGCCCCCTACTGATTGCGGCGGGCACGACGCTCGCATGGTCTTCATCCGGGAAAACCACTGTCGTCACGTTGATATTGTCCATCTCTGAAAGACGCTCATCAAGCTGCTGAACATTGGTGACCATGGCAGAGATGCGTAAGCCCTCCCGCAATTCCGCCGTCGATATGCTGCTCAATGCGGCTGGCAGAGTGTCGTTATCCGGCGCGATCCGCGGCAAATCCTCCTCGTCCCCGCCTACCATAAGGATCAGCGTTGGTGCTTTCGAAAGCGGGCGGAGCAGGTCCGGCAGCCCATCCATATCGGCCAGCACAGCCTTGTCATCGTACCAGATCGACGGCGCAGAGGCGATGTAGCCTGAATAGGCTGCTGGATCGCGCAACAGCTGGCGCAGCACGGCAAGCCCTCCCAGCGAATGGCCGAAGATCACCTGACGCGACAGGTCCACGGGGTACTCGGCCACAATCCGGCTTCTAACCTCGGTTCGCAGCATCGTCAGGTAATCGTCGAGCTCGCCGGTGTCCTCCGCCTTCAGCTTGCTGTGAGTGAAGAGCGGATTTGCCTCGATAGAAGCAGCATCGATTGGAAGCGAAAGGTCTTTTGTTCGCAGGGTAAGTGCGGGCCTGGTTCCCTCCTCCTGATACCCTATCGCGACGACTATCGGCGGCGTGTAGAAGTTCAGCCCCTGGAGCCTCGCGGTTTCGGTCACTGTTCCGAAATAGAGGCCGCCATCAGTGACATACACGACCGGATAGCCTTCAGGAGGTGGCGGAGCCTCGGGCAGGGAGATCAGCAGCCGGTACGGCCGGCCAGTGACCTGCGATACATAGTCGACCTGACGCGACTCCGAGATCCGGGCTGACGCCGATGCAGCCTGCACCTCATCCGCCCGGGCACCCGTGAGCGGAAACCACGCCATCGAAAGGCCGATCATCACTCCTGTCAACTTGCGCCGCATATCTATTCCTACAATTGCATTGGCCGTTCGGTGAAAATATTATCTATCTTGGATTCTGTAACACTGTCTGCGAGGCGGATGCCTTTTGTCAATGCCGAAGTAATTTTGCCAAAAAGCGCCGGAGTAAAATTCCCCAGTTTGCGGTTTCAGAGTACGCATCCGGCCAAGGGCGCGGTTGATCAGGTCGCGTTGGGTTTCTGATCGCGTTTCCAGTTCCAAGGCAGGAGTTCGCTGAGGCGCGCTGCGGGGTGGGAGGCGATCCTGCTAAGCACGTCGGCGAGCCAGGCTTGCGGATCGACGCCGTTGAGCCTGGCGGTCTGCAGGAGCGTGTAGATTGCAGCGGCGCGCTCACCGCCGCGGTCCGAGCCGGCGAACGTCCAGTTGCGCCGGCCGAGGGTGAGCGGGCGGATCATGCGTTCGGCTGCATTGTTGGTCAGGCAGATGCGGCCATCATCAAGGAACGCGGTGAACGAGAGCCAGCGCTTCAGCATGTAGTCGAAAGCCTTGGCGAGATCGCCCTTGCCGGAGATGCGGGCCCGCTGCGCGGTCATCCAGTCGTGAAGCTCACCGATAAGCGGCTTGATGCTTTCCTGGCGGGCGCGAAGCCTGTCGTCTGCGGTCTGACCATTGATGGCGCGCTCGATGTCAAAGACCGCGTCAATGCGTTTGACCGCGTCAAGCGCGATCGGTGAGATCGCCTTTTGTGTTTTACCGGCCGCTTTCTTTCGGGCGGCAGCTTCAATGTCGGCAAGCTCGAAGAACTTACGCCGTGCATGTGCCCAGCAAGCCGCCTCCCGGATCAGGCCTGGCAGACGCGCTTCGCCGTAGAGCGCATTGAACCCGCCATAGGCATCGGCCTGCAGGATGCCGCTCCAGTCCTTGAGATGGGTCTGCGGATGTTCGCCGCGCCGGTCGGATGAGTAGTAGTAAGCAACCGCCGGAGGATCATGCCCGCCGAACGGCACGTCATCGCGCACATAGGCCCATAATCGCCCGGTGCGTGTCTGGCCTTTGGCGAGCACCGGCACGGCCGTGTCATCGGCGTGCAGACGCGCGGCCGTAAAGACGTACTTGCAGATAAGCTCTGTCAGTGGCTCAAGCGCAGCCGCGCTTACCCCGACCCAGTCCGCCATTGTGGAGACTTCGAGGGGTATGCCCTCATGATTGAACGCGCCCGCCTGCCGGTTCAGCGGCAGATGCATTGCATACTTCGACCACAGGATCATAGCGAGCAGGGAGGGGCCAGCGCGCCCGCGTGCGATCACGTGGAACGGCGCGGGCGGCTGGGTAATGGTCTCGCAGGCCCGGCAGCTGAAGCGCTCGCGCACGGTCTGCTTCACGAAGAACTTCCGCGGGATGACCTCAAGTGTTTCCGTGACGTCTTCTCCCAGTTTGGAGAGCTTGTCCGAGCCGCAACAGGGGCAAGCCTGCGGCGGCGGGACGACGACCCGTTCGCGCGGCAGATGCTCGGGCAGCGGCCCGCGCTTCGGCTGGCGGCGCGTGTGGGCCGGAACCAAAGCAGTCTTGACGGCCTCGGCCTTTGCCACGTCTTCGGCGATGTCGCCTTCAATATCTTCCAGCGACAGCTCAAACTGTTCGATCAGGCGTGCCGAGCGTTCCGAAGACGGGCCGAACCGGGCGCGTTGCAGCTTGAGGATCTGAAGGCGCAGGTGCTTGATGAGGTCATCGGCTGACAGACGCGCTGTCTCTGCTTCAACAAGCCTGGCTTTAAGGGCAATCGTCTCTGCTGAACGCTCGCGCAGCATCTCCTTCAGCGCTTCAATATCCTCGGGAATATCATCCGTGTGCGGCATGCAGGAATCGAATCACGATTTGCAGATCAAGGCGAGAGGCTTGATGGCGCCGCCGGGACGATTATCCGGCTGTCTGCGGTCGCCATGTCTGCTGCGGCGCCCGCCAGTCGATCCCTTCAAGAAGATAG
>NZ_JBBEBT010000206.1:0-3386 GCF_040882205.1 Hyphomonas sp.
TGAAAGCACCGGCAAGGGTCCGGCCGGCGCCCCGAAGCCCGTAGAGGCCCAGACAGCGTCATACCAGTGCGGTGCCCAGACCCCGTCTTCCGCGCGCGGACCCGCTGGCCAGTTCAGCATCGCCGGATCGAACCCGATATCGAGGGCCGCGCAGAGGCGGGAAAGCACTCTCTCCGGGTCTTCAAGCACGCGGTCAGCATCGATCACCGGCACAGGCCCGAGACGCCGCGACAGGTCCATCTGCTGCGGGATGCCCAGCGCCTCAAGGCTGAGCGTCTCCATCTTTCGCTGGTACGAGGCGATGACACGCGCCGGATGGCGGACCAGCAGTACGTGCCGCTCGATCCGGTCCAGCCAGTCCATGGGAATTTCGTCCACCATGTGGTGGATCATGTGTTTCTGGTAGAAGAGGCGCTTGCCGCCGGGCACGGGGCCAGTCATCGCCGCAATTACCTTGCCGGGATCCGCCTCGTGCGCGGCCAGGATTTCCTCCGTCATCGGATGGTCCAGTCGGGTGATCTGCAGGAAGGCTGCATAGAAGGGCTCGTCGACGACCGCCGTATCGGCGCGCGCTGCAAAGCTGCGCATCATCGTGGTCGACAGGTTGCGCGGACCCGACCACATGGCGATCCGGACCGGCGCGCTCATGCAATCGGTGTCAGGCTTTTCGCCTGCAGCGCCCTGTAGAGCGCGCGAATGCGCTGCGAGACCGGACCATCCAGGTGCTCGATCACACGGCCGTCGACTTCGCGCACCGGGGTGACGCCCGCAAACGTCCCGGTGATGAAAGCCTCGTCGGCAGAGTAGACATCGAACAGCGAAAACCGCTTCTCGACCGCCGGGATGCCCGCCTCCCGGCAGACGCGCAGGATATTGCCGCGCGTGATCCCGCCGAGGCAGTATTCCGGCGGCGACGTCCACACTTCGCCGTCCCGCACGATGAAGAAATGCGTCGAATTGCACGTCGCCACGAATCCGGCCGGATCGAGCATCAGCGCCTCGTCGGCGCCTGCCTTGTCCGCCTGAATACAGGCCATGATACAGTTGAGCTTGGAGTGCGAATTGAGCTTCTGGTCCTGCTCGGCCGGCCCCGTGCGCCGCACGTGCACCGTGAACAGGCTCACCCCGCGCGCCTGTACGTCCGGCACCGGCGTCTTGTATTCCGGGATGATGACGATGGTCGCCTTGCCAATCGTGAAGCGCGGCCCCTGATAGGGCGTCTTCTTGATCCCCCGCGTCACCATCAGGCGGATGTGCACCCCGTCCTGCATGCCATTGGCCTTCAGGCAATCCATCAGCCGCGCAGTCAGTTCTTCCCGCGTCAAGCCGATGTCCATGTCGATCGTCTTGGCGCCCGCGAACAGCCGTTTCAGATGCTCCGGCCAGAAGGCGACCCCGCCGTCCAGGATACGCAGGCCTTCCCACACGCCGTCGCCCAGCAGATAGCCGGAATCGAACACGGAAACGACCGCTTCCTCGCGTCGCTTCAGCGCGCCGTTCACCGAAATGAGCACATCGACGTTGCGCGGGTCGGCAACATAGTCGTGAACTCCGTGGACTTCCTCTTCCGTCATGCGGCGCGCGCCAGCCAGCCGAGAATATCGGCAGCGACCTTGTCCGTACCCGGTTCATCCACGATCCAGTGGGCATGGTCCGGATACTCGATGAAATCGCCAGCGACCGGGCTGCACGCATACTTCGCGGCGACCTTGCGCACACCCTGCGGCAGCGTCGCGCGGTCCTGGCTGGCGGCAATCGTCAGCGTGGGGATCGCCACCTTGCTCTCGTCGACCGAAAGGCCGTCCGAGATATCACCGTAAACTTTGCCCGAATCGAACAGGGCGCCCGCATAGATCGCGTCATGGCGGCTTTTCGGCACGCGGTTCAGGACGCCGGATTTAAACCCGGTCTTCCATATCTTGTAGGACCGGGTGCGGTCCTGTTTCGTGATGACGTTGAAGAAGGTCCACGCCACCGAAAGTCCGATCACGGCGCAGTCCTTGGTCTGCGCCGGCGTCAGGAACACAGCCTTTGACACCTCGCCCCTTTCGGCGAGCACTTGGGCGATCAACCCGCCCATCGAATGTCCGATCACGGCCGGCTTTGCGCCGTCCCGCGCGGCCAGCCGCCGCGCTTGCGCCGCTGATGCGTCGATATAGTCTGCGATGCCAAGGTCCGGCAGGCTGGCTGGCGGGTTCTCGCGTACGCGCTGGTCCGGAAACAGCGTGATCGCCTCGCAGGTCCAGCCACCGGCCTGGAAGGCAGGCTTCATCGCATCCCAGGCGCTGGCATCGCACCCGACCCCATGGATCATCAGCAGTGTCGGCATGTCCCCTCCCCGTCAGCCCTGCGGTACACGCCCCGGCAGCACCGGTTCGGTCCATCGGCGGAAACGCTCCGCCACTTCCAGATACACCGGCCGCTTGAATGGCACGATCAGGTCCGGCGTTTCTTCCAGCGGCGCCCAGCGCCAGGCATCGAATTCCGGCGTATGCCGGTCGAGGCGCACATCGCTGTCCGAGCCCTTGAACCGCAGGGCAAACCATTTCTGCTTCTGGCCGTGATAAGGCCCCGGCAAGCGCTTCTTCAGGTCGGGCGGAAACTCGTAGTGCAGCCAGTCCGGCGTTTCCTCGAGCACATCGACCAGCTTGGCCGGCACGCCGATTTCTTCCTCGAGCTCGCGCAAGGCGCCCTTCACGGCGCTTTCGCCGTCATCGATGCCGCCCTGCGGCATCTGCCATTGGAACGGCCCGCGGCCATTCACACGGCGGCCGATGAAGACGTGTCCCGCCTTGGAAAACAGGGCGAGGCCGACATTCGGACGATACAGGCTTGAATCGAACTTGGGCTGGGTCACCCACCAGTATTTAGCCCAGACATATCAAGGCTGCCAGTGCGCACCTCGAGCGGGCGCGCATTGGTGATGGCCGAAACCGGGGCGAGCAAGAGGCCCTTCTCTTCCAGCTGCGAGATCCAGACCTTTGCGGCTTCGACCGTAACCGGGAAAGCATAGCCGGACCCGAAGGCCGCACCTTTCTCGAGGGCTTCCGCTTCAAGGTCCATCAGGGCCGCGCTGATATCCGCCGGCGTCTGGCGGTTATCGATCGGCCCATAGGCCCTTGCATAGCGCAGGCCCGCCTCCCGGGCGATGCTGGACAGGACCGAGCGATCGAAGCTGCCATCATCAATGAAGGCGAGACCTTTATCACTGAGGCGGGCGAGCACGGGGCTGGCCGAAGCCTTATCCGCTGCAAACTTGGCACCTTGATAATTTACGATGCCGAAATAGCCGCTGGTGCGCGCCAGGGTCGTCTCGAGGCGCGCAATGTTCGTCTTTGCTTAAGCGCCCGAGGTAAACCTGTATGGATTCATCTTCATGCGCCCGT
>NZ_JBBEBT010000207.1:0-3384 GCF_040882205.1 Hyphomonas sp.
GCTCGGCCCTGAAGGTGCGCAGGTCTTCTCGATCAGCGTGGACGAACAACTGGTGCGGGCTGCCGAAATCTCGGCGCCGGTCGTGGCAGAGGTCCCACCGGCCGCCGCCAATGGCAACGCGACACGCTAGCCCTTTACGCAAGCGGCGCCCGGCGCCACATGTGGAGCTGACAGGAAGCCGGGAAGGCGCTGAATAGCCCATGAGCCACAATCCGATCCGCCCATGGCGCAATATCGAGAGGCGCAAGTCCCGCCAGATCCGGGTCGGCAATGTGCTGATCGGCGGGGACGCACCGATTGCCGTCCAGTCGATGACCAACACGCCGACTGAGGACGTGGGAGCGACGATCGATCAGATTATTCGCTGCGCCGAAGCCGGGGCCGATATCGTGCGCGTCTCCTGCCCGACCGCAGAGTCCACGAAGGCGATGCGCGAGATCGTCAAAGGCAGCCCCGTGCCGCTCGTGGCGGACATCCATTTCCATTACAAGCGCGGCATCGAAGCCGCCGATGCGGGCGCGGCCTGTCTGCGGATCAATCCCGGCAATATCGGGTCGCAGGCGCGGGTGAAGGAAGTCGTCGCAGCAGCGCGCGCCAATGGCTGTTCCATGCGGATCGGGGTGAACGGCGGAAGCCTCGAGCGCCACCTTCTCGAAAAGTATGGCGAGCCGTGCCCGGACGCGATGGTGGAAAGCGCGCTCGACCATGCGCGCATCCTCGATGATCTGGGCTTCCATGAGTACAAGATTTCCGTGAAAGCCTCGGACATGTTCATGACCGTGGCGGCCTACCAGCTGCTGGCGGAGGCCACCGACGCGCCGCTGCATCTCGGTATCACGGAAGCGGGCGGGCAGCGCACCGGCACCGTGAAATCTTCCATCGGTATGGGCAACCTGCTCTGGGCCGGCATCGGCGACACCATCCGCGTGTCGCTGTCGGCGGAGCCCGAGGAAGAGGTGAAGGTCGGCTTCGAGATGCTGAAGTCGCTTGGCCTGCGCACGCGGGGGGTCAATATCATTGCGTGTCCGTCCTGCGCGCGGCAGGGATTTGATGTGATCCGGACGGTCGAGACGCTGGAGAAGCGCCTCGCGCATATTTCCGAGCCAATCTCGCTGTCGATCATCGGCTGCGTCGTAAACGGGCCAGGCGAGGCGGCGATGACCGATCTTGGCTTCACCGGCGGCGGCAAGGACAGCGGCAAGATGTTCGTCAACGGACGGGCCGATCACAATGTCTCGACTGCCGACATGGTGGAGCTCATCGTGAAGCTTGTTGAGGACAGGGCTGCAAAGCTGCAGGCAGAGCGCGAGCCAGATCAGGTGCCGGCGGAGTAGGCTGCAAGGGCCATCAACACCGGCAATAAAACGCACGCTCATCCCAGTCGAAGTCGAAGGATAGGCTACGCAACACCAGGGCTCTGCTTGGTCCATCCCTGGACTTTGCTTGTCAGGATGCGTTGCCCTGTTTGAGCCCGTTGGGGGCGGTCTATGCCGGGCCGCAGGTGCTGACCGGCAACAGTGCTGCCGCCGCATCGTAGAGCCCTTGCGAGGGTGCGAGGCGGCGGATAAGCGCGAGAGCTTCCGGATTTTTCACAGTCACCACGTCCACGCCTTTGGCGGGTCCTGAATACTGGCCCTCCATCTGCACGACGACCGTGCGCGCGCCCGGCGCATCCGGCAGGCGCGCGTCGAGCGACCCAGCATAAACATTGTCCGTGGACGCATCAAAGATAGAGAGCGAGCCGTATTCCGGCCAGGTCGGCACGCTGAGCGTGACCGGGCCGTCCGATACGTCGATCACGCAGATCGCATAGGCGAGGTCGGGTGATGGGCGCACGATTGTTTGCGTTTCTGGGGTAACGCGCGGGCTCATGCGCCATTCGTGGGGGGCGATGCCGCTGGCGGTCATGCGCTCGCGCGCTTTCGACATAATGTTACCGGGCAGGGCGTCCAGCACGAAGAAATGCGCGGTGGCGAAACCGAGGACGAAGGTGGCAAGGCCGATGCCGGGGAGACGCATCATGCGGGCCCTCCGCACGCGAGTTTTTCTATGGCCGGGGAAGCCAGGACGCCTTCAGGGTCAGCGATCAGTTCGGGCGTGGGTTTGTAAAGGCGCAGCGTCAGGTCGAAATTGCCGGCCTCCTGGCTCGACACCCAGCTGCCGGTCTCCGGACCGGTGGCAGAGACGATGAACGACCAGGAATCGCCGCCGTCTCCGAGGCCAGCCTTGGTCTGGTCGAATGAGAGCGCGCGGTCCTTGTTGGCGGGCAGGTAGCTCGTCGCGTCGTACAGCGTGACTGACCACCAGAGGGCGGGCATTTCGCCGCCGGAGACCCGGTAGGTGCAGTCTTCGATCAGCCGGTCGCCCGCCTGATCGGTATTGCGGGTGAAATAGACCGCTTCGTCTTTCGTCAGGGCCAGGAGGCCGTGGCGGGCGACGCGGGCCCGGGTCCAGGGGTTGGCCGCCTCGGACCCGATAGTCCAGTCGCTGACCCAGCCGGAGACGTCTACCGCGCCCCCGAATTTCATGCCCGGGCCGATGATTCCGGCCGCCGCAAGGGCGCTGCCGAGCCCGAGCGCGGCGCCAAGGAGGAGGCCAACAAGTCCACTGATAATCTTCATGCGAACACGCTAACGTGACCGGAACGGGAAGCAAGTGGCCGGAGAGACGGCTGGGCGGCGTTCCCGCAATTGGCTAGCAGTGTCAGCGTTCAGACGGGGCGAGACGGACTTCATGATCATCCGGGTTTTGCGATGGATTGGCCTGACCCTTCTTGCGGGCCTTACGCTCCTCGTCACGTCGAGCTGCACGATGCTGGGGCTCAATTATGCGAGCCTCGATACGGCCAACAAGCCGGACCCGGTGCCCGTACTGGATATCGACCGGCTGATGACCGCCGAAGGCCGGGCAGAGGCGATGCAGATGCTGGAAGACACACTCTACGGACCCTGGCCGGAAGGCTTGTCTGTGGCGATCAGCGACTGGCGGATCATCAATCCGGACTATCTCGAAGGGCGCGGCACGCTCGAGGAACTGGACATCACGATCGGCCGGGGCGAGGACGCCCGGACGTTCCAGCTGGTAGCAGCATTCCCCGCCGCGGCAATGGCTAACCCGCTGGTGCTGAGCCAGACGTTCAGTTCGAACTGCGCGACCTTCCCCGGCGAGAACGTGACCAGCGCCGACGGTGATCCGTGTACGGCGCGGGACTATGGCGCCGTGACGAGCTTCATCGTCGAGACCCTGTTTGGCGAATATATCGCCGAGGCGCCGGTGGGGCTCTATTTCGATGAAGGCTTCGTCTATGCGAGCTTTCACGCGGGTGATTTCATTCCGGACAGCGCGCAGCTGGCGCCGCAGGCGCTCGCTGGCCTCGGCGCGGAT
>NZ_JBBEBT010000208.1:0-3361 GCF_040882205.1 Hyphomonas sp.
CGAGATCCGGCTCGGCGACCGCGTGCTGTCCGTACCCGGACGAACCATTCCGCCCGAACAACGCCGCATCGGCCTCATCTTCCAGGACTTCGCCCTGTTCCCGCACCTGACGGCAGAGCGCAACGTCGCCTTCGGCCTGAAACACCTGCCGCGTCTTGAAGCCACCGCCCGCATCGATCACTGGATAGGCCTGCTGGGCCTGACGCACCGCGCCGGCGCCTACCCGCATGAACTATCCGGCGGCGAGCAGCAGCGCGTCGCCATCGCCCGCGCCCTGGCGCCGCAGCCCGATGCGATCCTGATGGATGAGCCCTTCTCCGGCCTCGATCCGGCCCTCAGCGGCAGCGTGCGGGAGGCCGCGCTCGCCGCCGTCCGCTCCGCCGGAATCCCCGCGCTGATGGTCACGCACGATCCCGCCGAAGCGCTGGAGAGCGCCGACCGGATCGCCATCCTCTCTGCAGGTCGCCTGCTTCAGTCCGGTACGCCGGACGATGTCTACCGCCGCCCGACCAGCCTGGCCGCCGCCCGTGCCCTCGGCAGCGTCAATATCATGCCGTGCGCCCTGCTGCCGGTGGCCTGGCAGGCTCTGGCGCCGGGCTCCGGCGCCCTGTTCGGATGCCGCCCGGAAGCCGTCCAGATCGCGCCGGCCTCGCCCGTGCGCCTCGTGGTGACCGCCCGCCGCCTGACCGGACCGCTGATCCGCCTGACGCTGGAAGGCCAGGGCCTGCAGCTCAACGCACTTGTTCCGCATGCCGATGCCCCCCCTATGGGCACCGAAACGGGCGTCAACCTTGATCGCGAACTGGCGTTCACATTCGCGTCAGGCGAAACCTGACAATTCAGTAACCGGTGCTGGCGAGCCTCGCTTTCGGGCGGTTAAGCGCCTAAGTTAGCTCTGGTCTCTGTCCAGGCGATGTCTGGACGGTTTGCGGAGAGTTTCTGGATGGCTGCAACACTGTTCCGCTCGGTCGCTGCTGTTGCTGCCTCAGCCATACTGGCGCTCAGCGCGTCGGCCCAGGGCCTCATCCGTGACGCCGAAATCGAGGAAACGCTGCGCGAGTGGACCGACCCGATCCTCGAAGTCGCCGGTCTTGTGCCGGAAGACGTGCAGCTGTTCATTATCAATGACCCCTCGCTGAACGCCTTTGTGGCGAACGGACAGCGGATCCACCTGCATTCAGGCCTGCTGATCGAAGCGGAAAATCCCGGCCAGATCAAAGGCGTGATCGGCCACGAAACCTGCCACATCGCCTGCGGCCATACCGTTGCCCGCATGCGCGCCGGTGAAGTGGCGATGCGCCCCGCGCTCGTCTCCATCGGCCTCGGCATCCTCGCCATCGCTGCCGGCGAAGCCGGCGCCGCCCTGATCGGCAGCGCCGGCCAGTTCGCCGCCCTGAACTTCTACGTTCATACGCGCGCCGAAGAATCCGCCGCTGATGCTGCCGCCGTGAAATACCTGTCAGCGCTTGGCCAGTCTCCGGCGGGGATCGTCGAGTTCTTCGAGAATTTCCGGTACCAGGAAGTGCTGTCGGATGCAAAGCGCTATCCGTATTTCCGCTCTCACCCGCTGGCATCAGACCGGATCCGCACTGCGCGCACGCTGGCAGTGGCGACGGGGCTAATGGATGTTCAGCCTACGGAGCGTGAACAGAAACAGTATGAAATGTTGCGGGCCAAACTGGTGGGCTTCCTCGACTCGCCCCTGAAAGTGCGCCGTGACTATCCTGCCAGCAATACAAGCTCGGCCGCGCGGTATGCCCGCGCCATCTCAGCTTATCGCGCCTCCGATATCCAGACCGCCCTCGTCGATACCGACGCTCTGATCGCCGAAGACCCGGAAAACCCCTATTTCCAGGAACTGAAGGGCCAGATCCTGTTCGAGAGCGGACGCGCCGCAGCGTCGGTAGAGCCGCATGCCCGCTCGCTCGAATTGCTGCCGGGCCAGCCGCTGCTGCTGATCAACTATGCCCGTTCACTTAACGCCCGGAATGGCGAAGGCGACACCGCTGCCGCCGAGACGGCGCTTCGGGACGCGCTGATTGCCGAGCCGGACAATGCCTTCGCCTGGGCGCAGCTCGCCATCACCTTCGAGAACCAGAACCGACGCGCCGAAGCCCAGCTGGCCACCGCCGAAGCCGCCTATTGGGTCGGCGACATTGTCCGCGCCAATGCCTTCGCCAAGCGCGCCTCGCAATCGCTCGACAAGGGCTCGACCAACTATCGCCGGGCGGACGACATCGTCCTGATTACCGATCCCAGCAACCCGGACAACCGCGTTTTCTACGAGCGCTATGGCCGTGGCTCACGCCTGTCGCTGGAAACGTCTGGCCGCACCCTGCCTTTCGGCGACTTTTCGGTCACAGACCGCCGGTAACGCCTGTGTGAGCGAGGGTGGACGGGGGCGCGGACATCCCTATAGTCCGGCCAGTTTAATCCACGGGACCAACGCCGAATGACGCCTCTCCTCCGAAAGCCGCTGCTCGCCCTCGCGGCGACTGCCATCGCCCTGATGCTTCCTGCCTGCGCCGACGCCGGCGCCGGTGCCAGCAAGGCCGAGATCGAAAAGATCGTCCGTGATTACATCATCGAAAATCCCGAGATCATCGAAGAGGCGCTGATCGCGCTGGGCGAAAAGGAGAAGGTCGCCCAGGCCGCTGCTGCGAGGGCCGCGATCAACTCGAACGCCGACAAGCTCTACTCGCTCGCCAGCGACTATTCGATTGGCCCGGCCGACGCCAGGGTCACGGTCGTCGAGTTCTTCGATTATCGCTGCGGCTATTGCAAACGCTCGGTCGACTGGGTCCGTGCCCTGCCGGAAGAGTATGACGGTCAGGTCCGCATCGTATTCAAGGAACTGCCGATCTTCGGCGGCATCAGCGAAACCGCTGCGCTCGCCGCGCTCGCCGCCGGCAAGCAGGACAAGTACCTCGAGATGCACGTTGGCCTGATGGCCATCAAGTCGAACGACGACCTCACCGACGCCAGCATCGACAAGGTCGCCCAGGCCTCCGGCATCAACGTTGCCAGGATGCGCGCCGACATGAAATCCATGGCGGTCCAGCAGCAGCTGTCCGAGATGAAGATCCTCGGCCAGGACCTCGCGGTCGGCGGCACCCCCGGCTTCTTCATCGGCGAACAACACATCGAAGGCGCCAACATCCCACTCCTGGAATCCGCCATCGAGGACGCGCTGGAGGGCTAACCCCGGCGACGCGATCAGGTATCTTTGCCAAAGCTCACGATCATTCGGAAAGTGCGCCGGCGACCGGGTCGCATCGCCTCTTCCCGCATCCTGAAGCACTCCGGCGATGATGGCGGACCTAAGGTCTGCCTCTGTCGACGGGCAGGTGCGCGGGGCCCC
>NZ_JBBEBT010000209.1:0-3332 GCF_040882205.1 Hyphomonas sp.
ACGAGGTCAAGGGCGTGAACCGCGTCGTCTATGACATCACGTCGAAACCTCCGGGTACGATTGAGTGGGAGTAGCCCGCCCGGAAGAGCCCGGAAGAGCCCGGAAGAGAAAGTCTGATCGGGGGAAGGGGAGACCGCGGCGGGTTAAGCAGCAGTGAATCGGTTCAAGGCGCGGAGCCGGACCGGCTACCCGGCCGCGGCCTGGCACAAGGCGGAAGTTTGGTGCGTCAGAACTCATTTGCAGTGCGCGCAAATCAGTCTACCCAATCACACGCGCCCGCTCCACCCATAGAGATCCGTCGTTCGCATAATCAATATTATGGGAAATTCTTAATTACGTGATTTCAAGCCGGATGTGGCTGACACTGCAACCGGTGTCTTGAGCAGCCGCGACCCCGCTCCCCTCACACTACCCTACAACTCGAACACGATCTCCATGCCGTCAAAGGCCGGCTCCACACCGTCCGGCAAGTCCTTCACCAGTGTCTGGTAGTCCATGTCGACGTGCAGATTGGTGAGAATCGCCCGGCGCGGCTTCAGCTGGGCGATCCAGGACAGCGTCAACTCAAGGTGCGCATGCGACGGGTGCGGCGTATAGCGGAGCGCGTCGATGATCAGCGTATCGAGCCCTCCAAGCGCGTCCATCGATTCCGCCGGCAGGCCGTTCACATCGTTGCAGTACGCCACATTGCCGATCCGCAGGCCGAGGCACCTTATGCGACCATGTTCCATGTCGACCGGCAGGAATTCCACAGGTCCGCCGCGACCCGGCACTTTGAAAGCCTGCAACGGCTCCACAGCGGATTGCGGCGCCATGATCGCCGGGTAACCGGCCGCGCCATGGAAGATATAGTCGAAGCGCCGCTCCAGCCGCTCCTTCGTCGCCGCATCAAAATAAGTCGGGATCTGCGCCCGCTGGCGAATGGCAAAGGCGCGGACATCATCGATGCCGTGGGCCTGGTCGGCATGGTCGTGCGTGTAGACGACCGCGTCGAGATGCGCCGTGCCGCAGGCCAGCAGCTGCTCGCGCAGATCGGGCGCGGTATCGATCAGGATGCGCGTCACGGCGCCGGCCTCGTTCCAGCGTTCAAGTAGCGCGCTGCAGCGGGTGCGCCGGTTGCGTGGCTCTGCGCTATCGCATGCGTCCCAGTCACCGCCGACGCGCGGAACGCCCCCCGATGAACCGGTGCCGAGCAGGACAAGGCGCGCACGGGCCATCAGGCAGCGACCTTCGCGAAGAGCCGCAGGGCATTCTCGGTCGTCACGCGCTTCACCGTATCTGTATCGATCCCCATCAGCGCGCTGAGCGCCTCGGCGACGTGCACGAGAAAGGCTGGCTCATTGCGCCGGCCGCGCATGGGAACGGGCGCGAGGTAGGGGCAATCTGTTTCCAGGATGATCCGATCAAGTGGCACATCGGCGATCACTGCGCGCACGTCCTTGGCACTCCTGAAGGATAGAATTCCGGATACGGAGACATATGCGCCGAGCGCCAGAGCGCGCCGGCAAAGGTCTTGCCCGCCGGTATAACAGTGCAGCAGCGGCTGGAACGCGCCTTTCGCAAACTCATCCTCAAGGATGTCGGCCATCAGGCTGTCGGCTTCGCGCGTGTGCAGGATCAACGGCAGACCGGTCGAGCGGGCCGCCTTGATGTGCTCGCGCAGGCTGCGGACCTGGTCTGCCTCGGCGCTGTAGCCATAGTGGAAGTCGAGCCCTGTTTCGCCGATCGCGACGACCTCGGGGTGCGCCGCGTCGGCGACCAGCGTTTCGGCAGTTAGGTCTGTAGCGTCCTTCGAATGGTGGGGATGGACACCCACCGAGCACCAGATATCAGCATGCGCTTCGGCTATTGCGCGCACCGCCGGAAAATTGTCGTAGCGATCGCAGATCGCGAGGAAGCGCTGCACGCCGGCGCCGCGGGCGCGGGCCAGTACGTCGTCGAGGTCATTGGCGAAGGCCTCGCCGTGCAGGTTCACGTGTGTATCAAACATCTGCGGGGCGTTTAGACGGCCTGCGCCAACTCATAAAGCCCCGCTACCAGTTTTGAGGCGACCTGGGCGGCGTCCATGTTCAATTGCTCGCCGTCGGCGGCAAGGCGTGCCTGTTTCAGCCAAACCCGGGCGGCCGAAGGATCGGCCTCGGCGCGGTCGGCAATCCAGTCGAGCAGTTCGGCGCGGAAAGCCTCGATGGAGGCATCGTCGACCGCTGCGGCGGTCAACGCGGACATGGCCAGCTTGTCGGAAAAATTCGGCGCAGACCGGAGCAGGGCCCGGGCGGCCTCGACTGCGGCAAGGGCAGGCGGCGATGACAGGCGGATGCCCTTCCCCGGCCTGCCCTTCGCGATCCGCGCGGCCTGTTGTGGCGCGCCCGCCGCGTCCAGCGCGCGCTGACAATCCTCGTCAGACAGAGCGGAAAGCTTCAGCACGCGGCACCGCGACCGGATCGTCGGCAGAAGCGGTTCACGTCCATGATTGATCAGGAACAGCACGCATTTCGGCGGCGGCTCTTCAAGGGTCTTCAGGAGCGCATTGGCGCCGTTGCGGTTGGTCTCGTCGATGGCGTCGATTATTCCGATCCGCCAACCGCCAAGTGCCGGTTTCATCGTGAAGAATTCCGTCAGCGTCCGAACCTGCTCGACGCTGATGTCCTGCATCAGCTTGCCCTTGTCGTTGAGGCCGCGCTGAAGTGTCCGAAGGTCCGGGTGGCTTGCGGCATAAACGGCGCGCCATACGGGATCCCTCTCGCCGGCGTCCAGAGGTGCTGCATCAGGCCCGCGCGCGCCAAGCAGGAACGCGGCGAGGCGAAGCGCGAAACGGTGTTTGCCGATACCTTCCGGCCCTTCGATCAGCCAGGCATGGTGTAGTCTGGTGCGCGCGTGCGCGTCGAGAAACCGGCGCTCGGCTTCGGCATGGCCAAACAGGGGCCAGGCGGCGCTCATGATGCTGCTTCGGCGAGCAGTTGGGAGACATGCAACCAGGCCATCGCAGCAACTTCGGGGGCGGCACGGCTCGCATCCACGATCCGGCAGCGTTCCGGTTCGCGCCGCGCAATCTCTGCAAATGCCTGACGCACGGATTCATGAAATCCGTCGCCGCGTTGTTCAAACACGTCAGCGAGTCCGGCGCGGGCTGCGCGCCGCTCAAAGGCGAGGCTCACGGGGGCATCGAGGATCAGCGTGAGATCGGGGTGGGTGGCGCCAACCACATGGTGTTCGAGGGTCAGCACGACCTCCGCCGGCAGGTTTCCCGAGACGCCCTGATAAACCCGTGTGGAGTCGGCGAAGCGGTCGCAGATGACCCATTTTCCGGCCGCCAAGGCCGGCCGGATCAGGAA
>NZ_JBBEBT010000210.1:0-3259 GCF_040882205.1 Hyphomonas sp.
AACAGTCCGTTGTGCTCGAAGCAGTATCCACCGCGGCGCCGTACCACGATGCGATCGTGCAACGAGGCGACGTCCAGCGGCAGTGCGTCACCCAGTCGTGGGCCTACGCTGCAAAAGGCCAGTCGTGCAACGTGACGCTGGACGATCTCGCGCAGGAAGTAGAAATCCGCGCGCTGTGGTTTTAGGTCGAGCGCCTCCAGATACTGGTCGAGTATCTCGTTGGAACCTATTGCTATCGCTAGTTCGGGGGCGCCGGGGATAGAAATTTGAAACTACCTATTTCGCCGTGCGCAACGGTATCACCGGCGCAAAAAGCGGTCAATGACGCGGTCTTTGGCCGTCTCGGTGCGCATCGGGGCTGGTCTGAGCCCCAGTAGCCCCTCGTTCAAGGCGATGCTACCTGCGTTTCGGCCAATGTCCGCTTCGGGCCAGGTCGGCTCTGATCAGCGCTGCAGGCAACCGGCGAGGTCAATCCATTCGTGTCGGTCGCCGGCGTCGCCGGCACCAAGCCGGGCTTCGCCGGAAAGCGTCGTCAATCGATCTCACCCCTTATACGATCTCCACGGGATAGAGGCGGTGCCCGCGCTTAATGCGATAGGTCTCGAAATCTTTTCGATCCAGCGTAAACACTCTGCGAGTGCCGAGCGTTTCAGCGGCGGTGATGACCGATGCATCCGCGAAATCCATGGGGTGATTCTGGTATGTCCCCATCAATTCGAAGGCTCGCATCGTCTCTTCATGGAACCCATTGTGAACACTCATTATCGCCAAGCGCAACCAAGACCCAACGCCGCTGCGTTGGACCAAGGCAGTCACCCCGCCGCCAAAAGCGCTTTCTGCCAGGCGCGAGACATCGACATCAATGAAGGGTTTGAACCGGCTCGCTATTGTGAAATGTCCTGCAAATTCCTGCAAAATAGTCCGGACAGGAGCAAGCGCCTGCGATCAGCAGCGACGTGGAAAAAGGCCCTTATATTGTATATATACAGATACCTGTAGGTCTTCGGCGACGGGATGCAAAAACCTTCGAAAACCAGCGATCTGTCTACAAACATAATTGTAAACAGAGGGTCACGGGTTCAAGTCCTGTGGCGGGCACCATTGAACAGCCCAAGGCGGGCTAGCGACACAAAACTGTGACCTCTCCGACACCGAACCGTTTCAGAAGGCCTCTAAAGCTGGAGACCTGCAACCGGGGCAGGTCTTATGGGCGATCCGAAACTTATCTATTACCTCGAGATCCGGGTGCTGGATCTGGAACGCAAGGTCGAGGTGCTCGAGAAGCAACTCGAGACCTCCCTGTCGGGCCGCAGGAGCGGCATGGCGGGCAGTACGGCGCCGCTTCCGGCAGCATTGCTAAAACGGATCGGTGACGGGGAAAATACAGTACGGGTGGTCCGTCAGTTCCGGCTGATGACCCAGCGCGAACTTGGCGAGCGCAGCGGCATCCGGCCTAACCATATCTCGGCAATCGAACGCGGCATGTCATACGGTCTGAAATCAGCCAAACGCCTCGCCGAAGCGCTCGACATTACCATCGACGTGCTACTCGACCGCAGCTGAACTTAATCAGGAACGGCGCGCAGCAATTCGGCGACAGGCTGTGCTGGCGCCTTCGGTGCGGCCCTGGGAATGTAGACAAAATCCTCGCCGTCCCGCGCAAAACCTGCAAGCGGCAGCGCAAAGCGGAGGGCACGGGAGATGCGCCCCGACATACGCGCTTCGAACTTCCCGGGCGATCCCGGCGCGACGCGGAGGAAAGAGGAAAAGCGGGTCCCGGCGGCGTTTTCCGATTCCAGCGGCACAAGCAGTTTACCCTCGTCGCAAGAGATATTGCCGCGCAGGTCGCTCCAGCCGGATCCGAGTACCTCCCGGTTAAGGTCGAGCACATCGCTGGTGGCAACGCCTTCGGCCACCACGCATTCGCTGCCCTTGAACTGTATGGCCGGGCCTTCGAGTTTCACGGTGCCGCCTGTCTGGCGGATCCATTTCGCGGCACGCTCATAGTCCTGAAGGTCCAGATTGATCACATAGTCCATAAGCGTGACCGTCTGACCGGAATCCACTGAAACCTTGGCGGTGCCCTTGCCATGCGAGCCAGACCATTCGACCGCATACTGAAGCGTCCCGTCGAGCAGGGCGGACGGATCTAGCGTCAGGTCTGCGTTTCCATAATTGGTTCCGTTGACCGTAAGGTTGTCGAGGCCGCCGCTGAAGATCGAGCCGCGCGAGCCCGTCCATTCGACGCCATTGTCAGATGCGCCGGAGAGGTTCAGCGCCGTTGCAAGCGGCACGAAAGCGAGCCCGGCTATGCCGGCAATCGCCAGCAGGATCAGCACGAACAGAAAGCGGATCATCTTGTCACGACTCCGGTGCGGGCCCGCAAAGCGGCGCCTTCAGGGGAAAATAAGACAACATCCGCTTCCATCCGGTCAAATCGAAACTGCAGGCCCGGCTGCGTGTCAGGCGTCTTTCCACACCGGCGGGCGCCGGGTGAGGAAGGAGTTCAGACCTTCGCGGAAATCCTCGGTCTGAGCGCAGAGGATCTGGTTGCGGTCCTCCAGCGCAATGGCCGCTTCGATGCCGCCGGCGTCGAGGTTCATGTTGAGTGCTTCCTTCGACATGCGCAGGCCCAGCGGCGAAGTGGTCAGCATCAGGTCAATGTCTTCCTGCGCGGCGGCTTCAAGCTCTGCATCCGCAACGACTTGCGCGACGAGGCCTGCGCGGAGAGCGCGCTCCGCATTGATGAATTTGCCGGTGAGGATCAGTTCAGCCGCCAGCGAGGCGCCGACCAGGCGCGGTAGGAAATAGGACGAGCCGATATCGCAGCCCCCGAGGCCGATGCGGATATAGGCGCAGTTCATTCTCGCGCTCTCGCCGGCAATGCGGATGTCGGAGGCAAGCGCGAGGGAGAAACCGCCGCCGCAGGCCGGGCCATGGATCAGCGAGATGATCGGTTGCGGGCACCGGCGCATGGCCATCACGATCTCGGCAATGCGGTGCTGGGTCTTCAGGCCGCGCTGCACGCCGCCGCCGGACGCGGTGTCGTCGGCGTAAGATTCGGTCTTGAGGTCGAGACCGGCGCAGAAGGCACGCCCAGCGCCGCGCAGGACGACGATCCGTACGTCCTTGCGGTCCGGGAGGCCTAGAAAGTAGTCGCGCAGGTCTTCGATCATCGCGGGGTTCAGAGCGTTCAGGGCGCCCGGCCGGTTGAGTGTTACCCATTCCACGGGTCCCCGAGCTTCGATTAGCAGTCTCG
>NZ_JBBEBT010000211.1:0-3252 GCF_040882205.1 Hyphomonas sp.
CGCCCCGGCATGTATATCGGCGGCACCGACGAGCGCGCCTACCATCACCTCTTCGCCGAAGTGCTCGACAACGCCATGGACGAGGCCGTCGCGGGCTATGCCAACCGGATCGAGATCAAGGTCACCGCTGACGGCTATCTCACCGTCACCGACAATGGCCGCGGCATCCCGGTCGATCCGCACCCGAAATTCCCCAAGAAATCAGCGCTTGAAGTCATCATGACCACGCTCCACTCAGGGGGCAAGTTCTCGGACAAGGCCTATTCCACGGCCGGCGGCCTGCACGGCGTTGGCATCTCGGTCGTCAACGCCCTCTCCGAGCATGTCGAAGTCGAAGTCGCCCGCGACCGCACGGTGTATCGCCAGGAATTCTCGCGCGGCGCCCCGATGGGTAAGCTCGCCAAGGTTGGCACAACGCCCAACCGGCGCGGCACCTCGGTCCGCTTCAAGCCGGACCCTCAGATCTTCGGCGACAAGCTGCGCTGGCGCCCTGCCCGCCTCTTCGGAATGGCCCGCTCGAAAGCCTACCTTTTCCGCGGTGTTGAAGTGCGCTGGTCCTGCGACGCAGACCTCCTGCCCGAAGACTCGAAAATCCCCGCCGACGCCGTCCTCTCCTACCCCAATGGCCTTGCCGATCAGCTGGAAGAAGTCTTCCACGACAAGGCCACGATCACCGAGGCTCCCTTCACCGGGCTCGTTGACATGGGCCATGACGGCAAGTGCGAATGGGCCATCGCCTGGACACAGGCCGGCTTCGGCGAGCAGGACGGCTTCGCCCGCTCTTATTGTAACACCATCCCGACCCCCGAAGGCGGCACCCACGAGGCCGGGTTCCGGTCGGCCATAACCAAGGGCCTGCGCAATTTCGGCGACCTGACCGGCAACAAGAAAGCCGCCGAAGTGACCGCCGAAGACGTCATG
The DNA here is from genome assembly GCF_040882205.1 of Hyphomonas sp. GTDB lineage: Bacteria > Pseudomonadota > Alphaproteobacteria > Caulobacterales > Hyphomonadaceae > Hyphomonas. Next base: position 922 of record NZ_JBBEBT010000211.1, read on the forward strand.
GGTCATTCCGGCTTCCTTCTCTCGGTCTTCATCCGGGGCCCGGAGTTTGTCGGCCAGACGAAAGACAAGCTTTCTTCAACGCACGCCTTCCGCCTCGTCGAAGCCGCCGTACGCGACCATTTCGATCACTGGCTCGCCCAGTCCCCCAAGGAAGCAAACAAGCTTCTCGGCTGGGCGATCGACCGCGCGGATGAGCGCGCCAAGCGCCGCAAGGCGAAGGAAATCAGCCGCAAGTCGGCCACCAAGAAACTTCGCCTCCCCGGCAAGCTGGCCGACTGCTCGGCCAAGGGTCCGGAAGGCACCGAACTCTTCCTCGTCGAAGGCGACTCGGCCGGCGGCTCCGCCAAGCAGGCCCGCAACCGCGAGACGCAGGCGATCCTTCCCCTGCGCGGCAAGATCCTGAACGTCGAAAGCGCCTCCGACGACAAGCTGATGGGCAACCAGGAACTCGCTGACCTCTCCCTCGCCCTTGGCACGGAGCTTGGCCGCAAGTTCAATCTCGATGACCTGCGCTACGAGCGCATCATCATCATGACCGACGCCGACGTTGACGGCGCCCATATCGCGGCGCTGCTGATCACCTTCTTCTACCGCCTCACGCCCGGCCTGATCGAATCCGGTCGGCTTTATCTGGCCCAGCCGCCGCTCTACAAGCTCGCGAACAAGGGCAACATCCATTACGCCATGGACGATGAAGACCGTGCACGGATCACCAAGGAACACTTCAAGGGCAACCAGAAAATCGACCTCACCCGCTTCAAGGGTCTCGGCGAGATGAACCCCGGCCAGCTGAAAGAGACCACGATGAACCCCGCAAGCCGCGTCCTCGCGCGCGTCACCCTGCCGGACTCGATGGACGAACTCACCGAAATGAAGCCCGCCGACCTGATCAACACCCTGATGGGCAAAAAAGCCGAACTCCGCTTCAAGTTCATCCAGGACAACGCTGCCTTCGTGGAAACGCTGGACATTTAAGACAGACAATCCCTCGCAAAGGCTGCGCAGCAGCCGTTTGGCCCGGGACCCCGCCCGCCAAACAATGCAACCGGCGCCCTTCCCATCTTGGGCAGGTAAACTGCATGTGAGTAGGGGCCCACCGCGCAGCGATGGGAGGTGCGGGTCTCCTCCCAAAAGAACCTGAAGGTGAGCGCCGCCTACTCCGCCTGCTGGATCATCCCGCCGCCCGCACTGGCGGTCACCGTGCCGCCCGACGCGCTGCCGAAAGCCTGTGCGAGGCCGCGGTAGAAGGCAATCCGGTCTTCCGCATCCGGAGCAATGACCAGCGCGAGGCCTTCGCCGGCCAGCGGTGCGGGCTTCTTTCCCTCATGCGCAATCTCCATGATGTCCGACCAGAGGTCAGCCGGGAGGCCGCCGCCGGTCACCTTGTTCATCGGGCTGTCATCGTCATTGCCGATCCATACCCCGCCAACATAGGCCGAGGTGAAGCCGATGAACCAGGCATCGCGCCAGTCCTGGCTGGTGCCGGTCTTGCCTGCCACGGTCCAGTTGCCGAAGCGCGCCTTTTGGCCAGTGCCGATCGGGGCGCTCACCACCCGCGTCAGCATGGCATTCATGTCGGCGGCATAGTCCTCCGCATACACACGCTCCGGTTCGATGGCCGGCTGCTCGAACAGCACATTGCCGCGCGTATCGGTGACCTTCGCAATGATCCACGGCTCCATGCGGCGCCCGCCGGACTGGAACACGCCATACGCGCCGGTGATCTCCCAGAGGTTCACTTCCTGGCTGCCGAGTGACAGAGAAGGATAGGGTTGCATGTCGCTGCGGATGCCAAAACGCTTCGCAAGGTCGATCACCCGCGCCGGATTTGATTCGTTGCCAAGCTCCGCCGCGACCGTATTTGTCGAACGCGTCAGCGCCTCGCTCAGGGTCATCGGCCCGATGAACTCGCCATTGTAATTGACCGGCTTCCATTTGCCTATGCTGATGGCCCGGTCATTGAACACGTCATAGGGAGAATAGCCGTCTTCCAGCGCCAGGGCGTATACGAACGGTTTGAAGCTCGAGCCGGGCTGGCGTTTGGCCTGCGTCACGCGGTTGAAGGGTGAGGTCTTGTAATCTGTGCCCCCGGTCATTGCGACCACGCGGCCATCCTTGCCGAGGATCAGCGCCGCCGCCTGCGTCGCTTGCAGGGCCGGGCCGTCTTTCTTCATCCGCTCGGTGATGCGCTGCTGGATGCGCGCCTGCAGTTTCGGATCAATCGTCAGCGTCACCACCGCATCGCCCGGCATGCGCGGCAGCGCCGCAGCCAGCCGCTCGGTCGCCACATCGATCACATAGCCCAGCTCGGCGTCATAGACCGGCGGCGTA
>NZ_JBBEBT010000212.1:0-3246 GCF_040882205.1 Hyphomonas sp.
CGACCGTCCGGCCGCGCCCTTCGCCGTCAACCAGATCGTCCACAAGACCAACAACCGCCTCGAGCATGACATCGAGGCCTGCGTGAAGTTCAAGGTGCCGGTCGTCATCACCTCGCTCGGCGCGCGCAAGGATGTCAACGATGCCATCCATTCCTATGGCGGGATCGTGCTGCACGATGTGATCGACACATGGTTTGCCAAAAAAGCCCTCGAGAAGGGCGCCGACGGGCTCATCGCCGTCTGCACCGGCGCCGGCGGCCATGCGGGCGTGCTCTCGCCCTTCGCCCTGATCCAGGAAATCCGCGAATTCTTTGATGGCCCGCTGGCCCTCTCCGGCTCCATCGCCACCGGCGGCGCCGTTGCCGCCTCGCTCGCGATGGGCGCTGACCTCGGCTATATCGGATCAGCCTTCATCTCCTGCGACGAAGCCAACGCAATGGAAGGCTATAAGGACGCCATCGTAAAATACGGCGCCGAAGACATCACCTACTCGAACCTTTTCACCGGCGTGCACGGCAACTATCTCACGCCGTCAATCATCGCCGCCGGGCTCGACCCGAAAAACCTGCCGGAAAGCGATCCCTCGAAGATGAACTTCGGCTCCGGGGGCAATACCGAAGTGAAAGCCTGGAAAGACATCTGGGGCTGCGGGCAGGGCATCGGCGCCGTCAAGGCCCGCGTCCCCACGCAGGTCTTCGTGGACCAGCTGGTGCGCGAATACGAAGACTCCCGCGCAGCCCTCGCCAAGGGCCTCGGTTTCGTCCGTAAACAGACGGTTACCGCCTGAGCTTCCGGCTCGTCATCCCGGCGAAAGCCGGGGTGACAGCGGCTACACCGCCCCCAGCAACAAGATCACCAGCCATGTCAGCGGCAGCGTCAGCGCCGCCAGCGTTGTCTGCGCGGCGATGAAGTTGGCGGCCAGCGTCGTGTCCCCGCCGAGTTCCCGCGCCAGCACATAGGAGTTCGGCGCGGTCGGCGTCGCCGCGCAGATCAGCGCGATAGCCAGCGGCAAACCCTCAAGGCCAATCGCCAGCCCGATCACCAGCGTCAGTGCCGGCAGGCCGATCAGGCGCACCAGAGACCAGGTGAATGTGCGCAAACCCGCCCGCGTCAGCGCGCCAAGGTCCACGCCTGCGCCGGCGCTCAGGAGACCCAGCGCAATCGCCGCATTCGCCAGCATTTTCAGCGTTTCGTCGGCGATCACCGGCAGGCGCAAATCAAAGCTCGCCAGCGCAATGCCGATCAGGCAGGCATAGATCAGCGGATTGCGTGTCAAGGCCAGCAGTGGGCGCGGCTTCTCGCCGGGCGGACGCTGGGCATGGCTGACCAGTGCGTACACGGAAATAACGTTGGCCACTGGAATCATCGCCGCCGCCGCGAGGCTGACCAGCGCAAGGCCTTCGTCACCGAACAACAGTCCACCCAGCGACAGGCCGATGATCGTGTTCCAGCGCACGTTCGATTGCACAATGGTGCCAGTTGCAGGTCGCGTCATGCCAGGCCAGAAGCGCGCCGTCAGACCGAACGCGCCCAGCAGCACCTGCGCCGAAATCAACGCGCCCAGCATCAGCCAGGGCGCGCCGTCAAATTCCGCATTTGCCAGTGCCCGGATGATCAGGGCGGGAAGCAATACCAGAAATGAAAGCCGGTCCAGCGCCCGGAACGCCTCTGGTGGCACAAAACCCCGCCGCGCCAGGAACTGCCCCAGCGCCACAATCAGGATCACCGGCACCAGCGCCGCAGCAAAGGCGCTCATGCGCCTTTCCCCAGCCGCTCCAGCGCTGAATGGAGAATCATCGCTGCTGCCATGGCGTCGATCCGGTCGGACCGGCGCTGCTCGGTGAACGACAGCTCGCGCACGATTTCGTCCGCCGCCACAGTCGAGTAGCGCTCGTCCTGAAAGGCCACCGGAATGTCTCGCACCTTCAGCAGGTTCGACACCAGCGTTCGCACCGATTGCACGCGCGGCCCCTGACTGCCGTCTGTGTTCAGCGGCAGGCCCACGACGAGCCCTGCGCCCTGCCGGTCATCATAGATCTCGAAAAACCGCGTCAGGGCAGGGGCCAGCTTCAGTTTCGGCACGGTCTCCACCGGGCTCGCGAGAATGCGGCTTGCATCTGTCGCCGCCACGCCCAGCGTCTTGGTGCCGGGGTCGAGGCCCAGCAGCACGCCCTTCGCGGGCAGGTCGAAGAGGTCAACTACCGGCATCGCAGGGCACATACCGCCTTGAAGCGGCTTTGCCTATGGCGTAATCGGGCCTTTCCAGAGGAGTCGGCCCATGACCGTTACCCGCGACGACGTCCGCAAAGTTGCCCGCCTGTCCCGCATCGCGGTGCCGGAAGAGCGCCTCGACGAGCTGGCCGGCGAACTGAACGGCATCATGGGCTGGATCGACCAGCTCAGCGAAGTGGATGTCGAGGGCGTCGAGCCGATGACCTCGGTGGTCGAAACAAAGCTTCCGATGCGCGACGATGTCATCACCGATGGCAACATCCAGGACCAGGTCCTCGCCAACGCCCCGCGCACGGAGCACGGCTTCTTCGTCGTGCCGAAAGCGGTCGAGTAAGCGGCCTTACATTCCGGCCCGAACCGAATTATCTTTCACTCATGGGCCAATCATGGCCCGGTTGCTGAGAGGCTGAACCCATGGCCAAGGGTCAAATGAAGTCGAAAAAAGAAGTCCGCAAACCAAAAGCGGAAAAAGTCAAAGCCAAGCTCGGCGTCCCCGTCGCGAAGCCGGGCGACATCAAGGGCATGGAGCATCTGAAGCGGTAATCCGCAGAGCCCTTTCATCAATCCCGGCCAGCCCCCGAAGGAGGCAAGACCCCGGGCTTTCACTGTATGCGAAAGCCCTCGATGGCAGGAGGCCACTGAGGGTCCATCACCCGCGCTCTCCCTCCTCGCAACGGCCGCTTGTCGTCATCCCGGTTTTGCAGCTTGCTGCGAAGACCGGACCCGGCGAAAAAAAGCTAGTCTGGGTCCCTGAGTATCAGCTCCGCAAATCCCGGGACGACGGCCAGTTTATCAGGTGATCTGAAACGCCTACTTCGCCGGATTGATCAGGTACTTCGTCCCCGTCGCCTTGGCATTGTAAGCCTGAAGCGTCTTCAGATCGAGCGCCTCGGCCAGCGAGATTTCCGCCGTGTAGTGGCTCGCAAATGTCGTCGTCAGCTCGTCCACCACGCGCTGGCGCATCCTGGCGCGCACTTCCGGACCAACCTTCTGCAGGAACGGTGTCAGGAGGTA
>NZ_JBBEBT010000213.1:0-3209 GCF_040882205.1 Hyphomonas sp.
AACTACCCGTGCGCCCATTGGCGCGGTCGAAAGCGTTGGGATAGCCGAGATTGAAGGAAAGGTGGTAGCTTGAGGCTGGGTTCATCTGCGCCGGTTTCACGGTGTAGAAGCCTTCCGGAGCCTGTCCGTCGCCCTCGCGCAGTTTCGGCCCTGGTGTTCCGGATACGGAGCAGACCGGCCAGGTGCGGAAGGGTTTGAACGCGCCGTCCTCATCGCTGACATAGGCCGTCAGCTCGGCAGGCTCTTTCGTAAGGCGCAGGTAGACCGGGCTGCCGAGCTTCAGGCCCTTCGCCTTCAGCGCCTGTTCCAGCTGCGGCTTGAGCGAAGCATAGGCCGCCTCCGAACGCTGCGTCGATGGCACAGCCCCGGCTTCGGCAACCGCCAGCAGCGCCGGCAGGCACAGGAAGGCCAGCGCTGCCAGCAAGAGGGCGATGAGATTGGGTCTGGGTCCGCGCCTGTGTCTCATGCGCCCAGATTTCAAAGCCAATCATGGCATCAGTCGGGCAGGACTGCGCCGGGGCGGCGGCGGCGACTGAAATTTCCGTATGCCGACGGTCAGACCGCGCGGATCACGCGCACATACTGCGCCGCAGTCACCAGCGACAAGGCCGCTGCGACCCACAGAAGCAGCACAAGCGCGCCCGCGCCCGCCAGGGCCAGCGGCGCCGATTGCTCCATCGCCGTGACACTCGCCGGCGCTAATGCGAATGGCAGCATCAGGCCGGCAATCGCCGCCATCTCGATCCCGGTCTTGAGTTTCGCGAGGCTGGACGGCGCCGCCACGCCCGCCGCTTCCGGGCGTGTCCGCAGCCAGGTCATGAACACATCGCGCGCGATGATCAGCGCCGCGGGCAGATAGATCAGCCAGCTTTGCAGCGTCAGCGACACGCCGAGCAGCGCGAGGCCGACCAGCAGCTTGTCGGCAACCGGGTCCAGCCAGACGCCGAAGCGGCTCTCTGCCTTGAACTGGCGCGCCGCCCAGCCATCGAGGAAATCCGTCAGCGCGCCGGAAATGAAGGCGAGCAGTGCAAACTGGTGCCAGAGCTGTTCCAGGGTCGCCTGGCGCAGCGCCTCATCGCCGCCTGCCCCGGACAAAGCATCTGCGGCGACTGACGCGTTCAGCTGGCCGTACAGCACCAGCACCGCGAACACGCAGCGCGACATCGTCAGGGCATTGGGGATCCAGGCAAACATCAGCCACAGCCATAGCGATCCGCAGGTGCACCCGGCAAGCGCTGCGGTTCAGTATTTCAGGCGCAGGTTCGAGATCGAGCGGGCAATCGTGCTGTAAACCTCGACCAGTTCGGTCCCGTTGTCGGCGCTGAAGGCATGGCCGGGGGAGGTGGCGCAGTATTGCAGGATGGTGCGTCCGTCGCCGGTTTTCTGTACGTTCGAGGGCACCTGGAATCCCACCGTGAAGATCTGGATATTGCTGGGCAGCGACTTCATCTGGTCGCACAGGTCCATCGATTGCTGGAACGAACTGCGTCCGGCTGTCGGGTGCTGGATGTTGAACTCGCCGTCTGTCATCAGGATCATGAACTTGGACGTGCGCGGCGCGCCGTAGAGGCGGGGCGTAGACGCTTGCGGCCAGATACCGCTCCATTTGGGCGACAGCAGGTACCAGCCCCAGGCAATGCCCAGGTGTCCGGCCGTGCCGCCCCTGGCGATCAGCCCGTTGACGTGCGCCTTCAGCGCATCCTTGTCATCGGTCAGCGGCACGGGCCCGGAAGGCTGACAAGTGCCGTGGCGGCCTTCATAGGCGCCGACGCCGTATCCGGTCGCATTGCCGTTTTCCACATTGCGCCAGCCGTCATACTTGTTTGGGGAGCTCGCCGAGAAGTTCCAGCGCGGGTTGCCCGCCCCGATCCAGCGGGCGGAGGTCGGCGCTTCATCGGTGGCCGCATGCGCGCCGGTGCGTTCATAAACGCAGGAATCCGACAGGCCGGTATCCTCGAAGAAATAGCGCCGCGTGTTCCAGGTATAGTTAGAGTCGCGCTTGCAAACGCCTTTGCTCGTGCAGGTGCCACGTTGGTAGTAGAAGAAGCGCTTGCCGGTCGCGGAGTCGATCATGCGTTCGTCATTGTACGCATTATAATTTGATTGCGCGGCACTGTTCGATCCGTCCGCACTCAGCGTATGGTCGTCAGTCACGGCGGCCGCATAGGGACCGGCATTCAGCGAATGGTTGTAGCTGGCTATGGCGATGCGCACCGAGCCGTCGCGCAGGCGATCATCCGGCAACAGTTCGTCAAATGCGGCTTCCGCGGCTTCCTTAAGCTGGGGCAGGCGGTTCATGCTGTTCATCGAACCGGACACGTCAAAAATGAAGGCGATGTCCACCACGCCGATGCCATAGGTCGAAGTCGCGTCGACAGTGAATGCCAGTTCGTCATGCCCGATCATGTGCGTCAGGTAAGTCGGCTGCTCACAGCGAACGCTGCCGGCAATATCCTGGCTTTCGGAATCGAAGGTCACCGTCACTGGCGCACAAAGCAGGTCGCCGCCCTGCTCGGTGAACATTGCTTCGGCGTAGCGCTGAACATCAGCGCGTACGGTGTCCTCATTCGTGCCACGCTGGCGTTGCAGGGCGCCGGCCAGTAGAGCCGAGTCGAGCGAAGCCTGCACCTTGAGTTTCTGGCGCACCGTGTTCTGCGTGTCGATGGCAATGCCCGCCAGCGCCAGGATGGCGGGAATCAGCATCGCCGTCAGCGTGGCGATGTTGGCGCCTTCGGCGGCGCCGAAGCGCTTCAGTTCCAGTTTGTGTCGTATGTTCATGGTCGGCCTTCTGACGCTGTGTTCGAACCGGTTCACTTGACGAGGCGGACTTCATTGATGTCGCGGCCGATCTGGTTGAACACCGAGACGAGTTCAGCCGAGCCCGTGGCGAAGTAGGCGTACTGCGAGCTCGTTGCGCAGTTCGTCAGAGCGTTGCGCAGCTGGGCCGAGTTGCCGACATTTAAGCCTACGGTGTAGACCTTGATGCGGGCCTGCTTCATCGCCGTGCAATATTGCTGAACCTGCGCCGTCGAGTTGCCATTCTCGGATTCGCAATTGATCCGGTCACCCATGTTATAGCTGGATCGTGACAGGACGCCCTTACAGAAGGAGGAGTTGAACTCACCGTCTGTCATGAACACGGCAAACTTGTGGAGTTTCGGGCGACCGAATGCGGCTGGCTTGCTGGCGGCGGGGAAAATGTCCCCGAA
>NZ_JBBEBT010000214.1:0-20804 GCF_040882205.1 Hyphomonas sp.
TAGCGGCGGTTTGCGGTGCGAAAGCCTTTGGCTTGGGTCACTTGGTGATCTCCTTGTCAAGTTTCCTTGTCTGTATGACAAGGGACCTTGACTAGTCAAGTGACCTTTACGAGTCTTACTCGGCGGCGAGGGCCGAGGCGGGCGCTGCCTGCTTGCCGCGTACCAACCGGCCGGGCTTGGCGCCGGTGGGTGTGCCATTGCGGTGGGTGACTTCGCCCTTGAGGATGGTTGCGGTGTAGCCGGAGGCGCGCTGCATCAGGCGGCGGCCGCCGGCGGGCAGGTCGCGGATCACCTCCGGCAGGTGGAGTTTCAGGCCGGAGAGGTTGATGACGTTGAGGTCGGCGCGCAAGCCCGGCGAGATCAGCCCCCGGTCCCAGAGGCCGATCCATTCGGCAGTGGCGCGGGACTGTTTGTGGACGAGGAATTCCGGCGAAAGCTTCGGCCCGCGCGTACGGTCGCGGATCCAGTGGGTGAGCATCGTGGTGGTGAAGGAGCCGTCGCAGATCATGCCGACATGCGCGCCCCCATCTGAAAGACCGGGAAGCGTGGCGGGGCTCTGCATCATCTCGGCGATCGGGTCGAGCGAGCCTTGGGCATAGTTGAGAAAGGGCAGGTAGAGCATGCCCTGACCGTCGCGCTCCAGCATCAGGTCGAGCGCAACTTCCTGCGGAGGGACGCCGCGCCGGGCGGCGATGGCCTCCAGCGTGCGCTCGGGGCCGGGTTCGTAATCAACCGGGTCTGAGAGCTGGAAGATCTTGCCGAAGCTGCGGAGCATCACTTTGAGGAAGGGATTGTCCGTAGACGGCTCATCCGCCAGCAGGCGGGCGCGGAAGCCCGGTTCATTCAGTTTTCGTACACGCTCTGCATGCTGAAGGTCGGCGATCTCGCGATATACGGGATGAGCGCTGAACGGGTTCAGCGTCAGGTCAAGGCCGAGCAGCACCCCGACCGGGCGGGGCGCGACCTGTGCGCGGATCGGCAGGCCTGCGGCGGCGGCGGCCTCGATGGCGCCGAGCAGCAGGCGCCAGCCTTCCGGGGCGACATCCGCCTGTGCCAGTGAAACAGAGAGCGGACGCCCCGAAACCTCGACGAGGCGCCGCAGCATGGCGGCCTCTTTCTGGGGGTCATTGAAGTCCGATACAAACTGCAACACGCCGCGCCCGGCTTCGGCGAGGCCCATGGCGATGCCGGTCAGTTCTTCCTGCGAGGCGGTAAGCGTAGGGGTCGGCTGGCCGTCGGAGGTGCGGTGGTTCAGCGTGCGCGAGGTGGAAAAGCCCATCGCACCAGCCATTACGGCCTCTTTCGCCAGCTGTTTCATCGCGGCGATGTCGGCGGGCGTCGCATCCTCGCGATTGGCGCCCCGGTCGCCCATGACGAAGACGCGCAGCGCGGCGTGGGGTAGCTGCGCGCAGATGTCGGTGTCGAACTTGCGTGCCGAGAGGAAATCAAGATAATCCGGGAAGCTTTCCCAAGCCCAGGGCAAGCCCTCTTCCAGCACAGGATAGGGAATGTCCTCGACGCCTTCCATAAGGCGGATCAGGCGGCCGTGATCTTCGGGCTTGCATGGCGCAAAGCCGACGCCGCAATTGCCCATCACGGCGGTGGTGATGCCGTGCAGCGAGGACGGGCTGATCGCTTCGGCCCAGGCGGCCTGACCGTCGTAGTGCGTGTGCAGGTCCACGAAGCCGGGCGTGACAACTTGTCCGCGCGCGTCGATTTCCTCGATCCCTTTGCCATTTACCTTGCCGACCCCAGTGATCACGCCGCCGGAAACGGCGACATCGCCTTCAAATGCAGGCGCGCCGGAACCGTCGATGACGGTGCCGCCGCGAATGATCAGGTCGTGTGTCGCCATGGCAAACTCCTCCTGCCGGGGAGGATGCCTCAAGGGGAGGGGGTGTCAAACCCTGACGCTGCGGCGGGGCTGCAGAAACCGGTCCGCGCAGGGGGGGGCGGAACGGCCCTGCGCGCGGCGCCTGTCCCGCCCTAAGTCGAGACCAGCGTATCTTCGAGCCTGTCGCGTTCGCGCCCGCCATAGACCGATGCGGAGGCGGCGACGAAGGCGCCGATCATCATGGCGAGGGCCGCGGCGATGGAGAGCGCGGCGGTGGCGGCGTGGGCGCCATCCACTGCGCCGCGGGCTTCGTCGCGGGCATTTTTTTCGCCGAACGCTGCATCGACGCGGGCCTGGGCCTCCTGGGCATTCACCCCGGCCCATTCGGCGACATCGGTTTCCGGCCAGTTTCGGTCGGCGGCTGTCACCGCTTCCTCGTCGGCCAGGGCGCGAACCACGAGACGATCAGCTTCGAAGCGGGCTGCCGCAAGCAGTTCGGGGTTTGCACCCGGCGCGCGGTAGAGACGGTCCGTGATCAGTGTGGAAGGGCCGGGCGCGTCAGAGACGGCCGCAGCAGACGTGACAGCGGTGGCGGCAATGGCGCTTCCGGCAGCGGCAAGGGCAGCAATGGCGAACAGTGCGGCACTGGCGAGCGCCCGGGTGAGGAAGCCCTGGACGGTGTCGCGGAAGTAGACCTCGTCATTATGGATCGACCAGCGCACGCGCATTCGTCCGGCGATGTAGCCGCCGGCAACCGAGGCGAAGATCTGCGTGAGGACCAGCCAGAGGATCGCGGCTGTGCCGATGGCGGCTATCGGCAGGCCGTCGCCAGCGAACGGCGACATCGAGCCGAAACCGAAGGCCGAGCCAAGCACGACCATCTCAACCGTGAGGCTAAGCGCAGTCAATGCGCCGGCGAAAATGGCAGACCAGCAGATCGAATGGCCTTCCCAGCGCAGCGGGTTTGCGGGGGAGGGGGCAAGGAGCGGGGCTGCGGACATGTAAAGCCTCCTAAAAGACCAGCAGAAGGAGGAGGATTACGGTGATCGGAACCCCCAGGAACCAGAGTAGAATGCCCTTGCCCATGACTGTGCCTCCAATGCGTGGCGGATGTTGGCCGGAGTGAACCTTGTGGGAGGGTAACGTTGCTGGACTGGGACCGTTCCCGTGCGGCGGCAAGGCCGCTTCCCCGGAGCCGATAAGCCGCCTATGCGCTGGCCCAATGGGGCCAGAATTCCTTCCCGTCGCGCTCTGCCTGATGTCGGCCCTGACGGTGGCGATCACCAATGTCATGGTGAAACGAGGCGGCGATGTGCTGACCACGCGGGCCATCGTGGCCATCGTCATGGGGCTGACGGTGGTGCCGCTGGCGCCCTTCGTGCCGATGCCGCCGCCGGGGACATGGGGGCTGATCTTCCTCTCGATGGCGGTTCACGGGCTCTATCAGTTCTGCGTAATCCGGGCATTGCACCGGGGCGCGCTGTCGCTGGTGTTCCCGGTGATGCGTGGGCTCGGCCCGCTGGCGACGGCAGTGCTCGCCGCGATCTGGCTGAAGGAAGGCCTTTCCGCGGTGCAGACGGCCGGGCTTGTGGTGGCGAGCCTCTCCATCCTTGTATTTGCGCTCCCGACCTCCGGCACGGCGGACGGCCGCCGGCTCGATCGGTCGGCCCTGTTCTGGGCGATGATGACGGCGGTGGGGGTCGGCCTTTATGCTGTCGCTGACACACGCGCCGCGCGGGCAATGGACACACCTTTCACTTTTATCGTGTGGCTGTTCCTGCTTGACTGGATCGGCGTGACGGGCGTGCTGCTCTGGCAGCGCAAGGGCAGGGTGCTCTGCGTGATGCGGCCGGAACTGCGCAACGGGGTCATCGGCGGTGTGGCAGGCGCCATTTCCTATGGGCTCGCGATCTATGCCTATACGCTGACGGACGCTGCGATGGTGACGGCGTTGCGGGAAACCTCGGTTGTGTTCGCGGCGGCCTTTGGCGCCTGGCTGCTGAAGGAAGGGTTTGGCCGGCGCCGTGTGGTGGCGGCTTGCACCCTGGCGGCGGGCCTCGTGCTGATGCAGGCGGCGGGGTGACGCGCGAGGCTGGAACGCACGCGACATCCGTGACAGACAGACGCGGTAGAACCAGAGGGCCCGCATCTGCGTAGGAAGTGGCATGAACGAGACAGTGAAAACCGAGAACGGCATTGGCACGGCTGCCGGCAAGGCTAACCAGCTCTGGGGCGACTTCGTCCCCGTGATCGCCTTTGTGCTGGTCTACAATATCTTCCGGCGTGTCGATCTGATGGACGGGCTGATCAACAAGGACACGGCAATCTTCTGGGCGACCGGCGTGCTGCTCGCGCTGATGCTGGGCTTCCTCCTTCGCCAGCTGGTGATGCGCGAGCCGGTTTCGCAGATGATGCTTTTTTCCTCTGCCATCGTGGGCGGCTTTGGCCTCATCGGCATCCTCCTCCAGGAGAAGGCCTTCATCTATGTGAAGCCGACCATCCAGCAGCTGTTTATGGCGGGCATCATTTTCATCCCGCTGATGGTCGGCCGGAATGTCTGGAAGTCGCTTTTCTCGAAAGTTTTCGACCTGCCGGATTTCGCCTGGCGTACGCTGGCGATCCGCTGGGGATTTTTCTTCATTGCGATGGCGATATGGAATGAATATCTCTGGCGCACCTTCGCGCCGGGCTTTGATGTGCCGCTCGTGATGGCAGGCATTCCGGTTGCGCCGGCGGGAACCTATGAATTCCTTGGACTGACATTCGGCGCAAAAGACGCCGAAGATGTGTGGGCGAACTGGAAGCTCGGCAACATGGTCATAGTGCTGATCTTTGGCGCGGCGAATACGCCGTACACGCTGAAACATCTGCGTGATCCTGAAACCGAACCGGCGGCGGCTTAACGCTCTGGCGCACAACTGATTCTTCGGCTGCGCTCGCGATGAGATTGCTTTGCCTGGGGGTGCTCAACGCGTCAGCTTGTCCGTGCCCGGCGGATTTGAGAACGGTGCAAAGGCATCCTTGTCGCGCGTCTGCGCAAAATGGGTCAGCGCCCAGACCACAGTCGGGAAGGCAAGCTCAGACCAGGGGATATCTTTCCAGTGGACGAGCTTCACTTCCAGGCTCTCCGGCCCCGGAGCAATATCCGACATGAGCCGCGCCCGGAACATAATCTGGACCTGCGCTATGCGGGATACGGAGTAAACCGCGAGTAGCCGGTCAATCTCGATGTCCGCACACGCCTCTTCCCTGGCTTCGCGCCGGGCGCCGTCCTCGACGCTTTCGCCTTCTTCCATGAAGCCGGCCGGAAGGGTCCAGAACCCCATGCGGGGTTCAATGGCGCGTTTGCAGAGAAGGAGCAGGTCACCCTGCGTCACAACCGAGCCGGTGACGATCTTGGGGTTCACATAATCTACGAAGTTGCAGCGATTGCAGATACGCCGTACCCTGTCATCTCCTTCCGGAACGGCCATTCGAAAATCTGTGTGTTGGAAAGGAGTTGGCAATTGATCAGTCATCCAATCTTTATCCTATCGCCTGTATGGAGAATGCGATTGATCCGCCTACGGGGTTGTTGATAACGCCCTACCAAGCGGATTGTCCCTGTTTATCTATCTCGTCTCTCACCCCATCCCATCCTTAGCAAAACGGAAACCAACACCATGGCCTTCAACCTCAACACCTCGCCCAGCCATCTCCTGCACCGCGCCCAGCAGATCGCCGCCAACCATTCGGCAGCTGCGCTGAAATCGGCCGGCCTGACGCTTCGTCAATTCTCGGTTCTGTCCGCCCTATCGGGTAATGAAGGTGTCAGCCAGTCTGATCTTGTCAATGCCACCGGCATCGACCGCTCCACCCTCGCCGACATGGTTGCCCGCATGGAAGCCGGCGGCATGATCAAGCGCTCGGATTCGAAAACCGACGCCCGGGCCAAATCAGTCTCGCTTACTCCGAAGGGCAAGAAAGCCCATGACAAGGCCCTCCCGGCCGTCCTGAAGGCAGACGCCGCCCTCTTCGCGACGCTGGCAAAAGCCAAGCAGGAGGCGCTGATCCAGGGCCTGACCGGCCTCGTCGGCGACAAGCCGGAAGCCCCGGCGCCGAAGGCCAAGAAAGCTCCGGCCAAGAAAGCTCCGGCGAAAAAAGCTCCGGCCAAGAAAAAGAAATAAGCTCCGTTTCCAGACGGAACCGAATTACGAGCGAGGCGCCCCCAGCGCCTCGCTTACTTTTTGGAGCGAGGTCTCGTCCAGTGGGCCGTTGATGTGCAGCAGGATCTCGCCCTCGCCGGAAATCACGAATGTCTCCGGCACGCCGGTCAGGCCGAAATCGAGCCCGCCGCGGCCTTCGGGGTCCAGTGCCACCTGTGTGAACGGATTGCCGAGGCGGGCGAGAAACGCGTCCCCGTTCTCCGGCTTGTCCTTGTAGAGGACGCCGACCAGCTGACCCGGATGTGTCTCGCCGAGGGCCATAAGGTATTTGTGCTCGGCTTCGCACGGCGCGCACCAGCTGGCGAAAAGGTTCACTGCGATGGTTTCCCCGCCGGGGGGAGGGGCGAAGGAGGTCTCGCCGCCCTCCTTCAGTTCAAAGACAAACTCGGGCGCGGCGCGGGAGACGCGGGCAAAGTCGCCCTTATCCGGGTTCAGCATCCGCCAGGCGCCGAGCAGACCGAACAGAAGCAGCGCGCCAACAGGCAGGGCGAACGGCCAGCGGTTCATTCGCTGTCCTCGCCGGGGGAAAGTTTCTCGAGCTGCTTGCGGGCCGCGCGGGCGGCCAGCACGACCTGCAGCGTCAAACCAAGGATCAGCAGCGCGCCGAGGCCATAGCAGGCCCAGATATAGGCGGCGTTCTTGTCGAATTCGGGCATTGTCAGAACGCCTCCAGCTCTTTGGCGCGCAGGCGCGCAATCCGGCGCTCACGGATTTCGGTCCGCATGCTGGTCATCACGAGGCCGCCGAAGAGGAGCGAATGGCCGAGGGCGCTGACCAGAAGGGGGGTGAGGTAGACTGCCGCCATTTTCGGACCTTCGGCGGTGATGACGCTCGCATCCTGATGCAGCGAGGTGAACAGGTCGACCGAGAACTTGATCAGCGGAATATTGACCGCGCCGACCATCGCGAGGATCGCCCCGGCGCGGGCCGCCTTCTGGCGCGTATCCATCGCTGCGCGCAGTGCCATATATCCGAGGAAGAGAAAGAATAGGAACAATACGGACATCATCCGCGCATCGTCCCATTGCCACCAGGTACCCCAGGTCGGCTTGCCCCAGATCGAACCGGTGGCGAGGCAGAGCGCGGTCCAGACAGCGCCCAGCGGCGCGATGGCCTTTGCGGCGATGTCGGCGAGTTCATGTCGCCAGACGAACCAGACGAAGCTGGCGATCGCCAGCGCCGAATAACTCGCCATCGCGAGCCATGCGGCGGGTACGTGCACGAACATCACCCGCATGATGTCGCCGCCCTGATACTCGTCCTTCGGTACAACCCAGAGGCCCTGCCAGAGGCCGTAAAGGATACAGGCGGCGGCCAGCGCATAAAAAAGCGGGGCCAGCCAGTCCGACAGGCGAAGGAATTTGTGGGGGTTGGCGAAGTATGACCACATGGCAGATGACCTAGCGCCCTCTCAGTCTGCCGCCAAGCGCAGCGCTGCCGCCATGGCATAGGGCGCAACAGCGCAGGCGAAGAGGGTGGAGGCGGCCAGGAACAGCGGCGCGCCCGTTGATCCCGGTCCCCCGGACATCGCCAATGCCCCGAAAATGGCTGTCGGCACGAACAGGGGCAGCGCGATCAGCGAGATCAGCAGGCCGCCCCGGCGCACGGTGGCCGAGAGGGCCGCGCCAACCCCTCCCCAGAAGAAGAAGGCGAGGCTGCCGAGGGCGTAGAGGCCGGCATTGACGAGGAGGGACGGGCTCGCCTCGGCCTGGAACATCAGGGCCAGCAGGGGCGAAAAGAGAGCGAGAGGAAGCCCGGCCGACAGCCAGTGCGCCAACGTCTTGGCCGCCGCGACGGCAGACACCGGCGCGCCCGCCTGCAGCCAGAGGTCCAGCGTGCCGTCCTCGGCATCGGCCTGGAAGATGCGCTCGAGGGTGACCAGGCTCGCAAGGGCGAGCGCAACCCAGATAATGCCGGGGCCGACCGCCTTGAGGGTCTCTCCATCGCTTCCGATGCCGAGCGGCACGAGCACGGCGGCGCCCCCAAGGAACCCCAGCGGCAGCAGCGCGCCTGCGCCGCCCGCCCAGGCTTCGCCGAGGGACTGGCGAAAGGCGGCAAGGATCGGGGCGGGGCTCACAGCGTCAGGTCTCCGCTCGCTGCAAAGCCTGCCTCTCCGTGGATCGCCGCGATGACGGCGCCGCCTCTGGCCCGGTGCTCCCCGATCAGGGCGTCAACCAGTGCGCGCCCCTCGGCATCGAGCGCCGTGTAAGGCTCATCCAGCAGCCAGACCGGGCGGTCCTCTAGCAGCAGGCGGGCCAGCGCGGTGCGGCGGCGCTGCCCGGCGGAGAGGTAGCGACCTGCAACGTCTGCCGGCCGGGCCAGACCCATACGTGAGAGGGCCGGATCACTGTCGGTGGGCGAACCCCAGGCCTGCGCCCACAGCTTCAGGTGCTCACGCGGGGTCTCCTGCGGCTTCAGCCCCTCGCGGTGGCCGATCCAGTGATGCCCGGCGCCGCGGGCAACATCCCCTGCTTCCGGGCGGGTCAGCCCGGCGAGGATGCGCAGCAATGTCGTCTTCCCGGCGCCGTTCGCGCCGCGCAGCACCAGAGCCTCGCCCGCGCGCAGGGCCAGCCCGACATCCCGGAACAGAACGCGCTCGCCCCGGATCATGCCGAGGCCGATGGCGGAGAGAAGGGGGCGCGCCTCAGAACTCATCAATGGAGGGATAGCCGGTTCCGGCGCGCCCGCAAACGCGGCCTTGTCGCGCGGGTGCGCCCCTACAGCCAATTGCGCGCGGGAGGCGAGGACTATAAGAGACCCCCAGCATATCAAGGCGGGTCCGCCCCAAGCTCTGTGTTGGGTGGCCGCGTGACAGGAGGCAAAGCCGACACATGCCGTCAAAAGACAGCTTCAAATCGAAAAGCACGCTCACCGCCGCAGGCAAGTCGTACACCTATTTTTCCATCGCGGCGGCCGCCAAATCGGCCGGCCTTGGCGACGTGTCGCGCCTGCCGGCGGCCCTCAAAGTGCTGCTCGAGAACATGCTGCGCTTCGAGGACGGCCTGACGGTGACCCCGGACGATATCCGCGCCTTCGGCGCCTGGGCCGACCAAGGCGGCCAGAACCCCCGGGAGATCGCCTACCGCCCGGCCCGCGTGCTGATGCAGGACTTCACCGGCGTCCCCGCCGTGGTCGACCTCGCCGCGATGCGCGACGGCATCATGGGCCTCGGTGGCAATGCCAAGAAGATCAACCCCCTGGTCCCGGTCGACCTCGTGATCGACCACTCGGTGATGATCGACGAGTTCGGCACGCCGCGCGCGTTCCAGGCCAACGTCGACCTCGAGTACGAGCGCAACATGGAGCGCTACACCTTCCTGAAATGGGGGCAGAAGGCGTTCAACAATTTCCGCGTCGTGCCGCCCGGCACCGGCATCTGCCACCAGGTGAACCTCGAATACCTCGCCCAGACCGTCTGGACCGATACGGACACGGACGGCTCCGTCCTCGCCTATCCGGACACCCTCGTGGGCACCGATTCGCACACGACCATGGTCAACGGGCTCGCCGTCCTCGGCTGGGGCGTCGGCGGGATCGAAGCTGAAGCCGCGATGCTCGGCCAGCCGGTCTCGATGCTGATTCCGGAAGTTGTCGGCTTCAGGATCACCGGCGCGCTGAAGGAAGGCGTCACCGCCACCGACCTCGTGCTGAAGGTCGTCCAGATGTTGCGCAAGCACGGCGTCGTGAACAAGTTCGTCGAATTCTACGGCCAGGGCCTCGACAATATGCCGCTCGCCGACCGCGCCACCATCGCCAACATGGCGCCGGAATACGGCGCGACCTGCGGCTTCTTCCCGATCGATGACGAAACGCTTCGCTACCTGCGCCAGACGGGCCGCGACGAGGCCCGTATCGCGCTGGTCGAAACCTATGCCAAGGAGAACGGCTTCTGGCGCGGCGCCGACTATGCCCCCGTCTATTCCTCGACGCTCAGCCTCGACCTCGGCGATGTCGTGCCCGCCATCTCCGGCCCGAAACGTCCGCAGGACCATGTTGCGCTTGACCGCGCCGCGCAGATCTTCGGCGATTACATCGACGGCGTGCGCAAGCCAGCCAAGGCGCCGGAACTGCAGAAGTCCGAAATGACGGAAGAGGGCGGCCTGCCAGCACCGAAAACGATCCCCGGCGACCATCCGGGCCCGAGCTTCGCGAAAGTCGATGGCCGCGACTGGACGCTGCGTGACGGTTCGGTCGTTATCGCCTCGATCACCTCCTGCACCAACACGTCGAACCCCTATGTAATGATCGGCGCCGGTCTTGTCGCCCGCAAGGCGCGTGCGCTCGGCCTCACCCGCAAGCCCTGGGTCAAGACCTCGCTCGCGCCCGGCTCGCAGGTCGTGTCTGAATACCTCAACGCCGCCGGCCTGCAGGAAGACCTCGACGCCCTCGGCTTCAACCTTGTCGGCTATGGCTGCACCACCTGTATCGGCAACTCCGGTCCGCTTGATCCTGAGATCTCGAAGGCGATCAACGAGAACGACCTCGTCGCCGTCTCGGTGCTCTCCGGCAACCGCAACTTCGAAGGCCGCATCAGCCCCGACGTGCGCGCCAACTATCTCGCGTCGCCGCCGCTGGTCGTTGCCTATGCGATCGCGGGCGACATGAACATCGACATCACGAAGGAGCCGATCGGCACATCGAAAGATGGTGCGCCGGTCTACCTCAAGGACATCTGGCCGACGACCAGGGAAATCGCCGACATGGTGCACCGCGTCGTCACGCGCGAGATGTTCATCTCGAAATATGCAGACGTCTTCAAAGGCGATACCAAATGGCAGGGCGTACAGACGACCGATGCCGAAACCTATGACTGGCCGGTCTCCTCGACCTATATCCAGAACCCGCCCTACTTCCAGGGCATGTCGCCGCAGAAGGGCGATATAAATCCGATCACCGGCGCGCGCGTGCTCGCCGTGCTCGGCGATATGATCACCACCGACCACATCTCCCCGGCCGGCTCCTTCAAGGCCAACAGCCCGGCGGGCAAATACCTCAACGAACGCCAGGTCCCGCTGAAGGATTTCAATTCTTACGGCTCGCGCCGCGGCAACCATGAAATCATGATGCGCGGCACCTTCGCCAACATCCGTATCAAGAACGAAATGCTGGACGGCGTCGAAGGCGGTTACACCATCGGCCCGGATGGCAAGCAGACCTCGATCTATGACGCGGCCATGGCCTGGATCGACAAGGGCGTGCCCCTCGTCATCTTCGGCGGCATCGAATACGGCGCCGGCTCGTCGCGCGACTGGGCGGCCAAGGGCACGAACCTGCTCGGCGTGAAAGCCGTGATTGCCGAGAGCTTTGAGCGTATCCACCGCTCCAACCTTGTCGGCATGGGCGTCATCCCGTTCGAGTTCATGCCGGGCGAGAACCGCAGGACGCTGGGCCTTAAGGGCACCGAAACGGTCGATATCGAAGGCCTCGGCAATGACATCCGCCCGCTTTCGACTGTGCCCTGCCAGATTACTTATGCCGACGGCACGGTAAAGACGATCCAGATCAAATGCCGGATCGATACCGAGATCGAGGTCGACTATGTCAAGCATGGCGGCGTGCTGCATTATGTGCTGCGCGATCTGGCCCGCTCAGGCGCCTGACGCTGCGTAAATCGCGAGGAGTGCCGCCGAACCAATGGGCTGCGGCGGGCTTTTTCGCAGTCTCTCACGTGGCTGTGACTGTGCGCGGCGTCCCGGAACGCATATAACCCGGGAAAATGACCCGTCTTCTCGTCTCCCTCGCGCTCCTGTTCGGCTTCGCGGCGCCTGTGCATGCGGACGGCCCGATGCTGGTGGAGCTGTTCGCGTCGAAGAACTGCCGCGCCTGCCCGGCGGCCTACAAGACGATGAAACAGGTCGAGGCCGAGCGCGGCGACGCCGTCATGGTAGTGACCTGGGCGGTCGATTACTGGGACTATCTCGGCGGCAAGGAAAAGATGGCCCTGCCGGAATCGAAAGATCGCCAGCGCGCCTATGTCGACCATTTCTCGATGCGCGGCCCCTATACGCCGCAGACGGTGTATAACGGCCTTGAGCAGGCGTCCGGCAACAAACCCGCCAAGGTGGGCGCCGCGGTGATGAAGGCCGAGATGGCCGAGCCCACCGATGTGCGGCTCAAGCGTTCCGGAAAGCGCGCCGTGCTGACGGGCCAGCCGGACGGCCTGTCTGATATCTGGTGGGTCGCCTATCTCGACGCCGATGACAACAAGACCAAGATGCCCAATCCCGTCACCAGCGTGCAGCAGATCGGCCCCTGGCTTGGCGGGCGCGCCGAGATCGAGCTTCCGGCCTGCAGGTCGGGCTGCGTTCTGATCGTGCAGGAAGCTGGCATGGGCCGCGTCCTTGCCACGATGCGTGCGAACTGAACAGCTAAGCTGGCGGCCGAACGATGCTCGACACCCGCGGCGTATAATCCGCCCAATCGGTCGCCGTCAGTTCGAATGCCCAGCCCACCGCCTGCGCGTTGATCGCCTCGGCCCGCATGGCGCCTTCGCCTGCCTCGACCGCGCGGAGCGTGATGAAATAGCCGCCCCGTTCCCTGTAGGCCCGCACATCCACTTCCAGCCCGTCATGCGTCTGCGTAATGTGCCGCGATACCGGTTGCGTGCGCAGCGCATCTGCCGGCTTCACGCCGATCGGCATGAAGCGTGTCAGGGCGAGCGCGGGGCCGGTCACCGCGAGGCGGCTCGTCAGGCGGTAATTCTGGTAGGGCGGGGCAGGGCGGAAGGCCCGATCGCTGGAGCCGACTTCGCGCTGCAGAAACAAGTTCTCGCCGTCTTCGTCCGTGAGGCGCACCGCAGAGACGGCGTCCTCATTGATGTCGAGGAAGCCGAGATCGAGCCAGGCTTCGGAACTGTAGAGCGGCGGCAGGTTGCCCGTCACCCGGAAGGCAGTCGCTTCGTCCGGGTGGCGGCCATAGATGTACTCGCCCTTGCGTCCGGTGATCAGCGCCGCGCCGGAGGCGCCGTCCGGGCCGATCACTTCGAGTAAGGCGCCTGAACCACCCTCTCGTGGATCGCCAAGGCCGATGCGGTTCAGCTTCTCCGGATCATCCGTGCGCGGTGTATCCCAGACGAGGCTTTCCAATCCCGTCGCGAGTTCTGCCAGCCGGTCCTGCCGGATCGGATAGCCTTCGCGGGTCCCCAGCCGCCAGCCTTCGCCGGTCGCCACAATGGAATAGCGCTCGTCCGCCAGCGTAATGCGGATTTCGCTGGCTTCGGCGCGCAGGGTAGCGAAGTCCGGGAATACGGGTGTGCCCGTGCGGTCACTGGTCTGCACCGGCGCGCCGCCGCCAAGATGGGACACCGCGGCCACAAGGCCGAGCGCGCCTGCAATGGCCGCGAGAAAGAGCGTGCGCCGTGCGCGCTGGCGGTCGCGCGGCGTGCTCATGGCGCAGCCTTCCGTGGCCGCCTCTGGCGCTGCCAGACGATCAGGCCGGCGAGCGCGACGAGCACCGGACCACCCCAGATATTGATGGCTTTCAGACTGCCTTCCAGCTGGTCGATGCCGCGCCGGTAATCGCGCTCCGTTTCGCGCAGGCGAGCGCGTAGCGCGAGAGTATCCTGGCGCAGGCTCGCCAGCTCCGTGCGCTCGTCATCGGAAAGTTCCGCTTCCGGGTCGCCGGAGAAGAAATCGCCGCCGGTGGGCGCCTCCTGCAACTCCGCCAGCCGCGCTTGCGCTGCGGCGAGGCGGGTTTCAAGCTCGGATTGCTGGCGGAAATATTGCTCCTCCGCTTCGCTCCGCATGCCGTTTATCCGGGTCATCGGGCGCAGCGCCGGCGCGCGCGAGCGCAGCCGGGACAGTTCGCCCCCGCCGGCCAGCGCGTCGAGCGCGTTCAGCACCAGCGCGCCATTATCTGCCACAGCGGCGCCTCCCCCGTCCACGATGTAGAATTCGTCGGCGATAAAATCGGCGTCCGCGATGACGATTATCTCTGCGGACCGTTCCCCGGAGCGGATATGCGGCGGCAGGGCAGCGGCGGCTGCGCGTGCCGCTTCAGCCGTCGCCGGGTCGCGCGGTTCATCGATGGCCGGAGCGCTGCCGGGAAAGGCGGAGACGAGCACGCCTGAAATCCGCATCGCCAGCGGCAGCGGGTCTGGCAAGCTCTGATAGTTGCGCAGCACATCCGCAGGAGACATCTCGCGCGCGGCTTCGCCGGCATTGATGAAGGAGGGACTTGGCCCTGTCGTGATAAGCAGCGTCAGGGTGACACCCTGCGGCGGCGTGCCCACCACCAGCGCGCCGGGCGCACCGAAGTTCACCACGCGCATCAGGTCTGCCGTGATCGGATCTTCCCGGCTCATCGCCAGCGCGGGCACGCCAAGAAACAGCGGATGCGCCATCTCTTCGAGCGTCCCGCGCTCGGTCTCTACCGGCACCGGCAGGGCAAAGGCGACATCGGCGACCGCATCCGGCGCCAGTTCCACGCCCCAGGCGCGGCCAAGACGGCCAAGGCTGGAACGTGCCAGCTCGTTGCTGGTGCCGAACACGTCGCCGGTTACGGCCGTCTTGGCGGCCGGGTCGACAAGGAATAATGCCCGCCCTCCGCGCAGCAGGTACTGGTCGATCAGCCATTCCTGCCGGCTCGAGAGGGGTGGCGGATGCGCAACCAGCAGCACGTCGACATCTTCCGCCAGCGCGCCGAAATCCTCCGGGAGCAGATCTATCTCGAAACTGCGGGCAATATCCTGCAGCAGCACATAGCCGCCCGCCGGGTCTGGCGCGAGCATGCCGGGCAGGGACGAGAGGATCGCCACGCGCGGCGGCTCCGGATGGTTCAGGCGTGAGATCATCCGTGTCAGGTCATATTCCAGCGTCAGTTCCTGCTCCGGCGCGAGGAAAGGCAGGATGCGCACATCGTCGATCGTGTTGCGGCCGATGACTCCAAAATAGAGCGGATCATTGCCGCCGGCGGGCACTGCCGGGATGGCGGCCGCAAGCGCTTCGTCCTCTGCCTCGGAGAAGGGCGCCGGATCAATCTCGCGCACCCGGATGCGGCCCTTGCTGGCGGCCTCGTAGGTTGCAAGCAGCTCGCGCACCCGGGCGGCATGCGCCTGCACGGCCGGGTAGTCCTGCCCGACGCGGCGGGAATAGACGAAGACGAGGTCCACCGGCTCGGAAATGTCGGCCAGCGTTGTCCGCGTCGCGTCCGACAGCGTGTAGAGCCCGCCTTCGGTGAAATCGATCCGCGCGCCGGCCAGCAGTTTTTGCGCGGCGATGTTGCCGGCCAGCAGGATCGCGCCGGCAAGCAATGTGGAAAGGATCAGGTAGCGACGCGTGTTCATGGTGTTGCTCACCCCAGTCTCTGGCGCGAGGCCCAGAGGCAGTTGAGGAAGGCAAAGGTCGCCGTGAAGCCGAGGAAATAGGCGACCGCCCGCAGTTCCAGCACGCCGCGCTGCGCGCCCTCGAACTGCGTGATGAAGGAGAAGCGCGCCACAATATCGGCGAACGCAGGCCCGAAAACTGCCTGCACGGTGGACAATACCAGCGGCCATCCGGCAGCGGTAAACACGAAGGCAATCACCACACTGATGACGAAGGCGGTTACCTGGCTGCCCGTGAGCGCCGAGACCGCCGCGCCTATGGAGAGATACGCTCCGGCCATCAGCAGGCTGACGAAATAGGCAAGCGCAATCGCGGTATTGTCCGGGCTGCCAAGAAAGTTCACCGAGGCCCACATCGGAAGGGTAAGAAGCAGGCCAGCGGCCGCAACGGTCCAGGCCGCCAGCAGCTTGCCGAGCACGAGGCCGGGAATGCCCAGCGGCAGGGACAATAGCAATTCGTCCGTGCCGCTTGCATGCTCGTCCGCCCAAAGTCGCATCGCGAGCGCCGGCAGGAATATCATGTAGAGCCAGGGATGCCAGACGAAGAAGGGCTGCAGGTCTGCAACGCCGGTATCGAAAAAGCGCCCGGCTTCCCAGGTGAACATGCCCAGGGCCAGCAGGAACACCGCGAGGAAGACATAAGCCATTGGCGTCGCGAAATACGCGCCCAGCTCGCGCCGGTAGGTCGCGGTGAAGCCGCTCATCTGGGTTTTCAGGAAATCCATCACAGCGTCTGGTCCTCGACCTGGTCGGTAAGGCGCGAGAAGGCCGCTTCCAGTGATCCGTCCTCGGAGCGCCGCGCAAGGCCGGCGGGCGTATCGTCGGCAACCACGCGGCCCCGGTCGATCAGCACTGCGCGGTGGCACATGGCCGGCACTTCTGTCAGCGTATGGGTGGAAATGATGATGGCTTTGGTTGGCGCCATCCGGGCGATCAGTGCGCGCACGGCGCGTTTCTGGTTGGGATCGAGGCCGTCCGTCGGCTCATCCAGCACCAGCACCGGCGGATCATGCAGGATCGCGCCCGCGAGGCCCACCCGGCGACGATAGCCCTTGGAGAGATCGCCGATCCGCTGATGGCTGACGCTCAGGATGCGCGCATCTGCAATCGCCCGGTCCACCGCGTCGCGCCGCGTCTTGCGGGGCAGGGCGCGCGCCTCGGCGAGGAAGCGCAGGAATTCTGGCGGCGTCATGCCATCATAGAGGGGCGCGCCTTCCGGCAGGTAGCCGAGCGCCGCCTGCGCCGCACGCCGGTCGGTGATGATCGACCTGCCGTCAATCAATGCGTCGCCCGAATCCGGCTCCAGCACGCCCGCGATCATCCTCATCGTGGTGGATTTGCCCGCACCGTTTGGGCCGAGGAAGCCCAGCACGGTGCCCTTTTCCACAGTAAATGACACGCCGCGCACAGCGTGCTTCGACCCGTAGGATTTCTCGAGCGCTTTTACTTCCAGCATGCCTTGCGGGGTGCCTCACCTTCTGGCCTTGGGTGATAGACCGCTTGGCGGGTTCCATCCAGAGCAGGCCTGCGAGATTACACGCAATTCAGGCGCCGTAGCGCGCCATCTCCCCGATCAGGCACTTCGCCGCGACCTCGACGATCTTCCCGCCATCCGCCGCATTGGAAAGCGTCGGGTCCGAGCCGATCCTTCCATCCGGGAAATCGCGGCGATAGCGCACGGCGTCGCTGATCGTGCCGGTCGGCGCAATCTTCGGGCTCATCGGCGTGTTTTGCCGCTCTCGGTCCGGATAGGCCCAATAGGTAACCGAGACTTCCGAGGCTGTGGCGTGGCTGCCATGGCCGACCGGGTAAAGCTGGTTGCAGAGGCTCATCACCTCCCGGTAGTCCCACCAGTCGCGCCGCTTCAGCGCGAGATCCGGCCGGTTGTCGGCGCCCTTCGGATCATAACTGCGCCGCGCATGGATTTCGGCAAAGGCCGCCTCGATGGTGGAAATATTGCCGCCATGCCCGTTGAACCACAACACCCGCTCGAAGCCGTGGCGCACAAGGCTCTCCGTCCAGTCCGCCATCGCCGCCATCATCGTCGACGGGCGCAGCGTGATCGTGCCGGGAAAGCCAAGATGGTGCTGCGCGCAGCCGACATTGAAGGTCGGCCCCACAAGGATGTCGTCCGGGGCCAGGCTCTCGGCATGGTTGGCGATGATCTCCGGGCAGAGTGCATCCGTGCCGATGAACCCGTTCGGCCCGTGCTGCTCGAACGAGCCGATGGGGATGACGATAGTTTTCGATTTTGTCAGCCAGCGTTCAATGTCCGGCCAGGTCGAGACGGGAAGGCGCATGGGGTCAATCCTTTCGGGGTCCGAGGCGGCGGGTGATATGGCCCATCTTGCGGCCGGGGCGCGCCTCGCGTTTGCCATAGAGCGTGAGCGTGTCATTGGGCCCGAGGCTTGCGGGGGGGACAAACCCCCCGCGTCGCCGATCAGGTTGATCATCTCGGCATCGTGCAGCCGGCGCGTATCGCCCAGTGGCCATCCGGCGACGCACCGGATATGCTGTTCGAACTGCCCCGTCTGGCAGGCTTCCGGCGTCCAGTGTCCGGAATTATGTACACGCGGCGCAAACTCGTTGGCCAGCAGTTTCCCGTCCGGCAGAACGAAAAACTCCAGCGCCAGCACGCCGACATGGTCCAGCGCCTCGGCCAGCGTCACCGCCTTCGCCCGCGCTTCGTCCTCGATGGACCTCGTCAACCCGCTCGGCACGGATGAGACTGACAGTATGCCGTCCATGTGCAGGTTGCGCGGCGGCGCCCAGGTGCGCGTCTCGCCGTCCGACCCGCGCGCCACGATGACGGAAATCTCGCACTGGAAGGCGATGGCCGCCTCGAGGATCGCCGGCGCGCCGCCGATCCGTCGCCATGCCGCCTCGGCTTCCTCCGGCGAGCGGATCCAGGCCTGGCCCTTGCCGTCATAGCCCTCGCGCCGCGTCTTCAGCACGCCCTTGCCGCCGAGCGTCGTCAGGGCTGCCGTGATATCGCCCGGCCCGTCCACCGGCTCGAACGGCGCGGTCGCAATGCCCTGCGCATTAAGGAAGGTCTTCTCCGTATACCGGTCCTGCGACACCATGAGTGACGCCCCGCGCGGCCGCACCGGCGTGCCCGCCGCTTCGATCACCTCGATCGTCCGTGCCGGGACATTCTCGAACTCGAGTGTGACCGCGTCGCAGGCCGCTGCAAACTCCGTCAGTGCGTCTGTATCATCCCAGGCCGCAGACCAGGCGCCCGCTGCCACGCGTCCCGCAGGCGGGTCCTCCTCCGGCGAATAGATCAGCATGTCGAAACCCAGCTGCGCGCCCGCGCTCGCCAGCATCCGCCCGAGCTGGCCGCCGCCGAGTATCCCGATTGCCGCGCCGGGCCGAAGCGGCGTCATCCCTCCGGAGCCTCTTTCACGCTCTCGGTCTGCGCCGCACGGAAGGCGTCCAGCTTCGCCGCCACGCCGGCATCTTCCAACGCAATGATGGAGGCGGCGAGGATGCCCGCATTTGCCGCGCCCGCCTCGCCAATGGCCAGTGTGCCGACCGGTATGCCTTTCGGCATCTGCACGATCGAAAGCAGGCTATCGAGGCCTTTCAGCGCTTTGGACTGGACCGGCACGCCCAGCACGGGCAGGGGCGTCATTGAGGCCGCCATGCCAGGCAGGTGCGCCGCCCCGCCGGCGCCCGCAATGATCACCTTGAGGCCGCGTCCCTTCGCGGACTTGGCGTATTCCACCAGCCGGTCCGGCGTGCGGTGGGCCGAGACGATCTTTGTCTCATGGGCCACACCCATCGCGTCCAGCATCCGTGCGGCTTCCTGCATAACCGGCCAGTCGGACTGGCTGCCCATGATAATGCCCACTACCGGGGTCTTGCCCGCTGCCATTGCCCGCCTCGCTGCCGGAAAGCGCGCACCATAGGTGTCCACTAGCCCGGGTCAACCGTCCGGGCGCTGATCTTGCGGCTGGTCCGTCCTTCGCGCGTCAGGCGAAATGCGAGCGGGGCTCTACAGGCGGCCGATTCGGCGCTATTCTCGGCCGATGGCGAAGGACTTTCCCCCATTTGATCCGGGCGAACTGCGCGCGTTGCTGGACGCGCTTGGCCTTGACCTCAGGCAGCTCGACCGACGCACCCGCGCCGCGATCGAGGCGCTGAGCGAGGAAGTGCTCGCGCTGCGCGAGGAATCCGCGGCCCTGAAAGCTGCGCTCGCCGACGCCGAACTGCTGGCCGACAATGACGCCTTGCTGCCGATCTTCAACCGCCGTGCCTTCGAGCGCGAGGTGCGCCGCGAGATCGCCCTGTCCGGCCGCTTCCAGACGCCGCTGTCGCTGATCTTCGTCGATCTCGACAATTTCAAGCTCGTTAATGACATCTACGGCCATGCCGCCGGCGACAGCGCGCTGCTGAAAGTGGCGGATATCCTGAAGGAACGCACCCGCGAGACCGATATTGTCGGCCGCCTTGGCGGCGATGAATTCGGCGTCGTGCTTGCCCACGCTACCTATGACGATACCCTGCGCAAGGCGGCCCATCTGGCCGCCGCCATCGATGCGCTCGAAGTGCGCGACGAGGCCAACGCTGCAATCCCGGTGGTCCGCATCGGCGCCTCCTGCGGCGTCGTGGAATGGCGCACCGGCCAATCCGCCGCCGCGCTGATCGCGCGGGCCGACCAGGCCATGTTCCTGGATAAATCCCGCCGCAAGGCGGCCGGACGCGCCGTTCGCGGATCAAATAACTGACAGTTAACAGAATCAGTTCCGGTCTTGCATGACTCCCGGACGGGCTTGTGGCATGTTGAGGAGGCGGCCTGATAAGTGCCGTGCTGACAGATAAGGAGACTGCCCATGTCGCTTAATGGTCGGATCAGTGAGCTCGCTGCAAAGCATCGCCACCTGGACGAACAGATTGCCGCAGAACAGAAACGCCCCTCCGGCGACGATCTGACGGTGAAGGATTTGAAGCGACAGAAACTGAGGATTAAGGAGCAGCTGCGACAGTTGCAGACTGGCTGACGCAAATCCCCTTGGCCCGCTTCTTGCGGACTGGCCGGGACACTTGATGTGGCCGCAGCCGTCCGGAGACAGGGCTTATGAAACACCAACCAGAACCACGCGGTGCGCAGTCCTGCGGAGTGCGCGCAAATGGGTGAGCCCGTAACCCTCGTCCTCGGGCTTGGCCGGGAAGTCGGCGATTCCGTCGCCCGCACTTTCGTCGAAGCCGGTCACCGCGTGCTGGTCGCCGATCCGTCCGCAGAGCGCCTCGACGCGGCGCAGGACGCCCTCGGCGACGAGATTGCCGTGTATCACGGCGAACTTCATTCGCGCCTCGGCCTGCGCAACGCGATCACCGCAGCGCTCGAAGCCTATGGCCGCATCGACAATGCCGTGATCATTCCCGAGATCGAGGAAGGCGACCACCTGCTCGATTTCGCCCAGGAAAAATTCGAGAAGGC
>NZ_JBBEBT010000215.1:0-20680 GCF_040882205.1 Hyphomonas sp.
CTTCCGCCAGGGAGGGCGCCTCCACGGTCACTTCGGCAACGATCATCGGGGCATAGGCGCGGATTTCGGCGGCGCCGTCTTCGGCGATGACTGTGTAGGCGGGCATGGGCGTGGCCTCCTCGGCTGTAGCGCCAAACGCGAACAGGAGCGCGAAAGCGAGGCTGGCAAGCGGTTTCAGAGCGTATGCAATCATGGGCAGTTATACAGCCTTCAGGCGGCGTACCGCGTTGATTTGGATCGTCACGAAGAAAAAAGGCCGCACCCCCGATCGGGAGGCGCGGCCCGGTTTCGACCCGTTGCGGGCCGATTAGTTCGGCAGAAGAACCGTGTCGATGACGTGGATCACGCCGTTCGAGGCGGGCACGTCAGCGGCGGTGATCTTGGCGCCGTTGATGGTGGCGCCTTCCGGCGCTGCCACGACGGAAACCATTGCGCCGTTCACGGTTGCAACGTCCGTGGCGGTGGCTGGCAGGTCGGCTGCCATCACGGTGCCCGGGACGACGTGGTAGGTCAGGATTGCGGTCAGCTGGTCCTTGTTCTCGGGCAGCAGCAGGCTGTCGAGCGTACCGGCCGGCAGGGCGGCAAACGCGGCGTTGGTCGGCGCGAACACGGTGAACGGGCCTTCGCCGGCGAGCGTTTCGCCAAGTCCGGCAGCCGTGATGGCAGCGACGAGCGTTGAGAAATCCGGGTTGCCGGCGGCGACGTCAACGACCGTGGTCGGTGCGACGACTTCTTCGACAACCGGTTCGGCAATGACTTCTTCGACAGCGGCCGGCTCGGTCGTGACGGTTTCGGCGGGGGCGCAGGCGGCAAGCGCAAAGGCGCTGACAGCCGCAACAGCGAACAGTTTGAATTTCATGGGGGGACGTCCTTTTGGTGACTGGCGGGTTTCTTATGGGAAGCGCGCTTTGCGTCGCGCCTGCCAAGACTTGGACCGAATGCTCTACCCGGCCAGTGTTCTGAATGATATTTTTTCAAGGCTATTTTGGGGCAGCGTGAACTGCCGGTGAATTAAACCGCAAGACGCGGGCTGATCGGTGGGCGCAGAGGGCACGCCGTCCGGCGACATCCACCAGGGCGTCTCCCCTTCCCATGGCGGCATGGGATAGAGACAGCGAAAGGCCGCGAGCGCTTCGCCGGGGCAGATTGTGGCATGGGTCTCACTCGCGGTGCGGTTGGCAAAGGCAAATTCAAGACCCAGAGGCGGAGCGACTTCAAGGGCGATGCGGAGCGCATCGACGCCTGCCTGCAGGGCGGCGCCTTCATGGGCGAGGGCCATGTAGACGCGGCGGCCTTCAAAGCCCTGCCCCGCGAGTTTCGAGGGCGCGTTCCGGGCGATGCGGCCAGCGCCCCACCAGAGGCTGGGCGAGATGGCGATATAGTCGTCAAACAGGGTGGGCGCATCGGGCAGCGTGTCGGTGACGAAGAGGCCGGCGAGGCTTTCGCCCCTCAAGGCGGTGCGCGGGCGGCGGGGTAGCGCGCTTCGACGAAGGCGCGGACTTCCTCGATGATGAAGCGGCGGAAATCGGCGGCGCCGCCCGCTGCGGGGAAACCTTCAGCAAAGCGCGGATCGGTGGCAGCGGGGGTCAGTTCGTGCTGGCGGTCTTTCGTCTGTATGCCAACGATGAGTGTGGTCTCGCAGGTCCAGGAGAGCGCGCAGAGTTCGCCGAGGGCGGCGATGTGTCTGAAGTCCTGATCCAGGCCGCCGCCGGGCAGGCAGACAACCGCACCGGGCGCGCGGCCTTCCGTAATGCCGGGCTGGACCCAGACGTTGATTTCGCGCGTGTCGCCGAGGGGGAGATGGAGGGGAGGAGATACTGTTCGCCGAGGAGGATGAGTGTGGCAGAAGCAGCTGGTTCAGGCAGCTCCGGAAGCGTTGTGGTGCCTGCGACCAGCCCCATGAGCGTCAGCAGGAAGGTGATGAGCGTCAGCAGGAAGGCGGCGAGCTTCATTCGCTGAGGAAGCATTGGAAATGCGCAGGGCTTTCTGCGCTCCGTGCAGGCGCCGGAATCCAAACAGCGCGGCGAGCATTCCCAGAAGAATGCTTCCGAAGAGAAGCGTCAGCTCCGGCGCAGAAATATAGGCTGTCTCCTGATTGACCTCGATCCTGGTTTTATACCCCTTGGCCGGATCCGGCTCACTTGGAAGACCCGGCATTATGCAAGTGAGGTAGTATGCGTTCACGGCGACCATAAAGACAACGCAGGGCAGGTGCGGCCACATGATGCGAAGGAACTCACTTTGGTTTAGCTGGCGCAAAGCACCTTCCTGCTGACGCAGACACATGCCGCGAACTGAAGGCGGGTTCTGGGCTCAACTCATCCACTTCAGCACACGGGGCTGGATGGGGTTCGTGAAGTCGCGGCCTTCGGTGCGGGCGGCGGTCCATTCGCGTTTGAGCTGCTGGTACCATTTGGCCTGCACGTCGATATCGTCGATCCAGAGCATGGCTTTCTGATGGGGCATGCCCTGATTTTGCAGGTCTCCCATTTCGCCGTCCTGCGCGAGGAATTTGCGGCCCATGCGTTTGGCGACGGGCACCGCGAGGTGGAGCAGCGGAGCGCCGGTCCACCAGGTGAACTGGGTGATGCGGGTTTTCTTCGGCGCCTCGGGCGTGAGGCAGGTGAGCGTGAGGAGGCGCGCGGTGTCGTTGGAGATGATTTCCCAGCGGTAGCCCGGAAGCTGGAAACAGATCTCGGTCATGACGTTTCCGCCAAAGACCCAGCGGTAGAGTTTGGAATTGGACGAGGGGGCGTGGCGGTCGATGGCCCAGCCGCGCTCGATCGGGCCGAAGGGCTTTTCCTTGAGCTTGAGGCCTGCGGAAGGCGGGCGCCACCACCACTGGTTATGCACGAAGGGGACGTGGGCAGGGTCCATCAGGCCGACGACGGCGTCGTCCATATGGGCGTTGAAGACATCCTCGATAACGAAGCCCGGTTTGTCCGGGAGCCGACCGAATGAGGGCGGCGCCGCAGCGGGCGGGGCGGTGCTGCGCGGGTCATGCCCGACATAGAGATAGACGGCGCCGTTTGCCTCGTGGACGGGATAGCGGCGGACTTTCACTTTCGTAGGGTCGTAGGGACTGCCCTCGGTAAGGCTTGGCATCAGGCGGCAGCCGCCATCGGTGCCGAAGCGCCAGCCGTGATAAGGGCACTGGAGCGTCCACTCCCCTTTTGTCTCAATCTGCTTGCCGGCCGACAGCGGCACGAGACGGTGGGGGCAGATATCGCGCAGGGCGAAGGCCTCGCCGGCGGGGGTACGTCCGACGACGACCGGCTCGCCGAGGATCATCAGCCTGTCCTGCATACCGGGCTTCAGACGGGCTGACGGCGCGGCCAGGTACCAGCTGTCGGTGAGGTAGCCCTCATCAGTGATGCCGGTCTTGGCAGGAACGGGCTGGGTGTCCGGCAAGGCGGGCCTACTCCGTGACCGTGACGGTCAGCTCGAAGGTGTCCATCGGGTCTTCATCGGTTTCCCAGGGGCGGCCTTCGGTCAGCTTGAAGGTGCCGCTGCCGGCTTCGACGGGCTGGAAATCGAAGCTGATATAATGGTTGCCGCCGGTATAGCCCGGCAGGTTCTGATAGGCCGGATTGGTCGGGCGGCCGCCTTCGGCGACCTGTTTCATGAAGGCCGGGGCCTCGGCGACAGTCCAGACATAGCCCGCGGTGGGGATCGAACCGAGTTCAATACGGAGGGTTTCGCCGGTTTTCATCATGACGGCGCCGCCTTTCTTGTCTTCGCCCACATAGACGACGCCGGCTTCAGCAGCAGCCTGCGCGTCGGCGGAAGCCTTGGCCGCCTCTTCGGCGGTGGGCATGACGGGTTCCTGCCATTCGGTGGGTTCCACGGCGGTTTCCTCTGCAGTGGCTGGATCGGCGGCAGGCGCGGGCGCATCCGCCGCGGTTCTGGGGCTATGGCAACAGGCGCCGAGCGCCAGGGCGGCCGCAGTGGTGAGCATAAGTCTCATGGAATGTCCTTCTCGATCCAACCGGTCAATCTTTACGCCGCGCCGCCCCGCGGCGCCAGTGGCACCGCCCGCCGACAGCTACTTCCCGCGCCGCACCTCGCCCGCTATATGCCGCCCATGACCCCACGCGACAAAATCCGAAATTTCTCGATCATTGCCCATATCGACCACGGCAAATCGACCCTTGCCGACCGCCTGATCCAGGCTTGCGGCGGGCTGACCGACCGCGAAATGAGCGAGCAGGTGCTCGATTCCATGGATATCGAGAAAGAGCGCGGCATCACCATCAAGGCGCAGACCGTGCGCCTCAGCTACAAGGCCAATGACGGCGAGACCTATACGCTGAACCTTATGGACACGCCGGGACACGTGGACTTCGCCTATGAGGTGAGCCGGTGTCTTGCTGCCTGCGAGGGCTCGCTGCTGGTGGTGGACGCGTCGCAAGGCGTGGAAGCGCAGACGCTGGCCAACGTCTACCAGGCGATCGACCAGAACCACGAGATCGTGCCGGTGCTGAACAAGGTGGACCTGCCGGCGGCGGACGTGGCGCGTGTGAAGGAGCAGATCGAGGAGATCATCGGCCTCGACACGGCGAACGCGGTGGAGATTTCCGCGAAGACGGGCCTCGGTATTCCGAACGTGCTGGAGGCCATCGTCACGCAGTTGCCGGCGCCGAAGACGGGCGACGTTAACGCCCCGCTGAAGGCGGCGCTGGTGGACGCCTATTACGACCCCTACCTCGGCGTGGTCGTCATCGTGCGTGTGCATGACGGCGTGCTGAAGAAGAAGCAGGCGATCCGCATGATGCGGACCGGCGGCGTCTACGAGATCGACAAGATCGGCACGTTCAATCCGAAACTCACCGAGGCAGACTCGCTTGGCCCGGGCGAGGTCGGATACTTCGTCGCCTCGATCAAGGAAGTCGGCGACACGGCGGTCGGCGACACGATCACGGAGGATAAGCGGCCGACCGACAAGGCCCTGCCCGGCTATAAGGAAGTGCAACCGGTGGTGTTCTGCGGCCTGTTCCCGATGGACGCGGGCGACTTCGACGACCTGCGCGCGGCAATGAGCAAGCTGCGCCTGAACGATGCGAGTTTTACATGGGAGATGGAGACGTCTGCGGCGCTCGGCATGGGATTCCGCTGCGGGTTCCTCGGGCTCTTGCACCTCGAGATCATCCAGGAGCGCCTCAGCCGCGAGTTTGACCTCGACCTGATCGCGACGGCGCCTTCGGTCGTCTACCAGATGAGTATGACGGACGGCACCGAGATCGAATTGCACAACCCGGCGGACATGCCGGATGTGGTGCGCATCTCGGAAATCCGCGAGCCCTGGATTTCGGCGACAATCTATACGCCGGACGAGTATCTCGGCTCGATCCTGAAGCTTTGCCAGGACCGCCGCGGTGTGCAGACAGAACTTTCATACGTAGGCGGACGAGCCTGCGTTAAATACGAGCTGCCGCTGAACGAGGTCGTGTTCGACTTCTATGACCGGCTGAAATCGATCTCGCGTGGCTATGCGAGTTTTGATTACAACCTGATCGGCCACCGCGCCGAGAACCTCGTAAAGCTGCAGATCCTTGTCAACGAGGAACCGGTGGACGCCCTCGCCATGCTGGTGCACCGAGACCGGGCCGAAGGGCGGGGCCGGCAGATGTGCGAGCGGCTGAAGGACCTGATCCCGCGGCAGATGTTCAAGATCCCTATCCAGGCAGCGATTGGCGGACGCGTCGTGGTGCGCGAGACAATCAGCGCGATGCGCAAGGACGTGACTGCGAAATGCTATGGCGGCGACGCCACCCGCAAACGCAAGCTGCTCGACAAGCAGGCGGCCGGCAAGAAGCGGATGCGCCAGTTCGGCAAGGTGGAGATCCCGCAAGAGGCCTTCGTGGCGGCGCTGCGGATGGATGGGGATTAGGGTCGGGTGTTGTAAGCACTCAATCGACGATTTCAGTTCGCTGTGTCGCGATTGAGCGATTTTCAAAACGCCCTGGACGGGGAAGCCGCAGACGACCGGTCCCTGGTTTACAGCCAATATGAAGTGAACCGGCCACACCGCCACCCTGTGTATAAAGCGCAAGCTAATGGAGATGGGGACTTTAGTCCGGGCCTTTGCCTCGTTATACGGCCAGCATGACCAAGCCCCTCACAATCCTGGGCATTGAAACTTCGTGCGACGAGACCGCCGCCGCTGTGCTGCGGCTGGAGGGTGGGCGCGCGACGCTGCTGTCGGATGTGATCCGGACGCAGGTGGAGGAACATGCGCCCTATCGCGGCGTGGTGCCGGAGATTGCGGCGCGGGCGCATGCGGAGATTGCCGATCACACCGTGTCGAAGGCGATGGCGGATGCCGGGATTTCCTATGCTGAGCTGGACGGCGTGGCGGCGACTGCCGGGCCGGGGCTGATTGGCGGTGTCCTGGTGGGGCTTATGACCGGCAAGGCGATTGCGCAGGCGGCGGGCATTCCTTTCATTCCGGTGAACCATCTGGAGGGGCATGCGCTTTCCCCTCGCCTCGATTCGGATTGTCCGTTCCCGTATCTTCTGTTGCTCGTCTCGGGCGGGCATTGTCAGTTTCTCGAGGTGCGCGGGCTGGGGGATTATCGCCGGCTGGGGTCGACCATTGACGACGCTGTGGGCGAGGCGTTCGACAAGGTGGCGAAGCTGATGGGGCTGGGCTTTCCGGGCGGGCCGGCGGTGGAGCGGCTGGCGGCGCAGGGCAACGCCAAGGCGCATGAGTTGCCGCGCCCGCTGCTAAACCGGCCGGGGCTGGAGATGAGTTTTTCGGGCCTGAAATCGGCTGTGGCACGCGTTGTGGACGGCGCCGCGGATGAGGCGGCGAAGGCGGACATCTGCGCGAGTTTCCAGGCGGCGATCTGTGATGTTCTGGCTGAGAAGTCGCGCCGGGCCCTGGTTGCATTTGATCCGGGAGCGGAGGTCAGGCGGTTTGTGGTGGCGGGCGGTGTGGCGGCGAACAAGGCGATCCGCACGGCGCTGGAAGTCGCAGCCGCAGAAAGCGGGGCACGCCTGATCGCGCCTCCCCTTCGTCACTGTACGGACAATGCGGCGATGATTGCGCTGGCGGGCGCGGAGCGCCTGGCGGCGGGGCTGGTGGGTGAGGGGGACGGGCTGGACGCCGGGTCGCGGCCGCGCTGGCCGTTGGACGAGGCATCGGCGCTCAGTGCGCCGGTCTATGGCGGCGGCCATAAGGGCGCAAAGGCCTGACATTCCAAAAATCAGGAAAAGAAAAAGCCGGAACCTGATGGAGGGGGAAACCTCAGGTTCCGGCTTGGCCCTGCTGCGCGCCAGGGGCGGGACGCGGTGCGCAGGGAATGCGGGGGTTGCCGGTCAGCGCCAGGACGCAGCGCGCTCAGACGACGAAATGGGTGAGGCTGAGCGTGGCCCAGACGACGAGGGCGGCGGCGGGGACGGCTGCGAGGAAGGAAAGCAGCGACTGGCGGGCTTCTTTGCGCGAGGAGGTGATCATGGCGAGGCTCTTTGGACTGGTGGAAGGCAACCGCTGCCGTCCATAAGCCATGTCTAGCACCGCCTTGAATGCTGGTCAATGAACCAAATCGTTTTTATTCAATAATCAGCCTTCAGGGCCTGGACGGGCAGGAGTTTTCCGGTCACAGGGCAGACTTCGCCGGTCGAAGGGGTGACGCCGTCCCAAGGGGCGGGGACCCTGGCGCCGGTGGAAATGCCGGCGAGGAGCAGGTCCATCACGCCGTCGAGCTCGCGCTGCAGCTTGGGGAGCGTGAGCTTCGAGAAGAGCTGCGGAAAGCGGAACTTCATCAGCGCGGACTGCCACATCTCGGCGGTCTCGCCCGGGCTCCCCAGTGGGCGGAATTCGCCGGCCGCGATGCCTTCATTGAGGATCTGGACGAGGAAAACCCGCTCCTTGGCGAGCTTGTCATTCATATAGAGGGGGCGTTCCTTGCCGAGCACTTCGGCGACCTCGAGGATCTTCGCTTCGTCCTCGATGGCCGAGTAGGTACGGGCAAGGTCATAGTGAAAGAGTTCGCGCAGCCGGTTGGCGGCGGTGTCCTTGCGGGCGACGATCTCGGCGAAGGTGAGCCAGGATTCCTCGTTGAACTTCTGGGCCATTGCCTCGGCGATATCGAGCTTGGACGCGAAGAAGCGGTAGATGTTGCCGGCGGACATGTTGCAGTCACGCGCGATCTCGGCCATCGTTGTCTTTGAATAGCCGTAGTGGAGAATACGTTCCACGGCGGCCATAAGGATTTGCTTTCGGGTGTCGTCGGTCAGGCCTCGGCTCATCTGGTCAGTGTACACAGAATTCCTGAACAATCAATATAGTATTCAGCGTCCACTCGCGAGGCGTGTATTTCCCTGTCGTTTACGCCCATGGCGAGGCCCCGAAGCCTGTGCCATAGCGGTGAATACACGATCAAGGAGGGCCGGTTTTGGCACTGTTCTGCCTGCATTGTCTGGATAACGAAACCGATGGCGCCGCACGGCGGGCCGAGGCGCGGCCGGCCCACCTGCACTGGGCGGGCGGGCTCGGCCCGGTGGTGCGCATGGCCGGACCGCTGCTGGACGCCGAAGGCCGGATGGTCGGCTCGGTATTCCTCATAGAGGCCGAAAGTCTCGCCGCCGCCAAGGCGCTGAACGCCGAAGACCCCTATTCGAAAGCCGGCGTGTTCGGCCGGGTGACCCTCAACGAGACACGCTGGGCGATCGGCGAAGGAAAGCCTGCATGAGGCAGTTCATCTCGGGCAATCTCAACTATTCGAGCTGGTCAATCCGGCCGCTGCTGGTGGCGCGCAAGGTGGGCCTGCCGGTCGAAGAGATCATCGTACCGCTGGATTTTCCGGAGACCTCGGCGAAGCTGAAGGCGATCAGCCCGACCGCGAAGGTGCCGCTGCTGATCTGGGACGGGGTGGAAATCTGGGAAAGCCTGGCGATTGCCGAGTTCATTGCCGAATGGGCGCCGCCCGGCGCAGTCTGGCCGGAGGCGTCAGAGGCCCGGGCGATTGCGCGGGCGGTGTCCAGTGAGATGCATGCCGGATTTTTTGCAATCCGCAACAGCTGTTCGATGGACATCCGCGCGCGCCGCCCTGCCCCGGAGATGACATCGGCTCTGGAAGCGGACGTCATGCGCCTTCAGGCGATGTGGAGCGGCCTGCGCGCAAAATATGGCAAGGGCGGGCCTTTCCTGTTCGGCAGCTGGTCAGCGGCAGATGCCTTCTTCACGCCGGTCGTCACACGGTTTCGCACCTATGGCCTGCCACTGACGGGCGCAGCCGCGGAGTATGCGGCGGCGGTGCTCGACGACCCGGTGTTTCGTACACTGGAAGAGCAGGCGAAACAGGAGCCCTGGTGGATCGAGTATGGGCCGGATGGGCGGTCGAGCGGGATGCTCACACCGCCGGCGGCGACATGAGGTCGTAGCCGAGATCGAAGCGAAAGAGTTCGCGCACGCGGCCGGCGTAGATGTCCAGCGCTTCGCCGGAGAAGAGTTCGGGGAGCGACTGCTGGCGGTTCTGGAGCACGTTGGGCTCGGCTTTCGGATCGACTTTCAGGGCCATCGCCTCCTTCGTACCGGCGGCGACAGCGGCGTCGAGCGCTTCAGATCTGAAATTGATGCCCCAGTGGTGCGCAATGGCCACGAGCGTGCCGCGCGGGTCGGCGCGGGCGGCTTCATACTGAACGCGCAGAATGGAGGGCGGATAGGCCTTCTCCACGTCGCCCCAGCGGTTCCAGAAACGCGCGAGCCAGTAGAGATCGCAGCGGTAGCGTTTGCCGTCGGGGTCCCCGCGCAGGTATTCGAGCCAGTCGACCTGGATGTCATATTCCCATTTGGCGTGGTGCGAGGCGAGGATGCTCATGGGATGGCGCACACACAGCGCATAGGGCGGCAGGCGCGCAAGGCGGCGGGCGACGCCCCAGTCGGCGAGGCGGTGCGGGATCGTGTGGCTGAAGGCGAGGCGCGGCAGCTGCGGGAAGACCACCTCATCCTTCGGCCAGCCGATGTACGGGCGCACGGCGTCCTCGGAAAAATATTCCGGCCGGGCGATGGCGTAGGTATCGGCGAGCGCGACGGCGAGCATGTACTTGACCCAGTGCGTGCCGGAGTTTTTCGAGGTGACGAGGAAGCCGTCAAATGCGCCGTGCCGCAGCACGGAGAAGTTCATCCAGTTGTCGTTCCAGACACGGGCGGCATAAGTCATGGCTTGGCCTAGACCAGCCCCCGGAGGCGCGCAAGCTCAGGTCTTCAGGCCGGCGAGATCGCGGTAAACCTGCAGCAGCGCGAGCTGCGCGCGGGTCGGCAGGCCCTCGGCTTCGGAGACGGCGACGAGCATCGCGTCAAGGTCAACGACTTCTTTGGGCCCGAGCTGCGAGGCGTTGACGATCAGCTTACCGAGGCGGGTCATTGTCTCCTGCGCCGGGGGGCAGGTCTGGCAAACCCATGCGGCATGCGCGGCGAGGTCTTCGGCTTCGCCCGGCGCATACTGGAAATGCTCGCGCATCTCCGCCTCAATGATGTCGCCCTGCAGCGGCGTCAATGGGCCGCCGCGGGCGAGGGCGACCTGCATCATCATGATAGCGGCGGCCTCGCGCGGATCATCGATCAGGTCGAGACCGCCCTTCCCCAGTTTGTACTTGAAGGCGAGCCGGCGCGGCGCACGGGCGAGCGTCTTGGCAACGTCCACGGCCACGTCCAGCCCACGCTTCGCCATCTGGAGGCGCCAGACCCAGAAACCGACAGTGGCGAGCAGCGCGATAAGTCCGAGGAGCATGTGCATATGGGGAAGATAGCGCCTGCGTGCCCCCGGCGCCATGAGAATCGAAGGCGCGCGGTCAGGCGCGCGGTCTTCAGACGTGCAAAGGCCGCACCTGTGAGGACAGATGCGGCCTTCGATACTGCTGAATTGAGGCTACTGAGCGCCGCGAGCTTGCGACGCCGCGTGGGCCTGCGTCAGGACATAGGCGCGGATCGCTTCCGACTCGTCCGGGGTCAGGTAGTCAGCGAAGGAGACCATGCCATTAGCGGCAAGGTTGCCGTCCAGCACGACGCCCTTCCAGGCATCTGCGTTTCCGGTGATGGCCGACCAGCGCAGGTCCGGCAGCACGCCGGACGAGATGCCGAGCGGGCCATGGCAGACGGCGCAGTTGCGGGCGTAGTGCACGGTGCCATCGGAGATCGTCTTGAGGCTGCCGAAGGCGGCGGCTTTGGGCGTCTTGTCGATCGGCGGGAGGGCGGTGTCGGCAATCTCTGCGGTGGCGCCGATCTTGAAGGTGACGACCTTGCCGACGGAAGCGGAGACTTTCTCGTCAAAGCCGAAACCGGCCGCGAGCGCGAAGGCCGAGCCCCAGCCGGTGGTGATTGTGACGTATTGCTCGCCGTCGATCATGTAGGTGCCGGGGCCGGAGGCGCCGCC
This sequence comes from Hyphomonas sp., assembly GCF_040882205.1. GTDB lineage: Bacteria > Pseudomonadota > Alphaproteobacteria > Caulobacterales > Hyphomonadaceae > Hyphomonas. The sequence continues at coordinate 11,379 of NZ_JBBEBT010000215.1, forward strand.
GGATTTCAGCGGATGCGTCCAGAGCTTCGCGCCGGTGGCGGCGTCAAACGCGGAGAAGTCGCCGGTGAGACGGCCCTGGAAGACGAGGCCGCCGGCGGTAGAAAGGACGCCGCCATTCCAGGCGTTCTCATGCTCGACGGTCCAGCGGGCCTTGCGGGCAACCGGGTCCCAGGCGATCAGGCGGCCCTTGAGGCTGGCGCGCAGCATTTTGGCGACCTCCGGCGGGGCGATGGGCGGCACACCGGCGGAGAAGTCGATGCCGGTATTCCAGCCGACCGGGCGCGAGGTGAAGCGCGGGTCTTCGCCATAGGCCTGCGGGATTTCCTGCGCCGGGATATAGGCGAGGCCGAGATCCGGGTTGAAGGCCATCGGCTGCCAGTTATGGCCGCCCAGGGGGCCGGGCGTCTGCTGGAAGGGTTCCTTGCCATAGCGCGCTTCGGCGACTTCGACCGGACGGCCGTTGGCATCGAGGCCGGTGGCCCAGTTTACCGGTACGTAGGCATCGCCGGAGATGTACTGGCCGGTGGCGGCATCGACCACATAGAAGAAGCCGTTTTTCGGCGCCTGCATGGCGACACGGCGCGTGGCGCCGCCCTCCCCGAGGGGCAGGTCCGCCAGGATGATCGTCTGCGTGGCGGTATAATCCCAGTTATCGCCGGGCGTGGTCTGGAAGTGCCACTTGTAGGCGCCGGTTTCGGCGTCCACCGCGACGATGGACGAGAGGAAGAGATTGTCTCCGCCGGAGGGGTCGCGGAAGGTGCGGTTCCAGGGCGAACCATTGCCGACGCCGAAGATGATCTGGTTGTTGACCTCGTCATAGACGATCGAATCCCAGACCGTGCCGCCGCCGCCATCCGTGGTCCAGGCGCCCTGGTCACCCCAGGTGACATTGCCGACCTGCACGAAGGCGTCATCGGAAACCGCGCCGTCGGGCTGTTTCAGCGGGTTCGGTACGGTGTAGAAGCGCCAGACGAGATCGCCTGAGCTGGTATCATAAGCGGAGAGGTAGCCGCGTACGCCGAGTTCGGCGCCGCCGTTGCCGATCAGCACCTTGCCGTTCACGACGCGGGGCGCGCCGGTGATGGTGTAGGGTTTGGACTGGTCGACGGTGACCTTGCTCCAGACCACGGCGCCGGTTTCGGCATTGAGGGCTTCGAGGCGGCCATCGATTACGCCGACATAGACCTTGCCGTCATAGAGGGCGACGCCGCGGTTCACGACATCGCAGCAGGCTTTCACGCCGACGGCGCGGTCAACGGCGGGGTCATGGACCCACTTTTCGGCGCCGGTCTTCGCGTCGAGGGCGTAGACGACTGACCAGGCGGAGGTGACGTACATCACACCGTCAACCACGATGGGCGTCGATTCGACGCCGCGGTTGGTGGCGAGGTCATAGGTCCAGGCGACGCCCAGCTGGCCGACGTTTTCCTTGGTGATCTGGTTCAGCTTCGAGTGGCGCTGCTCGTCATAGGTGCCGCCATAGGTGAGCCATTCCTCGCCGGCGCTGGCGGTGGAAATGCGGGCGGTGTCGACGGCGGCGAAGCCTTCCGGCTGAGCGACGCGCGTCTCCCGGCCGCCGCAGGCGACCAGCAGCAGAGCCGAGCCTGCGATGAGTGCCGGACCTGCCCAGCTGCGCAAATTCCTGATGTCCATGATGTGCCTCCCGAACCGTGCCCTGCCTGTCTGGCGGCAGGGTCTCAGATTTTCAGACTAGCGGGTAACGCGGCAAAGTCGAGGCGTGACGCAGCGGGAGCATGCGGGCTCGGTCAGGGCCTCGCGGGGCAGACGGCCGCGCGCTGCGTGCGCGGGTCAAAAGCGAGGACATGGCGGTGCAGGGCTTCGGCGCCGGCAAACAGCTCCGGAAACTCGTCCGGGACGTGCACCTCGATATCCGGTACGGCGAGGTCCCCGATCCGGACCAGGCTGAGCAACCGGCCGCGGTCGAGGCTGATTGCGGTGTTCGAAAGGCTGCCCTGCCCGGCGGCCTCCAGCGGGCCGCCCGCGACCGTCCCATGAAGCGCGCGCGGGAAGACCATGGCGGCGCCGGCGCCGGTGTCGAGATTGGCTTCGACCAGATGGCCGCCGATCATCACCGGCACGCGGAACGGGCGCTCATAGGCGAGCGCGCCCAGCGTATTGGCGGGAACGCTCCGGCTCCGGCCAAAGGAAACGGTACGGCCGGGGAAATCGATCACGAGCAGGCCGTCGGCGACGACGTCGCGGCCAATGATGCCGGCGATTTCGGCGCCTTCAGGTGCCTTGCTGCTATAGTCGCGGGTGATCACGTCGAGATCCGCGCGGACGACGCCGCCTGCATCCAGCGGGTCCGGATGCACGGTATCAGCGCACGCGGCCATGAAACCGTCACTGTTCCGCACAGCGCCGATTACCTCAAGGCCGAGCGCTGCCTTGAGGCTTGCATCGGCGCAGCCGAGGCCGCTGGCGCCGGTATCGATGGCAAAGGTGTGCGGGCCGGCGCCATTGACGCGGGCCTGCAGATAAACCCGGCCGTTCACGATCTCGAACGGCAGGCGCATGTTGGCTTGGGTGGCGGGTATATCCGTGAGCGCGCAGGCGCTGGGCACGGGGCTCGCGGCGGCGGCGCGGCATGCGCGCAGCCAGCTGCAAGCAACAGCGCCGGAACTGACGCCGCGAGCACGCGGCGGCAGGAGTGTTGTGTTGATTTCATCCGGGCCCTCTCCAGGGCATTTCCCGGACATTCATGCAGGCAGGCAGGCAGGCCGCTGGATGCCGCCGCTGGTAAAAACTGCGGGGATGTCAGGCGGTGACAGCCTGTGCGAGATCGGCGCTGGCGGCGTCAATCGCGGACGCGATGGCGGCCTGCCAGGCCTCGGCCGTGGGGGCGCCGGCGGCGGAAGCCGGGAAGTTCACCGACCGCGAGGCGCTGATCACGCCGCCTTCAACGTGGTTGCCGCGCGCCAGCAGTCCCGCCATTGCATCCCCGGGCGCGCCGCCCTGCGCGCCATAGCCGGGCACCAGGAAGAGGGCCTGGGGCGCGGCTGCCCGGACGCGGCGGGCTTCATCCGGGGCGGTGGCGCCGACAACCATCATCAGGTTCGACCAGCCGCACGGGCTCATCAACCGGTCGGTCAGCGGGCGCAGCGCTTCGGTGATGCGCATGTAGAGCGGCTTGCCCCCGGTATCGAGCATCTGGAAATCGGCGGCGCCAGGATTGGAGGTACGCACGAGGACGACGATGCCCTTTCCATTTGCCTCGGCGCGCTTCGCGAAGGGCTCCAGCGTGTCGAGGCCCATATACGGGTTTACGGTAACCGCGTCTGCCTCGAAGAAGGCGCCCTTGCCGAGATAGGCTTCGGCATAACCTTCGGCGGTGGATCCTATATCGCCGCGTTTGGCATCCATCAGGACGAGAAGGCCCGCCTCGCGCGCGGCGCGGGTGATGGCGGCGAGCGACGCCATGCCGCCCGGCCCGAGGCGTTCGAAGAAGCCGGCCTGCGGTTTGATCACGGCGACCCGGCCGGCGGCGACTTCGACCAGCGCGCGGCCCCAGTATTCGAGGCCTCGTGCGGTGTCGCCGCCGAACAGCGCGGGCACCATGCCGGCATGCGGGTCAACCCCGACGCAGAGGGGTCCAAGGCGGCGCACGCCTTCGGTGAGACGGGCGGCAAAATCGCTCATGGCACAACCTCGCAGGTGACTTTGACCACCTGTAACCTGCGCCGTGCATTGTCGGAAGGCGCGCCATAGCCGGACAGGTCGAACGGGTCGGCAGGGCCGGGTTCGCGGGTGATGCCCTGCCTGGTGAGGAAGGCGTCCACAGCCTGCGGCGCGGTCGTGTAGATGCGGCCCCGGCGCGGGCTTTCGGCGACGATGACACCGCGCACCGCGCCGGAGGCATCAAACATCGGGCCGCCGGATATGCCGCCGAGCGTGCCGGAGAGGCCATCCGTCCGGCCAATCTCGGCCCAGGCGAGGATCGGCGCCTCGGCGCTGCGCCGGCCGCGCGTGACGAGGCGGGAGCGGGCGACGAGACGGGTTGCGAGCTCGCCGGGCTCGCCTTGCGGGAAACCGACCGCATAGCCTTCATCGCCCACCCGCAGCGGGCTTTGCAGTTCCAGCGCGACCGGGAATGGGCTGCGGCCGGTGGACAGGAGCGCGAGGTCGTGTTCGTCGTCCACCCCGATGCTGGCGACCGGGACATAGTTGCCGGGCGCAACCATCAGCGTGACCCTGGCGCAGCCTTCGACGACATGGCGTGCCGTGAGCCAGTCGCCGCGCTGGTTGACGGCAAAGGCGGTTCCGACACCGTTCTGCGGTTCGCCGACCTGGACCAGCACGAGTTCGTCCAGCGGCGAAGCATCCGGCAGCAGGGCCCCAAGTTCCCCGGCAAGTTCTTCCTGGAACTCGGACATCGGTGCGGGCGCCGGCGCGTCGGCGTCCGGCGCGGTCGCGAAGATCACCGCAAGCATCAGCGCCAGCGCGCCAACATAGATCAGCCAGTCAAATCGCATGGCGCCCTTATAACCTCTGGAGCACGGGGTCCCAGAGGCCAGCTGCAAGGATCAGCGCGGCCGACAGCTTGGCGCCGGCAAGCAGCGTGGCGGCGCCGATCTCGTCCTTGGCGATGCGGCCGGGAATGTCGCGCAGGATCAGGTCCACAGCCCGGTAGGCGATCAGCTGCATGAGCAGCGCGATGGCGCCCCAGATCAGGAGGCCTGGAAGGGTCATGGAAGAGGCAAGCGTCGAGGAAATCGGGATGGCGAGGCCGACGATGGCCGCGCCGAGGGCGACCCCGGCGGATGTATTGCCGGACCGGACGAGGGAAAGCTCCTTCCACGGCGTCAGAAGGACATAGACGGCCGCGGCGATGAGCAGCATGAGGCCGGCTGCCCCGGTCGACAGCAGGAAGCGCGGGAACGCCGCATCGAAGGCACTGATTTCTCCACCGAAGGGCATCGTTCGCTGGTCCTCTCTATATTAGTGCGGGATAATCTGATCAGGGTTGCCAGAGCGTTCCGCCGTCCCTAGCCACTCGACTACCCATTGGCCCCCCGCGCCTTAAGGAGACACTTCGCATGCTGCAGGGAAAAACCGCCCTCGTGACCGGATCGACCAGCGGGATCGGCAAGGCGATTGCCACCCGGCTTGCGACCGAAGGCGCCAATGTGATCCTCAACGGTTTCGGCGACGCGAAGGAAATCGAAGCGCTTCGCGCCGGGCTGGAAAGGGATCATAAAGTAACAGCGGCCTTCTCGGGCGCCGACCTTACGAAGGCGGACGCCATCGAAGCGATGATGGCCGAGGCGGCCAAGGCCTTTGGCGGCGTGGATATCCTGGTCAACAATGCAGGCACGCAGTTTGTTTCCCCCATCGATGAATTCCCGGTCGCCAAATGGGACCTGATCATCGCGCTCAACCTGTCCTCGGCGTTCCATACGACACGCCTTGCCCTTCCCCACATGAGAACGAGGAAATGGGGCCGCATCCTCAACATGGGCTCGGCGCATGCCAAGGTCGCCTCGCCGTTCAAGTCGGCGTACGTGGCGGCCAAGCATGGCCTGTCTGGGCTGACCAAGACGACCGCGCTGGAGGGCGCGACTTATGGAGTGCGCGCCAACCTGATCTGCCCCGGCTATGTGTTCACGCCGCTGGTGGAAGGCCAGATCGCCGATACCGCCAGGGCGCGCGGCATGACCGAGGAGCAGGTTAAGAATGACGTGCTCCTCGCCGCGCAGCCGACGAAAGAGTTCGTAACGGTGGAGCAGATTGCCGGCTTTGCCGCCTTCCTCTGCTCACCAGCGGCGGCTTCGATCAACGGGGCTGAGTTGTCCATCGATGGCGGCTGGACCGCGCAGTAAGTGCCGCATTGACCGGATGCGGATGAAGGGTCATCCTTACACGTCTATGCTGAAACGCCTTCTCCTCCTTTGCCTCGGCGCCTGGCTGATTGCGGCCAGCGGCCTCAGCGCGCATGCGGGTCCCTGCAGCATGGACACGCCCGAACCGGAAACGGCTGCCACGGAACATGCGCATTGCGACATGATGGCGGCTGCGGACGCAGCACCGCCGGCGCAGGACGCCGACGCCAATTGCTGCTGCCCGGGCGTGCTGGCTGCCTTGCCGGATGCCGCCGTACCGGCGCCAGCGGCTGACGTCTTCGCGCTGCCGTCTGACTTTCCGCCGGACGCCCGCGCTCTTTCGCTGAATCTCATTCCCGAGCCGCCACCCCCGAAGGCCTGATCCTCCTTATTCATTGGATCAACTTCAGGACAAGGAACGGCATCATGCCCCTTCGATACCTTGCTGCGGGCATTGTCCTTGCAGCGCTTGCAGCGCCTGCCAGCGCCCGGCCCGTCTCCTATGCGGGCGGCTGGACCGCGATGCAGGAAAACAACGGGATGTACTCATCCCTGCATGTCCACTACTCGCCCACAGCGACCGATTCCATCGGCCTCTATGTCGAGCAGAACCGGGACATGGACCAGACCTTCACCGGCCTTCAGTATAACCGGCTTGTCCGGCGCTGGAACGCCCCGCAGAGCCAGGGCAATCTCTACCTTAAGCTCGGCGCGGGCGCAGCCGACCCCTTCGGCAGCGAAGGCGCAGACTTCGCGAGCTTCGCCGGGATAGCCGCAGACTGGGAAACGCGGCGTGTGTTCGTCTCGTATGACGCGCGCGCCCGCGACTTTGGCGGCGACCAAAGCCTATCACACGCCGCGCGGATCGGCCTTGCGCCCTATGTGGCGGAGTTCGGCGCACTGCACACCTGGGCGATGGTCCAGGTGGAAAACAATCCTGAAGCGGACAATCCCGTAACCGTCACGCCGCTGCTGCGCCTCTTCAAGGGTCCCCTGCTGGTCGAAGCCGGCTACACGCTTGAGGAGGAAGAGTTCCTGCTCAACTGGACCTGGCGTTTCTGATACACTTACCCAAAGGATCAAATCGATGAAACTGATCAAAACCCTAGCCCTTGCCGCCGCCTTATCCCTGGCGCCGGCAGCGTGGCATGCCGCGCCGGAGACACCTGCCATGGCTGAACCTGCCCCCGGTGAAATCCTGATGGCCAATGTGAACGGCCTTGTCTGCGACTTCTGCGCCCAGTCGATCCGCAAGATCGTCGGCAAGGATGACGCGGTGCAGAAAGTTCATGTGGACCTGTCGAAAGGACAGGTCCGCGTAGACCTGAAACCCGGGAAGTCCCTTGACGATGCCGCGCTCGAGAAGCTGATCCGCAAGGCGGGCTATTCGCTGGTCTCGGTTGACCGGAATGTCGCGAAATGACGGATACGGATGAAATCCGGCCGCCGAGCACCCTTCCCGCCTTCCTGTCTCTGTTCACATCGACCGGAACGCTGATCTGCTGCGCCTTGCCGGCGCTGCTGGTTAGCCTCGGCGCGGGCGCGGTGATGGCCGGGCTGATCGAAGCCGTGCCGCAGCTCGTCTGGCTTGGAAAGCACAAGGCGCTGGTGTTCGCAATTGCCGGCGTTCTGCTGGCCGTCTCCGGCGCCTGGCAGTGGCATGCGCGCAGCCTGCCCTGCCCCGCGGACAAGGCGCAGGCCGCCGCCTGCGCCCGGGCTCGGCAGGTCAGCTGGATCGTCTGGGGGCTGAGCGTTGCGCTTTATGCCACCGGCTTCTTCTTCGCTTTCCTGGCGACCGCAATCTTCTACTGACGGACTTCGCCCCCTCGCCAATCAGGCGCGGGGGCGAGCTGTCAGGCGGGCCTGAAGGTCAGCGCCACACCGTTATTGCAATACCTGAGACCCGTCGGCGCCGGGCCGTCTTCAAAGACATGTCCCTGATGGCCGAGGCAGCGGGCGCAGTGATATTCGGTACGCGCGATGAAGAGCTTGCGGTCGATGCTGGTGCCGAGCGTGCCGGGAATGAAATCCCAGAAGCTTGGCCAGCCGGTTCCACTGTCGAATTTTGTGTCGGAGGAAAAAAGCGCGAGGTCGCAGCCTGCGCAGTGAAACACCCCGGGGCGTTTCTCGTCATTCAGCGGCGAGGTGAACGCGCGCTCAGTATCGTGCTTGCGCAGAACGGCGAAGGCGGCGGGTGCAAGGCGGGACTTCCAGTCTTCCTGGCTGAGCGCGCGCCATTCATCATCCGTATACTCCGACGGGGTCGAAGCACCTGCCTTCGGCGCGCCGCCGGAGCAGGCGGCAAGGAGGGCGGTGGCGCCAGAGGCGAGGAAAAGGCGGCGGGAAAACGCGGTGTGTGTCATGTGCTTAATACGCACAGGCAGGCCCGGTGGTTCAACTCAACTCGCCGTGATCCTCATTCCGCCGCCCGCATTATGGCTTCCATGCGCTGGATCCAGAGGATCCAGGCCTTGCGGCCCTTGTCGGTCAGGAAGACGCGCGTCTGGGGCTTTTTGCCGACAAAGCGCTTTTCCTGGGTGACGTAGCCTGCCTCTTCCAGCTTCTTCAGGTGGGTAGACAGGTTGCCGTCGGTGGCGCCGACCTTGTCGCGCAGCTCGCCGAAGATAGCGGGGCTGGCAGCCGACAGGTAAGCCATGACGCCGAGGCGGAGACGTCCGTGGATGACATCGTCGATGTCGTTATGGTCGAATGGATTGTCCTCGCTCACACGCGCGCTCCGTCAGACCGTGGTGGCAGGTTCGCGGCGCATCAGCATGAGCCCCGGGACAAAGACGGCGAGGAGCGCGACCGCTGCACCAACGAGCCAGACGAACTCAGTGCCCGAGAGGACGGCTGCTGCGGCGGTGCCGGCGAAGGCGGCGAGGCCCGCGAATTTCAGTGCGCCATGGCCGGCAATCAGACCGGTGACGAACTGGCCGAGGCCATAGAGGCCGATCACCAGCGGAACGGACCAGTAGAAGCCTTCATAGCCACCGCCAAAGAACAGCGTACGGATGATCACGCCCATGAAGAAGGCAAACAATACGAAGCCTGCGCTCATCCAGACGACGGACTGCACGCGGTTGCCGGTGGACGAACCGCCCGGCTTGGGTTCGCCGGAGCGGCGCAGCGCGAACTGACCGATGCCGCCGAGCGCCGTGATCGAGAGCCACCAGGCCCAGAGGATTTCCGGGCCGATGCCGAAGGCTTCGGCGGCGATCAGGGAATGTCCGATATAGGCGAGCGTCATCAGACCGCCCCACCAGGCCAGCAAACGTCCGCCCAGAAGCGGCGCATTCTCGCCCGCCTCCGCGAGGTCGCGGACATAGGCACGGTCGCTCGAGAGTGTTGCGTTGGACGCCATTTGAGTCTCTATAAAGTACTTTGATATACAAAGTATTCTGGAGTGTTCCCCGTCAGCGACTGTGAGACAGATCGGCGAAATTGCTTAAGGAGGATTTC
>NZ_JBBEBT010000216.1:0-20492 GCF_040882205.1 Hyphomonas sp.
GGCGGGGACGACGTAAAATGGGTGCCCGGCGCCAACCGATGACCGGGCGCTGACCGCGCAGCGCTATTTCCTTCTGGCGGGAACGGACGATATATATCTCGTATGCGCGGGCTGAAGATCCAGATTGTCGTTGTTGGCGGCGGCGCCGGCGGGCTGCAGCTTGCGGCCAGGCTGGGCGCGCGCTATGGCCGCGAGAAGTTCGACATCATACTTCTTGAGCGCAACCGCACCCATATCTGGAAGCCTCTGCTGCATGAAGTAGCTGCGGGATCGCTTGATGCGAACCTCGATGAAGTCGGCTATGGTGCCCATGCCCACCGCTGGGGCTATCGTTACTTCCAGGGCGCCCTCAAGGGCATCGACCGGCATAACCGCCAGGTGATTGTCTCTCCTCTGCTCGATGTCGACGGCTCGGAACTGATGGGCGAGCACCGCATTCGTTATGACTATCTCGTGCTGGCCCTCGGCTCGGTTTCGAATGATTTCGGCGTCGAGGGCGTGAAGGAAAACTGCCTGTCGCTCGAAAGCCGGCGCGATGCGGACTCCTTTCGCCAACGCCTGCTAAACCAGTGCCTGCGCTGCTCTCGCCGCCTGAGCCTCAATCCGGGCACTGACGAGTATGTCCGCATTGCAATCGTTGGCGGCGGAGCGACCGGTGTGGAACTCGCCGCCGAACTCTACAATTCCGCCTCGGCGCTGCGCTATTACGGCCTCGAAGTGTTTGACGAGCGGCGCCTGAAGGTCAGCCTTCTGGAAGCCGGCCCGCGTATCTTGCCTGCCCTTCCCGAAAAGCTCGCCGAAGCCGCCCACGGCGAACTGGAATCGCTCGGCGTGGAAGTCTGCGTCGGCGCCCAGGTCTCCCGCGTCACGCCGCGGGCCATCGAAACGAGAGACGGCAAGGTGTTTCCGGCCGACCTCAAAATCTGGGCCGCCGGTGTAAAGGCGCCGGATTTCCTGCAGGATATCGCGGGGCTCGAAACGAATGGCTCAAACCAGCTGATTGTGAAAGATACGCTCCAGACGACCCGGGACGAGCGGATCTTCGCGATTGGCGACTGCGCATCTTACACATCGCCCGGCGCCGATCGTCCAGTTCCCCCCCGAGCCCAGAGCGCCCACCAGATGGCAGGCACCGCCTATCACAACATTCGCGCCCTGATCGAAAAAAAGCCGCTCAAGTCTTTCACCTATGAAGACAAAGGCTCCCTGATCTCGATGAGCCGCTATGCCACCGTCGGCACGCTGATGGGCAATCTCGTCGGCGGGCGCATGGCGATCGAGGGCCGGCTCGCACGCTTTGTCTATATGTCGCTCTACCGGATGCACCTGATGGCCATCCACGGCTGGCTGCGCGGGCTCGGCATGATTGTGATGGGCCATGTCAACCAGGTCGTGCGGCCCAAACTCAAGCTGCACTAGCCCGCCGGCGGCTGCGCACTTCCGCCATCAGTGCGAACAGTTCGATCACCGGCGTGACCGCTGCGTCGCCTCGATACTCCCGGTAGAGACTGTCGACATTCACTGCGATACGCTCTGCATCGCCCCAAGCGTCGAAATCCCCAAGGGCTATGTCATGCGCGGCGTCCCGCACGCTCAGCCCCGCATCAAACCGCTTGCGTGCCTCACGGTCAACAAACGCGAGATAATCCGCCACCCGCTGTACGCCCGCCTTGTCGGTGATCGGACCATGTCCCGGCACGATCACGTCCACATCCATGGCGATGATCTTCTCGCAGGCGCCGATCCAGTTCTTCACCGGCCCGGCCCACATCAGCGGCGTTCCGTCGATGAACAGGATGTCGCCCGTGAAGACTGCCCTGTCACCCGGCACATGCACCAGGACATCCCCACCGGTATGCGCAGGACCGACCTCGATCAACCGCACCTTCTTGCTACCCACCTGCAGTTCCATCTCGCCCTTGAATGTCTTGGTCGGCGTGCGCTCATCGACATTTTCGAAATCGAAGGGCGCGAATATGTCAGCGAAATAGGCGCCCGCAGGCCCCAGCTTTGCGCCGGCTGCCTTCATCTGCGCCAGCATCGCGGACGGCACTTCGGCCATTTCCTTTGCGCTCGCCTCACTCGCGATGATCTCCGCCTGCGGACAACATCCGTTACCATGGCAATGGTCGCCGTTGGCATGCGTGTTGACGATCACCCCGATCTTCCCGGCGCCGATTCCGGTCGCATCTTCCATCGCCGTCAGCATGTGACGTGTCAGCGCCATGTCGAACAGCGTATCGACCAGCAGCGAGGCTTCGCCGTCGCGGATCAGGCCAGCATTCGACCAGCCCCATCCGCCGTCCGGCTGCAGCCAGGCATAAAGCCCGTTGCCGACATCCTTGAGGCCCTTGGTGTACTCCCAGCGCGCCATCCATTCCTCCCGGTTATCTTTTGCCGGAATGAGACCACGGACCTGCAGGTCCGGCAAGCGCCTCAGAAGCGGTCCAGCAACCGCCGCAGGTATTCGCGCTCTTCCTCGTCTTCCGCCTCGTTATAGCGGCGGCGAAGCTCATCGAGGATGTCCTTCGCTCGCTGGCGCTCGGCTTCCTTGGGAATGTTGACGCCTTCACCGTCATTGCCGGCGCCCATCAGCGAACGGCCCATCGGGTCTGTGCCGCCGCCCTGCTGACCCTCGCGCTGCGCCTTCAGTGCATCAAGCTGGCCCGCAAGCCCGCGTGAAAGTTCCGACAACATCTGGGTCGCGCGTTCCTGTTCAAGGATCGCGCGGCCTTCATTGGCGCCCTCCAGCGCACGTTCAGCCCTTCGCTGCGCATCGCGGATCGCGGACAGGGCGTCCGGATCAACCTGCGCACCGCTTCCGCTTTCACCTTCGCCGGGGCCTTCGCCGCTGCGGCGCGCAAATTCCTCGACCAGCCGCCCAAGCTCGGCCTGTCGCTCTGCCAGCGTGCCGCCGCCCTGATCGCCCTCGCGGGGATCACCCTCCTGGCCTGCGCCATTGCCTGTCTCACCGGGCTGCTGGCCGCGGCCCATGCCGCCGCCTTCCTGCTGTCCGCCGCCGCCCTGCTCCGCGCCTTCGCCGTCTGGCGAACCGGGAGGCGGCGCACCATTCTGCCCGCTCGGTTGCTCCCCGCGCTGCTGGGCCAGGGTGTCATCATTCAACTGACGCTGTTGGCGGAGCAACTCAGACAGGCGCCGCATCGCATCGGTCAGCTCCTGCTCCTCCGGCGGCAGATCGCTTTCCTCACCTTCGGCTTGCTCGCCGGGCATGCCCTGGCCATCCTGGCCCTGACCGGCCTGCTGGAATTGCAGGTTCTCGAGCATATTGGTAATGTCCGACAGCAGCTGACGCGCCTGATCGCTGGCGCCAGTCTCCGTCAGATCCTGCAATGCGTTCAGCATGTCCTCGAAGTCCTGCCCGCCGAGCCCCTGCCCGCCGGCCTGCGCCTGTCCGTCCTCGGACGATGGCGGCGCGTCGAGCCCGTTTGCCATCGCCTCGGCCATCTTGGCGGCGAGGTATTCATTTGCCGCATCGCGGAAAGCTTCCATCAGCCTGCGGATCTCTTCTTCGGACGCCCCGTCGCGCAGCGCGCGCTCAAGCGCCACCCGCGCCGCTTCGAGGCGCCGCGCAGCATCCGCCGCGCTGCCATACTCCAGCTTCAGCGCGATCGCCCAGAGTAAAGGATCCACCGCCTCGGCCTCAGTCTTCGTGCCGGCCGCCACCAGCCTGCTCTCGGCCATTTGCAGGCCCATGAAGACGCCGAGGTCGTCAATGAACAGCTCGCCCTTATAGGTGATCGAACCCAGCATCAGGACCGCCCTGCGGACGCCGTCCGGCGCCGCATCCAGCCGGCCGGTCGCCGCCACGTTCACCGACCCGTCGCGCAGCCCGTCCTCGTTCTTTGGAATCTCCGCATAGTCTAGTGGCTCGCGTAGCACCGTTATCCGCGCCTCCTGCGCCGCGCGCGCCAGCGGATCCAGGAACAGCTTCTCCGGCAGGATATAGGGTATGCTCTGGCTGCGACCTTCCTGCCCGGCCCCGTCGAGGGCGACGAGCTGAAGATCCACCGCCAGCCCCGCCCAGCGATGCCGCGTCAGGTCCAGCTCGTTCGAGGCGTTCGCTTCCTTCGCGCCCGCCGATCCCGGCATAGGCACCGCCGCACGGTCCTCCGCGTCCGGCGCGGCCGGATGCGGCTCCCTCAACCGGATCGCCAGTTCAACACCAGCGATGCCGTAATCATCCTGCGCCTTCCAGGCAAATTTCACCCGGTCCTGCGCGCCCGGCTCCGGCGGGCCAACAAACTCGACCGCCGGAATGGCGTCCGGCAATACCTTGAAACTGTAGCGCGCCCGCTCGCCCCACCAGCGAACGCTGATGTGCGTATCATCCATGATCTTCGCCTTGGCTTCCCACGCGCCGTCCGGCGTTGCGACAAACCTTGCGTCCTTGTCCCGCGCGCCCTTCATCACCACCCGCGGCGCAGATGGCGCTTCGGTGCGCAGTGTCACTTCCGAACCCTTCGGTACACGAATGTCCTCGCTGCCGGCCTTCAGGAAGATCGGCGGGCGCCCGGTATGCTCCGGCGGCGTAACCCAGGCCTCGACGATCATCTTGTCGGCGCCGACAAGCGCGCCGTAATCGGGAAACAACGCGCGCATTACGCGCCCCGGCCCGTCGCCGCCAGCGAGCACCGCGAACGCGACGACTGCAGCGGGCAGCACCGCCCGCAGCATGTAGGGATCAAGCGCACGCCACTCGGTATTGAAACGCGGCAGGCGCAGGTTCTTGAGCTCTGCGATCAGGCGCGCCTTGTGCGCCTCCCAGAGGCCCGCAGCCGCCGCAGATGGGTGCGCGGGCCGGTCCCTCAGCGAAGTCAGCGGGCGCAGCTCGGAGGGCGCCTCCAGCATCCGCGCCGCTTCGGCGTCTTGCGGCCTGCTATAGCGTTTCGCGCTGCGCCAGACGAGGCAACCGCCGGTAATCAGGATCGCCGGGGTGAGCAGCGCAGCTGTGATCTTGTCGAGCCTGTCGAAACCGCCGGCCAGCGCCGCTGACAGCAGCAGCGTGACCAGCACGAACACCGGCCAGTAAGCGCGCCCGAGCGCCAGCAGCGTGAGCCGGCGCTTGGTCGCGGCAACCTTGGCCGCGATTTCGGTCAGGCTACCGTCGTAAGCCACTCCGGCACTTTCTCCAGTCCCACCAGTTCCTCGAAGCTCGGCCGTCTGCGGACGATCTCGTAACGGTCACCGTCAACCAGAACTTCCGGCACCAGCGGGCGCGCATTATAGGATGAGGACAGCACCGCGCCGTAAGCGCCCGCCGACATGAAAGCCAGCCGATCGCCAGCAGCGACCCGCGGCAATTCGCGGCCGGCGGCGAACTTGTCCGTCGACTCGCAGATCGGCCCGACCACGTCATACGCCCTATGCGCTTGTCCCGGTTTCGGCTCCGCGATCGGTACGATATCGTGATGGGCGCCGTAGAGCGCGGGGCGGATGAGATCATTCATGCCGGCATCGACAATCAGAAAGGTCCGGTCAGGCGCCTGCTTTTCGTAGAGCACCGTCGTCAACAGCACGCCCGCATTGCCGGCGATCACGCGGCCGGGCTCGAGAATGACTTCGAACCCGTGGCCCGCCGTCACTTCCGAAATCATCGCTGCGTAGGCCGAAGGCGGTGCAGGCGCGTCACCTTCCTTGTACGGAATGGCGAGCCCGCCGCCAACATCAATGCGGCGGATATCATGCCCCTGTTTGCGGAGGCGCAGCGCAAGACCCACCACTTTTTCAAACGCTGCCCGCATCGGCGCAAGATCGCCGATCTGGCTGCCGATGTGCACATCGACGCCGACGGCGCGAATGCCCGGCAGGCGCGCCGCTTCGGCATATAGCGCTTCCGCCTCGCCCCAGGGCACACCGAACTTGTCGCCCGACTTGCCGGTCGAGATATTGGGATGCCCGCCGGCCGCCACGTCAGGGTTCACGCGCAGCGCAATCAGCGCCGTCTTGCCCAGCTGGCTTGCGACGGCAGACAGCAGCCGCAGCTCGCCTGAGCTCTCCACATTGAACTGGTGGATGCCCTGCTCCAGCCCCAGCGCCATTTCCGCCGCTGTCTTGCCGACTCCGGAGAACACGATCTTGGAGGCCGGAATGCCGGCCTTCCGTGCCCGGAGGAGTTCTCCCCCGCTCACCACATCCGCGCCGCATCCCTGACCCGCTAACGTCGCGAGTACGGCAAGATTTCCGTTAGCCTTCACCGAATAGGCGATCAGCACGCTCTGCTCGCGGAAGGCGTAGGCAATCACCTGCGCATGGCGCACCAGCGTCGCGCTCGAATACACATAGCACGGCGTCCCCACTTCGGCCGCGAGAGCGTCGAGGTTCACGCCTTCGCAGTGAAGGCGTCCGCCGGAATAGTTGAAATGGTGCATCCTGGCTCCGGAGCTCTAATCGAGATCGCCAAGGCCGCCGTCATCGACGTCGCCCGCCGGCTTCGATTGCGGTATTTCTCCGCCCCACTCGTTCTCGGTCATCCCCTCGGACGAATTGTCCGACACAGGCGCAGCCACATCCACCGGCGCGGGCTCAGCCATCTCGGTTTGCGTCACGACCGGCTCAGACGGGACCGTCTGGCATGCCGCCAGCGCCATCACCGCCCCGGCCGCGAGGAAGAGGTGGAGGAACCGCATCAGGAGCCCGGCCCGCCGAGCAGTTCGTCCTCGGCTTCTTCATCAGGTTCTGCGCTGGGGCGGTCTGGCAACTGCGGCAGGTTTTTGTCACTATTGTCCGGCAGGCTGGCCGGATCCACCTCATTCCCACTGCCCACCAGCGGGCCGGGACGTTGCAGGGGTCCGGTCAGGCCACAAGCCGATACACCCCAAAGAAATACCAACGCCGCAGCGGCGCCCAGAAGCCGTTTCATCGTCATCACTCCAGTCGAAGTCTCTGTTTCCACTGTGCCACTTGTTCCGCGACCCGAACAGGGCTTGTGCCGCCATAAGATGTCCGGGATGAGGCAGACGCCTCCACCGTCAGCACATTGAAAACATCTTTGGTGATTGCGGAATGCACCTTCTGCATGTCGGCAAGTGAAACATCCGCCAGTTCGCTGCCTTTTTCCTCGGCCAGCGCCACGATCCGGCCGGTCACGTGGTGCGCGTCCCGGAACGCCAGCCCCAGTTCCCGCACCAGCCAGTCGGCAAGGTCTGTGGCCGTCGAATAGCCCTTCCCTGCCGCTGCCCGCATGTTCTCTGGCTTGAAGCGGATCGTCTCGACCATCCCGGTCATCGCCCGGGCGCAAAGGTTGAACGTATCGAACGCCTCAAAGGTCAGCCGCTTATCGTCCTGCAGGTCCTTCGCATAGGCCAGCGGCAGGGCCTTCACTGCGCCCTGAAGCGCTGAAAACAATCCCGTGATCAGCGAAGCCTTGGCCCGGATCAGCTCGGCTGCGTCCGGATTGCGCTTCTGCGGCATGATTGAGGAGCCGGTCGACCATTCATCCGTCAGCGCCGCGAAGGCGAATTGCGGGCTCGTCCACAGCACGATTTCCTCGGCCAGCCGCGACAGGTGCGTCGCCGCAATCGACAGAGCGCTCAGCGCTTCCAGCGCGAAGTCCCGCGACCCCACCGCATCCAGCGAATTGGCCATCGGCCGCGCAAAACCCAGCGCCTCGGCGGTCATGTCCCGGTCAATCGGAAAGCCCGTCCCTGCCAGCGCCGCTGCGCCCAGCGGGCATTCGTTCAGCCGCACTGCGCAGTCCAGCAACCGCGAGCGGTCCCGCTCCAGCATTTCCGCATAAGCCAGCAGGTGATGGCCCAGCGTGACCGGCTGCGCGGTCTGCAGATGGGTAAAGCCAGGCATGTAGGTCGCCGCATGCTCTCCCGCCCGGCGGACCAGGGCGCCTTGCAACGCCGTCACCAGATGGCTTGTCTCGTCCAGCGCCCCGCGGGTCCAAAGGCGGAAATCCGTCACCACCTGGTCATTGCGCGAGCGCGCCGTGTGCAGCCGTCCGGCCGGTTCGCCGATAAGCTCTTTCAGCCGCGCCTCGACATTCATGTGGATGTCTTCCAGCTCGCGCCGGAAAGGAAAAGTGCCGTTCCGCATCTCGGCAGAAATCGTATCCAGCCCGGCCTGGATCGCTTCATTGTCCGGCGCGCTGAGGATGCCCATCTCGGCCAACATGTCCGCATGGGCGCGGCTTCCGGCCACGTCTTCCTCTGCCATCCGCTGGTCGATATCCAGCGAGGCATTGATCTCGTTCATGATGGCTGAGGGTGTTGCGGCAAAACGGCCGCCCCACATTGTCTGGCCTTTACCTGAATTCATCGCCATATCCCTCAAAACCCGACCCCGGAGCCGCAACCCACATGATCCGCTACGCCTTTATCGGCCTCTTCTTGGTCGCCCTCGCGACCGTTGTCTATGTGCTGATCAGCGCATCCGGCGGCAAGGCGCCTGACAATTCCCTCGAACGCTTTGCGGCCGGCACACTGGCGAAGCTGGACTTCACCCTCGCCGGCCAGCCTGCCCCGTCCGGCACTTTCGACCAGGCCGATGGGACCGGGGCTGATCTGGCGAGCTTCAGGGGCAAGACCATCCTCGTGAACTACTGGGCCACCTGGTGTGCGCCCTGCGAAAAGGAGATGCCGGCCCTCGGCGCCCTGCAAGGCGCCCGCGCAGGCGAGGCCTTTGAAGTTGTCGCCATCAGCATCGATGCGGATGAAGACGTTGAATACGCCAAGCGCCGTCTCACCGAGCTCGGCGCCGCCAACATACCCTTCCGCCATGCCCCGCTCGACCGGGGCGACATCGTCTACGGCGCCAATGTGCAAGGCTTCCCGACCACCATCCTCTACGGACCGGACGGCCTCGAGATCGCCCGCCTCTCCGGAGAGGCGGACTGGGCCGGCGCCGAGGCAGTGCAATTCATCGACGCCGCGTTACGGCAGGCCAGCAAGCGCTAGCTTCACGTTCGACAAGGCCAGCGCCATCCCGGAGTCCGGCGCAGGCGTGGATGTGGCCAGCGGCCCCCTGCCCGGCCACATGCGCACCAGCAATTCCAGCTCCAGCCGGAGATCGCCGTAAGCTTCGTCGTCCTGCGCCGCCACGATATCGCGTGCGGTCACGGCGCACCCGTAAGCTGTCTGGTAGGCTTCTGCATCGGAAATCGTCCCCGCATCGGCGCCCTGCTCATACTCGGTTGCGAGCGATCTCATCAGGAACCTGGTCGTCTCCTTGATGCTCCCAGCCGCATTCGGACGCAGCGCCGCCAACATGGCCTCTGCGCCAGCGAGGGCAGTTTCATCCTCGGGCGACGCCGCTACTGCCGTCAGAACGGCCGGGTCAAATCCCATCGTGTCGAGCCCCGCCATCAGACCGCGATTGGCCGAGGCGTCCAGCTTGCCGGCATGCACCGCCGCCGCGTCCGTCTCGCCGGCCCGGTAAAGCGCAATCGCTGTCGCCGCATACGCATAGACGAGCGCCGCGCGCTGGTTGGCTGGCAGTTCGGATGGATTGGTTTCGCCGAATGTTTTCCGTTCCTGCAGCGCCGCCGAGGGCGCAACATAGGCCTCGCCGCGCTGCAGCTCCGCCTCGCTGCATGCACAGAGGACAAGGCCAAGCCCCAGACCTCCTGCCATCAAGTATCGCCGCATCGCCTGCCTCCCAACTTCTGCCGGAACGCTAGCCTGCGCGGCGCCGGACGCAAACCCTTCAGCTTGCCGCGCCGCCGCACCAGTCGGGCTTTTTCTCGCGACCATCAAAGTCCCAGGTCTTGTGCGTTCCACCGTTCACCAGCAGCGCCGCAATATCCCGGCCGTCCAGCTCCAGCCGAACGACCGTGCGCGCATACCGGTCGGTCCCGCGGGCCTCGCTGACAACCACTTCCTTGCCGCGCGTCAGTTCCAGCGCCGCTTCCTTTGCCTCAAAGCCCAGCACGCGCTCGCGCTCGCACTTTGCGCCGCCGCGCTGTTTCGTCGATCCGGTTTCCGGCGAGTCTATTCCGTGGAGGCGGAATTTCGTTCCGTCCGAGAGCCGCCCGGAATCGCCGTCGGACCAGTAAACCGTCAGCGGCCCTTCTGTCGTCGCACCCGCCGCTGAAGCGGATGCGGCCTGCGTCGCGTAACATGCGCCGGCTGCAGCCATCAGGAGCAGCGCTCCTGCTCCGGCGAGGTAATTCAGCGGTGTGCGGATGGGCATATCGGGCTCCTCTAGCGACGGCCTGTCGACGCCCAAGGAGCCCTGAGAGAGTTACCGGCAGGTTAAGAAATCAGCGGGTGGCAACTGGATGATCGCCCGAATAATCATAGAAGCCCTTACCGGACTTCTTGCCGAGCCAGCCGGCCTCCACGAATTTCACGAGCAGCGGGCAAGGCCGGTACTTGGTATCCGCGAGGCCGTCATGCAGCACCTGCATGATCGACAGGCACGTATCGAGTCCGATGAAATCCGCCAGCTGCAGTGGCCCCATCGGATGGTTCGCGCCGAGCCGCATCGCGGTATCGATCGACTCGACGTTCCCCACCCCTTCATACAGCGTATAGACCGCTTCATTGATCATCGGCATCAGCACGCGATTCACAATGAAGGCCGGATAATCCTCGGCATTCGTCGTCGTCTTCCCGATCCGCCTGGCAAAGGTGATCGCGGTCTCATAGGTTTCCTGATCGGTATTCAGCCCACGGATAACCTCGACCAGTTTCATCAGCGGCACCGGGTTCATGAAGTGCAGGCCGATGAACCGCTCCGGCCGGTTTGTCACGGAAGCGAGCCGCGTGATCGAGATGGAAGAGGTATTGGTTGCAAGGAACGCATGCGCCGGCACGACCTCGCTGACGGCGCGGAAGATCTGCTCCTTCAGTTCGCGCTTTTCGGTCGCCGCTTCGATGACCAGATCCGACGCTGCATGCGCCCTGATGTCTGGCGACGGGCGCACGCGCTTCAGAGCGGCCTTCAATTCGTCCGTCGTTATCACCTCTCGGGCCACCTGCCGGGTCATGTTCGCCTCGATGGTGGCCATGCCCTTGGCGAGCGCGGCCTCCGACACATCCGTCAGCACCACATCATACCCGGCCAGCGCCGAGACGTGCGCAATCCCGTTGCCCATCTGCCCGGCGCCGATGACACCGATTGTGCTGATTTCCGCCATCGCCCTGATCCCTGAACACCTGTTGAAGCGCACATTTTATAGCGCATTGTGCGGCGCGGCAAAGTGCGGGTTTGCAGGGCAGTCGCGCGTCAGTCTGCCCGGCGGATTTCCGCCGGGAAACAGCCATGCATCGCGTTGTGGGCGCGGAAACAGGCCAGATCGGCCCGCGCAAGCGCCGCCTCGATCTTTGCGGTCAGTTCCTCGCCCCGCCCCATGTCGGCCCCTGGCAGCATCCCGCCTTGCGAGAAAAGCCTCAGGGCGATCGACCGGCCGGCGAAGACCGGCGGCAGCTCGTTCTTATAGGTGCGCGCCGCCGCCGCCCCTTCGCGTACACAGACCGCATAGCGTGAGGCATACGGCGTCGGCGCCGCATGGCTCTCGTGGCTCAGCAGCAACACCGTCTCGACGGGCTCTGCATCCTCCAGAGTGATGCGGCAGGGATAGCCAGGCCTGGCCTCCACGGTCTTGCGCAGGATGTTCTGGCGGCTGAGCACTTCGCCTGGCAGGCCAAACAGATGGGCGAAGGGTTGCGGGGCGAGGCCGATTATGACGAAAGACATGGGTCAGATCTCAATTGCTGCTGAAGACCCGTTGTCCCACGCTATGCCCCGCGCCCGCCGCCCGCTGCTTGCTGTGCAAAGTAAAAAGCCCGCGCCAGAGGCACGGGCTTTGTTCAATTCCATCCGGGAGCGGATCAGACTGACTTGGTCAGTTCCGGCACGGCGACGAACAGGTCCGCCACGAGACCAAAGTCCGCCACCTGGAAGATCGGGGCTTCTTCATCCTTGTTGATCGCGACGATGATCTTGGAGTCCTTCATGCCCGCGAGGTGCTGGATGGCGCCCGAAATGCCGACGGCGATGTAGAGTTGCGGCGCGACGATCTTGCCGGTCTGGCCGACCTGATAATCGTTCGGCGCATAGCCCGCGTCCACGGCGGCGCGCGAGGCACCGACGGCGGCGCCGAGCTTGTCAGCGAGCGGGAAGATGACTTCCTTGAATTTCTCGGCCGAGCCAAGCGCGCGTCCGCCGGAGATGACACGTTTTGCCCCGGCGAGTTCCGGACGGTCCGACTTCACCATTTCCTCGGAGACGAATTCGGATTTCGATTGCGCCGCCGGAGCTGCAACGTCCTCGACCGGAGCCGAGCCGTCATTGCCGGCGGCTGGGAACGCCGTGCCGCGAACGGTTATCACCTTTTTCGCATCCGACGACTTCACCGTCATGATCGCGTTGCCCGCATAGATGGGGCGCACGAAGGTCGATTGGTCGACGACTTCGACGATTTCCGAAAGCTGCATCACGTCGAGTTTCGCGGCGATGCGCGGAGCAATGTTCTTGCCCGTCGTCGTCGCGGCGATGAACACGGCGTCATAGCACGCCATCAGCGGCACGACGAGCGCTTCCATCGCTTCGGCGGTCTGTTTGCGCAGGGTCTCACCTTCCGCTTTCAGTACCTTGCGGACACCGGAAATCTTCGCAGCGGCCGGCGCAACCGAACCGGCATTCTCGCCGGCGACCAGCACGTCGACGTCTCCGCCGAATTTCGACGCTGCGGTGACAACCTTGTGCGTCGCATCCGACAGCGCGCCATGTGCATGTTCTGCAATTACGAGGACAGCCATCAGATTGCTCCTGCCGTTTTGAGTTTCGCGACCAGGGCCGCCACATCTTCAACCTTCACGCCGCCCGAACGGGCTGCCGGCTCTGTCACCTTCACCACCGTCAGGCGGGGCGTGATGTCCACGCCGTAGGACTCGGGTGTCTTCTCGGCGATCTCTTTCTTCTTGGCCTTCATGATGTTCGGAAGCGAAGCATAGCGAGGCTCGTTGAGGCGCAGGTCGACGGTCACAACCGCCGGCGTCGTCAGCTTCACGGTCTGCAGGCCGCCATCGACTTCGCGGGTCACTTTCAGGGCCGGGCCGTCTTTCTCGATCTTATAGGCGAACGTGCCCTGAGGCCAGTCCAGCAGCGCCGCCAGCATCTGGCCAGTCTGGTTGGAATCGTCGTCAATCGCCTGCTTGCCGAGGAGCACGAGGTCGGGCGACTCGTCGGCCACGACTTTCGCCAGCAGCTTTGCGACCGCCAGTGGCTCGACCGCTGCATCCGTCTTGATCAGGATGCCCCGGTCGGCGCCCATGGCGAGCGCTGTGCGGATGGTTTCCTGCGCCTGTTGCGGGCCAATCGAGACGACGATCACTTCGGTTGCCGTGCCGGCTTCCTTCATGCGGACCGCTTCTTCGACCGATATCTCGTCGAAGGGGTTCATCGACATCTTGACGTTGGCGAGATCGACCCCGGTCTGATCCGGTTTCACGCGGACCTTCACGTTGTAATCGATCACGCGCTTGACGGGCACGAGAACCTTCATGCGGGCGCTCCCAGGCTGGTTTACGGTTGTGGAAATTCAGCAATGCCCGTCCCTACCGTCGCGGCGGCCTGCGCGCAAGAGTTTACGCTTACGTCAGGGTCAAACTGGCGCACCCGTAGAAAGGTCAACCAACTCTCCCCTCGCGGGCACGCGGCTGGCGCCCTGAGGATCAAGGCCCGCTTTTAATTCGCGCCGTTTCATATTACCCGGGCCGATCCGAACCCGCCGCGCCCCGTGCGGTCCGAAGCCCGGAAAGGAGACTGTCATGCCCCTGCCCCTTCTCCCATCGCAGCTTCAAGGTTCACATGACACCGTTCAAACGTCTGGAGCGCTGCGCCAAACGGGTCTTGCGCTTACCCGCCCATAAAAGCGTCGATACACACAGCCAGAAACGCCGCGCGAAAGCGCAGCTCAGTTCATGTCTGTCCCCTCATCTGCTGAAGGATGTGGGGGCAGATAGCGGGTGAGCTGCCCTCCCGGTAGTTTGCACCCTCAGTTTGTCGTGATCCCTGGATTTGCCCGGCAAATGCACGGCAACCCATACATTCTTTGCGCTGGAGCCCTGTCTTTGCGGCAGGCTGCGAAACCGGCATGACCACACCATGGACGCCGCTCAGGGGCTGAACGGAACAAAGAGCTAGTCCGGCGTTTCGCCATTTTCGCCGAGGACGATGCCGGCGAGGTAAAGGGAGCCGCAGATTAGGATACGGCCTGCGCCGCTGGCCGCGGCGGCGGACATGGCGGCGGCGAGGTCGGTGCAGGCAGTTGCAGTCAGCCCGGCATCGCGCGCAGTGTCTGCAAGGTCGATAGGCTGGGCCCCCTGATGCCCGGGCGCATTCGGCAGCGTGAAGACCGGCGGCGCAATCGCTGCGAACGGCGCAAAGAAGCCCACCGAATCCTTGCTCGCCAGCATCGCCGTCACCAGCGCCGTTTTCCCGCCCAGCGTTTCCAGATGCCGCGCAATCGCCCGCGCTGCATGCGGATTGTGCCCGCCGTCGAGCCAGACTTCGCAGCCCTCCGCCATCGCCGTCACCGGCCCCGGCTTCAAACGCTGCATCCGCGCCGGCCACACCGCCCGCTGCGCGCCCCGGAAAATCGCGTCCTGCGGCACGCGCGTCGAATTGCCGAACAGCTGCATCGCCATCGCGGCCAGCGCCGCATTCGCCCGCTGGTGCTCGCCGATCAGCGACAGGTCCGCCGGCATCGCATAAACGAAGTGTGGTTTCAGCCTGTAAAGCGGCGCCCCCAAGGCGGCCGCATTCTGCGCGATTACTGTATCGCAAATCTCGTGCTGGATCGCCGAAAGCACCGGCCGGCCCGCCTTGATGATGCCGGCCTTCTCGCCGGCAATCCCGGCCAGGTCATCTCCGAGGAAGGCCTTGTGGTCATAATCGACCGGCGTAATGACCGAGAGCTCTGGCTGGACGATCACATTGGTCGCATCGAACCGCCCGCCCAGGCCTACCTCGAGGATCAGCACATCCGCCGCCACTTCCGAGAAGGCGAGCAGCGCCGTCGCCGTCGCCGCCTCGAACGGCGTGATCGGATTGTCGCCGACGGCGGCATGCACCCGGTCAAGCCAGCTTATCAGCCGCGCGTCATCGACAAGCTCGCCCGCGAGCCGGATGCGTTCATTGAAACGCACGAGGTGAGGCGAGGTGAAGACATGCACGGTGAGGCCGGCCTCTTCGGCCATCGCGCGCATGAAGGCGCAGGTCGATCCCTTGCCGTTGGTGCCCGCCACATGGATGACTGGCGGCAGCTTGTCCTGCGGGCGCGCCAGCCGGTCCAGCGCATGCAGGACCCGCCCGAGCGACAGCTCAATTACATCTGGATGGAGACCCTCGAACCGCTTCAGCGCAGCGTCGAGCGCCGGGCTGTTACCGGTCAATCAGCGGCGCCCTTCGGCTGGGGCAGCTTTTCGGCATGCGTCTTGGGCGGCGTCAGCGTCACGTTCCAGCGGTCGTCCCGGCGCCGCGCAATCGGCAAGAGGTGGCCTAGCACGCGCGACAGCGTCGCCTTCAGCTTCCTCCGGTCACAGACGATATCGACCTGACCCTTCTCGCGCAGGAATTCCGAGCGCTGGAAGCCTTTCGGAAGGCTCTCGCGGATCGTCTGCTCGATCACGCGCGGGCCGGAGAAGGCGATCATCGCGCCGGGCTCGGCAATGTGAACATCGCCCAGCATCGCATATGAGGCCGAAACCCCGCCCGAGGTCGGGTCCGTCAGCACCACCACGTAAGGAAGCCTGGCGTCTGCCAGGTCATTGATCGCCAGTGTGGTGCGCGGCATCTGCATCAGGCTCAGCGTGCCCTCCTGCATGCGCGCGCCGCCGGACGCCGTACACACCACAAAGGACGACTTGCGCGCCAGCGCCAGCTGCGCGGCTGTAATGAACGCCTCGCCCGCCGCCATGCCAAGCGAGCCGCCCATGAAGTCGAAATCCTGCACGAGCACAACCGCCGCCACGCCGCCGATCTTGCCATAGGCTGCGACCATGCAGTCTTCCTGCAGCAGCGGCGCGCCGCCGTCCTCGTTCTCCTTCAGGTCGCGCGCGGCCACCTTCGCTTTCGCGGCCTTCAGGCGCGCAGGGTAGGGCTTGTCATCCTTGAACTTAAGCGGGTCTATCGGCACGGGCGGCAGCGAGATCGGCTCCCAGCGCTCATCATCGAACAACAGACGGAACCGGACGCGGGGCGAAATCCGCAGATGCGCGCCCGCCGGCGTCACATTCCAGGTTGCTTCCAGGTCGCTGCGGTAGATCAGCTCCCCGGAAACCGGACATTTGACCCACAGGTCGTCCGGCGTGTCCTTCCTGGACATGATCGTTTTGAGGCCAGGCGGCGTTACCTTGTTGATCCAGTTCATAAGTCAGGAACTCCCGAATAAGCGGCAGTGTCAGGCTTTGCGGACAGAATCGATCGCAACCCGCAATTCACGCGCCAGCTGGCCCATCGCGGGCCCCGCTGAATCGAACCGGCCAGTTGCATGTGCATCGCCCGCCTTTTCCACGAAAGCCGAACCAACGACCACCCCGTCGGCGATTTTAGCCATTTCCGCAGCCTGTGCACCACTTTTTACACCGAATCCGACACAAACGGGTAATCCCGACACTCTTTTAACCATCGCCACCTGCCCTGCAATGGCAGCAGGATCCGCGCTTCCAGCCCCGGTGACACCGGTAACTGCGACGAAGTAAATAAAGCCGGACGCCCCCTCGGAAACCTTCGCGGCGCGGTGTTCATCGGTGGTCGGCGTCGCCAGCCGGATCACCGAAAGCCCGTGCTGGGCGTAAATCGCCCGCAGCGGCGCATCTTCTTCCGGGGGCAGGTCGACGATGATCGAGCCGTCGATGCCGGCCTTCGCAGCGGCTTCGGCAAAGGTTTCATAGCCCATCGAATGGACCGGATTGGCGTATCCCATCAGGATCAGCGGTGTCGTCTGATCGTCCTTCCGGAACCGCGCGGCCAGCGCAATGACGTCGGTCAGCTTCGTCCCTTTGGCCAGCGCCCTCAGGCCCGCCTTCTGGATCGCGGCGCCATCGGCCATCGGGTCCGTGAACGGCGCGCCCAGCTCGATGATGTCGGCCCCGCCGTCGCGCAGCGCGCAGAGCGCGGCATAGCTCGTCTCCAGATCCGGATCGCCTGCCATCAGATAGGTCACCAGCGCCGCGCGGCTTTCGCTGCGCGCCTTGTCAAAGGCCGCTTCAATACGAGTGCGGCCCATCTCAGACGTCCGTATTTTCAAGCGCCCAGGCGGCGTAGGCCTCGCTGACATACGTCAGCGGCATCGCGGCAATCGCCGGCACATCATAAGGGTGGACCCGGTTCACCAGCGCGTCGATCTTCGTCCAGTTCGCTTCCGGCGCCTTGAGCCAGAGGATGAACTCGAACGACTGTTCAATCACGCCCTTCCACCGGTAGGAAGATGTCACCGGCCCCTCCAGGTTCGCGCAAGCTGCCAGCCGCGCCTCAAGCGCGCCGTCAGCGATGTCCTCCGCCACGCGGCGGGACGGGCAGGTAATCCGCACAAGGATCAGTTTCGCCACGCTGAAAAATCCTTACCGCTGTTTGGAATGAAGGTGATCTGCGAACGGTCCAGCCCGTCCACGCAGCGAAGGTTGATCGCCGCCATTTCCTTGCCGTCGAGGCCGGCGCCAGGTCCGACGGCCTGCGTCCCGCAGCTCGTGCAGGCGCCCTCACCCTTCGTCAGCTTGAAATCCTGACGCCCGAGGAAGGCGATCACAAAGCTCTTCTTGTTGCAATGCAAACATTTGCATTCCATGCCGCTCGGGAAATCCCCCTCGGCTTCGAGCCGCACCTGGCCGCTATGGCAGCCCCCCGTAACCCTGGTCATGCCCGTCTCCTAGATATCGATGCCCAGCGCCTTGGCGACTGAGAACACGTCCTTGTCCCCGCGCCCGCACATGTTGAGGATCATCAGGGCGTCCTTGCCGAGGGCCTGCGCCACTTCGCCAACCCGCGCAATCGCATGCGCTGGCTCCAGCGCCGGGATGATACCTTCCAGCTGCGTGCACAGCTGGAACGCCTCCAGCGCCTCATCATCCGTACACGACAAATACTCCGCCCGGCCCATGTCGCGCAGGAATGCGTGCTCAGGACCTATGCCCGGATAGTCCAGCCCCGCCGAAATGGAATGCGCGTCGATGATCTGGCCGTCGTCTGTCTGCAACAGGTATGTCCGGTTGCCGTGCAGGATGCCCGGCCGGCCGCCATTCAACGCCGCCGCATGCTGCCCTGTCTCAATGCCATGGCCTGCTGCCTCAACGCCGATCAGGCGCACGCTCTCGTCATCGATGAACGGATGGAACAGGCCGATGGCATTTGATCCGCCACCGATGCAGGCCATCACAGCGTCCGGCAGGCGCCCTTCCCGCTCCAGGATCTGCGCGCGCGCCTCCTTGCCGATCACCGACTGGAAATCGCGCACGATCTCAGGATAGGGATGCGGACCTGCCGCCGTGCCGATGCAGTAGAACGTCGTCTCGACATTGGTGACCCAATCGCGCAGCGCCTCGTTCATTGCATCCTTCAGCGTGCCCGTACCCGAGGAAACCGGGATGATCTTCGCGCCGAGCAGGCGCATGCGAAATACGTTCGGCTTCTGGCGTTCCACATCCGTCTCGCCCATGAAGACGACGCATTCGAGGCCGTAGCGCGCGCAGACGGTTGCCGTTGCCACGCCGTGCTGGCCGGCGCCCGTCTCGGCGATAATACGCTTCTTCCCCATCCGGCGCGCCAGCAGAACCTGGCCGAGGCAATTGTTGATCTTGTGCGCTCCGGTATGGTTCAGCTCGTCGCGCTTGAAATAGATTTTCGCCCCGCCGAAATGCCCGGTCAGGCGCTCAGCAAAGTAGAGCGGCGACGGGCGGCCGACATAATGCGCCCACATGTCGTCCATCTCAGCCGCAAAGGCCGGGTCCTGCTTGGCCTTTCGGTACTCGGCCTCAAGCTCAAGCACGAGGGGCATCAGCGTTTCGGCGACATAGCGTCCGCCGAACTCGCCGAACCGGCCGTTTGCATCCGGCCATTTGTCCCAGGTATTGCGCAGGTCCATTATTCTACCCTTGATCCCCGTTGCGCGAGGGGTCGCGCCCGCGGCTGTCAGCTGACTTTTGCCGCGCGGATGAAGGCGCGGACACGTTCTCTGTCCTTTAACCCTCGTATCCGCTCAACACCAGAGGACACATCTACGGCGCCTGCACCGGTTTCAAGGATCGCGGCTGCGACATTTTCAGGCGTCAGCCCGCCCGCCAGGATCCAGGGCCGGGGCGGCGTCCAGCCTTTCAGCAGGGCCCAGTCGAAGGCTGTGCCATGCCCGCCCGCCCGGTCCGCGCCTTC
Organism: Hyphomonas sp.; assembly: GCF_040882205.1. Classification (GTDB taxonomy): domain Bacteria; phylum Pseudomonadota; class Alphaproteobacteria; order Caulobacterales; family Hyphomonadaceae; genus Hyphomonas. The sequence goes on from NZ_JBBEBT010000216.1 coordinate 19,336, forward strand.
GGGGGGCCTTGCGTCCAGCAGCAGGCGGTCCGCCGCGCCATAGTCGGCCGCCTGGTCAAGGTCGCCCGCCGCCCGCACGCCCAGCACCTTCCAGACCTCAGCCCCGGTCATGGCCTTGATCTCCGCCACCCGCGCCGGGGTCTCCGCCCCGTGCAGCTGGATGACCGGGAACCCGAGCGCCGCAACCGTGCGCACTTCCGCATCCGGCGGGTCCAGCAGAACCGCCACCGGCGCCGCCTTGCCCACCGACAACAGCAGGGTCTCCGCCGCCGCCAGCGTCACCTGCCGCGGGCTTGCCGGGAACATGAACCCGATCCAGTCAGCCCCCTCACGCGCGGCGAAAGCCACGAGGTCTGGATCTTTGAGGCCGCAGATCTTCACTTGGGTCATGCGCACGCCCTAGCGGATAAGCCGGGCGGAAGGAATAGGCCGCTGCCTCTCGGCGCCTCCCCGCCCCTTCGCAGGCGGCGAAGCCCACAGTAACGGCGCGCATGCCCGCATGCCCGCAACCCCGCAGCCAAGCCGCTCAAGGTCTTTTATTCCGTATGCGGATTTTCTGAAGTATTAACCTTCGTTGGCTTCCGGTAAAAACTGCAGTATCGGCGAATTCAAACTGTGGTGTCAGACGTCATCTGGAACCGGTAGGACGGAAAATACCCAGGGTGCGCGCGTCACCGCTTTCTACAGATCATGGGCCGGCGTCACGTTTCGCGCCTCTGCGCACACTCAGTGCTCTGATCGTCCTCTTCAGCGTCGCTCTCCTTGCGGCGGCGCCGACGCCCGCCGCCGTCCAGATCCAGCTCTGCATTGCAACCATCACCATTTACTTCCTGATGAGCTTGCTGCCGATCGCGAGGCTGAAGAGGACAAGGTTTCGTAAATCGCCGTCAAGTTCAATCCGGGTCCGGATCGACCAGAGCTCTTTCATCTTAAACGCAGGCTTCTGACCTGTCAGCTTGCCCGCATTCAACCTGCGATACCCCGCTAGCCCTGGCGCCTGAGGCGGGGCGCTTCAATTCGTTTTCCATGATGCTCCTCCTATTCACACCGCTGCGCAGCGCAGACGGCAGAACGGGAGGCATGCAATTGGTGGCAGAGCGCGGTCGATAGGAGGCGGGCCTGCGGGCTTGAGCCCGGTGCTACCCATTAGTATTTAA
>NZ_JBBEBT010000217.1:0-20322 GCF_040882205.1 Hyphomonas sp.
GGGGGGGGGGGGGGGCAAGGGTTTTCTGGGTCAGGCGGTCTCAGGCGGTCTCAGGCAGTCTCAGGCGCGATCACCCGCACACCCTTGTCTCCTCGGTTGAGGAGGGTGGTGACCATCAGGTCGGCGGTGACGTTGCCGACGGTGCGAAAGATGTCGGGGATGACTTCGACGGCGAGGAGGAGCGGCAGGAGTTCGATCGGCGCGCCGATGGCGAGGCAGATTGGCGCGACCGAAACGAAGAAGCTGACCTGGCCGGGTAGGCCGACCGAGGAAATCGAGACGGCGAAGGCGACAAAGCCAGCGGCAACGAACTGGGCGAGGGTCGGCTCAATGCCGGAGACATGGCAGATGAAGAGAACAACCGCGAGATTGGCGACCGGGCTCGTCAGGCGGAAGACGGCGACGGCGAGTGGCAGGACGAGGCCGGCGACATGTTCGGGCACGTCCAGATTCTTGCGGGCGCATTCGACCATCACGGGCAGCGTAGCGATAGAGGACTGGGTAGAGAAGGCGACGACCTGCGCCGGGGCGATGGCGCGGGCGAACCGGACCGGCGAGACGCGGCCGAAGATCGCCGCGAGGGGATAGCAGGCGAGGATGACGGTAACGCAGCCCGCCGAAACCAGCAGGATATAATGCAGCAGGGCGCCCGTGGCGCCGAGGCCACTGCGCAGGCCGAGGGTGAGCGACAGGGCGAAGACGCCCAGCGGGGCGGCGAGCAGCACCCATTTGACGATAACGATCATCGTGTCGGCGACGGCGTCGAAGAATTGCACGAGCAGGATGCGCTGATGCTCCGGCAGGCGGGTGACGGCGAAGGCGAAAAAGAGTGCGAAGATGACGAGCGGCAGGATCGCATTGCCGGCAGCGGCAGCGACGGGGTTGGACGGGGCGAGGGATTTCAGCCAGGCGCCGAACTCGATGGATTGTGGCGGCGGGGCGTCCGCCCCGGTGGCGCCGGCGACGAGCACGCGGGCGCTTTCCGGACTGACCGGCCAGGCGGCGAGCGCGGCTTCATAGCCGAGGACGGTGAGGACGATGGCGCCGGCGAGCAGCAGCGCGAACCAGGCGAGCGCGCGGGCGGTGAGCCGGCCAGCGGAGAGTGCATCCGATACGGCGGCGACGCCGACGACGAGCAGCGCAAAGACGAGCGGGATTACGGTCATCTGCAAAAAGCCGAGCCAGAGCGAGCCGATGGCTTCGGTGACGGAGACGAGCCCGGCCGGGACAGCGGGGTTGCCGCCAAGGGCGGCGCCAAGCGCGAGTCCAAGGGTGAGCGCGATCAGTACCCGCGCTGACAGCGATTTCAGTATGTTCACCCGGGTGCTCCCTCAGCCTGCCATGTTCTGAGCATCGGGAGGCGCCCGGCGCAAGGGTCTAACAGTTGCCTCAGGTGGGGAAACAGTGGGTATTACCGTGTCTGTGCCGCCGCGTTCAGCTCTGGAGTTCGGCGCCGAACGGAATTCTGGCGACAAGCTCAAATCCGTTTGCGCCCCCTTTTTGCACAAGTACGCCGCCAAACTGCTCGACCGATGTTCTCATGATGCGCGCGCCAATGCCTTGGTGGATCTTGCCCGGGTCTGCCAGGTGTTCGGGGACATTGTTCGAGCAGGTGAGTGTCAGCTCGCCGTTGCCGAAGGCCAGATCGTAGTTGATGCCGGATCCTGAGGTCTGAAGGGAGCCGTGTTTGACAGTGTTCGCAGCGAACTCGTTGGCGACAAGTCCAATCGTGTTGGCTATTTTCGGCGGCACGGACAGGCTCGGCGCGCTGGACGTCACCGTCAGATTGCCCTGCAACGAGTTGCTGAGGTGGCCCGTCAAGGAAGACATGTAATTGTTAAGATCAAGACGTTCATCCGTCTCGGATGTGTAGATCGCCTGGTGCACTGCGGCAACGGCGTCGAGTTGGCGCTGAATGGCATCAAATGCCGCATCGGCGTCGCCGGTCTTTCTGGCTTCGGCCTTGTAGAGGCGCACGGCGCCTGAAACGGTGGCGAGGCTGTTCTTTACCCGGTGGTCCATCTCGTCGCGCAATATAATCTGTGTACGGAGTGATCTTCTCAGGTCCAGTTCGCGCATCACCCTTCGGGCCAGCACCTTCAAGGCCAGTATCTGGCCTTCGTCGAGTGTGTTTGGTTTGTTGTCGAGCACGCAGAGCGTGCCGATCGGCAATCCGTTGTCCGCCTTGAGCAGGGCGCCGGGATAGAAGCGCAACCCGTTATTCGGGGCGCACAGCTCGTTGTCTGCCGTGCGGGGATCGGTGTGCGTATCCTCGATCATGGTGAAATCCTGATCGAGGATGACATGCGAGCAGATCGAGGTTTCCAGCGGGGTTTCCCGTGCGCCGAGCCCGACTTCGGCCTTGAACCATTGCCGGTCAGCGTCGATCAGGTTGACGACCGCGATCGGTGTGCGGCAGATTTTCGAGGCCAGCAGGACGATATCGTCGAAGTCCGCCTCGCGGGGGGTATCGAGGATGCCATAGGCCCGCAGGGTGGCCAGTCGCTCGGCTTGTCTGGGATGATAAGCAGCTTTCATTGTACTTTTTACCGTGCAGCCGGGGGAAATGACAGTGCGGGCTCTGCGCTTTGCAGAGGCATGCTCAAGCCGGAATGTCGCCGGACGCCCAGCCGGCTTTCATCTCACGGCGACTTTTGCCGGTCCAGCGCTTGAAGGCGCGGGACAAGGCGGCGAGGTCCGAGAAGCCGACGCGGTAGGCGGTCTCGTTCACGCTGACCTGTGTGCCGGACAGATAATGCATGCAATATCCCGGCGCCGCGTGTCGAGCAGTTGCACGAACATGACCCCTTCGGCCTTGAGGTTACGCTAGAGGGTCTGGCGGCTGACGCCCAACTTTGCGGCGATCCGCTCGGCACTGACCGCGCCGGTGTGGAGGATGGGGAGGATCATCGCTTCGATCCGCCCGCGCAGGGTTTTCGAGTTTTCGAGTTCCTGCAGCAGCGCGCTGCCGCGCTCGGTCAGCACGCCGAAAACACAGCGGCTTTCGGGCTGGATCTGCACCTGCGTCCAGCCGGGGTTGATGCGGATGGCGTTGCGGTCGCCGGCGAATGTGACCGGCACTTTCCAGAGCGCTTCGTTGCGCGCGCGGTGGAGCGGCGCGGGGTGCGTGACGTGCGCTTCGAGGGAAAATATGTGCTGCGGAAAATCGCGCATGACGCCCACGATGAAGTGCGACCAGGTGGACTCCGTCATCTCGGGGAAGTCGTTCGGATCAGGTCGCAGGTCCTCCATCCAGAGGCCGCCGGCGCACTCCGCGAGCCGGAAGCGCGGCCCGTCGCCGAGGCCTTCTATTTCGACAACGAGACAGCCGAAGCGGTTCAGTTGGGCGAGGGCTTCCATCATATTGGCGCTGGCATGGCTGATCAGGCCGACGACGGAGAACTAGCGGAAGTCGCTCGCGGCGCCGAATTCCAGCGCGAGGGCGCTGTTGCCGGTTGCTTCCTTTCCGGCGTGCATCAGGGCGGCGGAGCGGGAGACAGCGATTGGGTCGTCCTGATCGGCAATGTCCCCGGCGCGCAGGCCGCTGGGCCAGAGGAGATTTGCCTCGTCCGTGCCCTGACTGACGGTGAAGTCGAGCAGGGATTTTGCAAAGCCTGGCGACAGCGTGGGCTCGGCCATCTGCGCCGCCCCGGTGTTACGCCGGATCATGTTTTTCGCGCGCAGTGTCATGGCCTCATATCGTTTCCGGGCGATAGCATATCGCCAATCGTCCATGACCGCTTTCGTCGGTGCAGGCTAGGAAACCCGAATGACTGATACACTTCCTGCGCGGCCCACTGGCCGCGGCACGTTTCCCGATGCGGCGCTCAATGCGGCAGCGACGCTCTGGTTCTGGGTGACGCTGGCGGGGCAGTGGATGTTTCTCTATTTCGTCGCCGCGTTCTGCGGGCTGTCGACCGTGTCCGGGAACTTTGCGGACTGGAACCGGAACCCGTTTCTTCCGCATGGCTGTATCGCAAGGGACACGATGGGCAACCTTGCGTTTGCCGGACAATGCTGATGGCGATGGTCGTGGTGCTGGGGGGCACGCTGCAACTGGCGGCGCAGGTGCGCAGGCGGGCGGCGTGGCTGCACCGATGGAACGGGCGGATATTCCTGACGATGGAAATGCTGGTTGCTGTGACCGGGCTCGTGATGGACGTGGCGCGGGAGATCGCGCTCGAGGGCCTCTCCTCGAACTTCGCGATCAGCTTCAACGGGGTGCTCGTCCATGTGCTCGTCCATGTGCCCGGTACACTCACCTGGCGCACGGCGGCGGTGCGAAACTATGCCAGACACCGGTGCTGGGCGCTGCGCACGTTCGCGGTGGGGCCCGGCGTGTTCTTCCTGCGGATGAGGGTATTCGGTTACACCATCCTGGCGCAGGAGGCGCCGTCCGAGGCCAGGTTGGCGGCGCTCGGCTTTCTCTCCTATCTGGCGCCGCTCGCCTTGAGGGAGCTTTACATCCGCGCGAAGGAACGGCCCGCGCCCGCCCGGCTCGCCATGGCCGGCGTTGTGCTTGGCGCAGCGGCCTGCACGGCGGTTGGCTTTGTGGGCTACAGCCTGATCTTCGTTCAGCAGGCCTTGAACGCGTAAGGCGTCAGCGCCGGCCGCGTTTCAGGTCTTCGGTCAGGCGGATGTCTTCAGGCTCGCCGGTGAGGCGGTAGCGGTAGACCTGGATGTTTTCGAGGACGCGCTGGATGTAGTTGCGGGTTTCCGAGAAGGGCACGAATTCCACCCAGTCGATCGGGTCGATCTGACCGGTGCGGGGATCGCCGTAATCGCGCATCCACTGGCTGGGGCGCGAGGGGCCGGCATTATACGCGGCGGCGGTCATGATATAGCTGCCGTTGAACTGGTTCAGCAGCGTGTCGAGGTGCAGGCCGCCGAGGGTCATGTTGTAGCCGGGGTCCGAGGTCAGCCAGGATTGCTCGTAGGGCATGCCGCGCAGGCGCGCTTCGTTGCGGGCGGTGGCGGGCATGAACTGCATCAGGCCGCGGGCGCCGACAGGGCTCTGGGCGTTGGGGTTGAACTCGCTCTCCTGGCGCGTGATTGCGAGGACGAAGGCGCGCTCGACCTGCGGCTTGCGGCTGATGCCGGGGCTGAGCACCGGATAGGCGGCGCCGGGGGCGACGACGCCGCGCTGCAGGCCGGCCTTGCCGATCCGCACGCCGACATCCGGCGAGGTGTACTTAGCCGACAGCGCCGACAGCATCTCGTAGTCGACCGGCTGGTCGAGCTGGTCGTCGAGGAAGAAGGCGAAGTGACGGAAGCTCTCCGTCTCGCCGGCTTCGCCTAGCAGATGCATGGCCTGCACGACCGGCATGGCGTTGAAGCGGGCGAGGTCCTCCGCAGACGGGAGGGGCGCCGCGCCGAGGCTGACCTTCTTGTCGCCGATGCGTTCGGAGGCGAGCTGGCCATAGTAGGTAAACTTGTGGGTGGACGCGGCGCCGTAGGCGGCCAGGGCAGGCTCGGTCTGGCCGAGCGCGTCGCGGGCGCGTCCGGTCCAGTAATAGCCGCGCGCGAGGCTGACCGGGCTGGAGACGCCGGCGGTCATCGATTCGAAATGGCCGAGGCTGCGTGTGGCGTCGCCGTTGAGGCGCAGCGCGATCCAGCCGGCGAGCCATTCGGCATCGGCAAAGTCTGCGCCGGCATTCATGCCGTGCGGGGCGGCGAGCTGGTAAGCGCGCGAATAGTTGCGCAGCTTCAGCTCCTCGCGCGCGGCGATGGCGCGCTCGTCCCAGAGCTTGCCGCGACCGGCGGCGGGCACGTCCTTGCCATCAATCTGGCGCAGCAGTTCGGTGACGCCTTCGACTTTCTTCTGGCGGCGCCATTTGGCGCGCTCGTAAAGGAGGCCCGGATGGGCCTGAAGGTGGTCCGGAACGGCGGTGATCGCCGCGTCGACATTGCGGGCCTTCTTCGCCACTGCGATGCGGGCATCTGCCAGCTTGCGGTGATCGGCGGAGAGATGGGGTTTGAGCGTTTCGGCGGCGCTGGTCTGGCCGGTCCAGAGCAGGAAATCGACGCGGGCGCGGTGGTCGTCCTGGCTGAGCGACTGGCCATAACGCGCGAGCACGATGCGCTGCAGATCGCTGTCGAGCGTGTTGCTGCGCCAGACGTCCTTGATGACCCCGTCGGCGCGGGCGCGGTTGCTGCTATCGCGCAGGGCATTGGCGAGGGCAACCTTGCCGGCACCGGTGACCGGACCGGACTGGTCGAGCCAGGCGACCCGGGCGGCGGCATCGAGTGCGGACAGCTCGATGATCTCCTCGGCGCGCTGCCGCATCTTGGTGGTCTGCGGCCAGCCGTCGAGCATCTTCAGGGCGAGGTCGAGCTCGTCGAAGGTCATGCCGGGCACGCCTTCGCTGGCGCGCTTCCACATAATCAGGTTTTTCAGCACCGGGTCCGGGGCGCTGTATTGCAGGTCGGAAAGCTCGCTCCACTGGCGGCGCTCGGCGGCGCTGAGGGCGCGGGCGAGGTAGAGCACACTGGCGGACTTCTGGGTGAGCGCGGGGGTCAGCAGGGGCCCCGAAACGGGACCCGGCTGCGGGGCGGCTGCGTTAAGGTTTGCCGAGGGGCCGGCGGGGGTCGCCGTGTTAAAACTCAGCACCGGGGCGGGGGTGACGGGAACAAGGTTCTTGCCCGGCTTGAGGCTCGGGGTTTCGGGAGCGATGGCGCCGGCGCTGGCGGCCATGAGGGCTGCCAGCGACACAAAAAATACGAGCTTCCGGGCAAGGGTCATGATGGCTATGTTTATTTCTGTCTCAAAGCGTGACAATCCAGCCTTGGCAGCCTAGCACGCTTATCCCACGAATTCCTGAAACGAATCCCTGAAAAACAGGCAATAATAAGATGTTTTCCGGCTCCATTCCCGCGCTCGTCACACCTTTCCGGAATGGTAATGTGGACAAGGACGCCTTTGCGGCGCTCGTCGAGCGCCAGATTGACGCTGGTTCCGCGGCTCTGGTGCCCGTAGGCACGACGGGGGAGACCTCTACGCTGTCGACCGAGGAGCACAAGTCGGTCGTGTCTCTTTGTGTTGAAGTGGCTGCCGGCCGGGTGCCGGTGATTGCAGGTGCGGGTTCGAACGCGACGGATGAGGCGATTGATTTGGTGCGCCATGCGAAGGCTGTGGGCGCCGATGCGGCGCTGGTCGTCTGCCCCTACTACAACAAGCCGAATCAGGCGGGCCTGTTCGCGCACTTCAAGGCGATCAATGATGCCGTGGCCCTGCCGGTGTTCCTCTACAATGTGCCTGGGCGCACGGTGGTTGACCTGATGGCGCAGACCGTGGCGGCGCTGGCGGCGCTACCGAACGTGATCGGCATCAAGGATGCGAGCGACGAGATGGAGCGCGTGGCGCTGCACAACCATCTGATCGGGCCGAATAAGCAGTTCATCCAGCTGTCGGGCGAGGATTCGAGCGCGCTGGGGCACCGCATGATGGGCGGGGCAGGCTGTATCTCGGTGACCGCGAACGTGCTGCCGGAAGCCTGCGCGGCAATGCATGCCGCCTTCGATGACGGCGACCTCGAGACGGCGCGCGCGATCAACCAGCGCCTCGTGCTGTTGCACCGTGCGATGTTCTCATCGCCCTCGCCGGGGCCGGCGAAATATGCGCTCTCGCGGATGGGTCTGTGTGCGGACGAGGTGCGCCTTCCGATCACGCCGCCAGACGCTGAGGCCCGCGCGCAGATCGACGCGGCGCTGCGCCTTGCCGGCGTGAATATCTGAGACGATGGCCACCAAGCCGAAAACCCCTGCCGTCAAAGGCCGCACTGACGGGATGGTCGCCGAGAACCGGCGCTCCCGGCGCGAATACTCCGTGGAGGATACTCTGGAGGCCGGCGTGATGCTGGTCGGCTCGGAAGTGAAATCCCTGCGCGACGGCAAGGCGAACATCGCCGAGGCCTATGCGTCAGTGGAGCAAGGCGAGCTGTGGCTGATCAATGCCGAGATCCAGACCTATGCGGGCGCCAACCGCTTCAACCATGAGCCGAGGCGCAAACGGAAACTGCTGGTGTCGAAGCGCCAGCTTTCGAAACTGTCGCAGGAAGTGGAAAGGGCCGGGCGCACGATCGTGCCGCTGAAGCTCTACTTCAACGACAAGGGGCGCGCAAAACTGCTTATTGGCGTCGCCACGGGCCGCAAGGCGCATGACAAGCGCGAGAACGAAGCCAAGCGGGATTGGGCGCGCGACAAGGCGCGGATCATGAAGGGCGGCTGATCAGCTGATCCAGCGATTGGCGCGTTCGAGCAGGCCGATGGTGCTGGCGTGGAGCTGGTCGCCGGTGGCCTTCGGGGCCTTGCCGGCCGAGGCGCGGGCATGGGTGCCCTCGAGGATGATGCCGAGCTTGTAGCAGGCGAGTACGCCGTACCAGTGGATGTGCGAGAGGTCGCGCGTGGTCTGCTTGGCATAGTGCGCGACGAGTTCGTCCGCAGACGGAAAGCCTTCCCAGGGCGTCACGGTGACGGCGCTGCCTTCGCCCTCGGGCCAGGTGGCGAGCAGCCAGCCTAGATCGAGAAGCGGATCGCCGATGGTGGTGAGTTCCCAGTCGACGATCGCGGCGAGGCGCGGGGCGTCGAAGCGGTACATGACATTGGCGAGGTGGTAGTCGCCGTGAAGGATGCCGGGCTGGAAGGTCCGAGGACGGTGTTCTACCAGCCAGCGGCTGACACCGGCGATATCCGGCAGGTCCTTGAGGCCGTCCCATTCCGGGAACTCGGCATAAGATTCCAGCTGCGCCTTCCAGCGGCTTACCTGGCGTTCGAGATAATTGTCAGGTTTGCCGAGGCCGGTGAGGCCGACGGCGACATAGTCAAGTGCGCCGAGGGCTGCGATGCCGTCAACGAGGGAGAGACCCATCTCGTGGCGCAGCTGCGGCGAGGAGGCGAAGGGTTCGGGCAGGCCGGTGGAGGGATTGAAGCCGTCGATGGGTTCCATCAGGTAGAAGGCGGCGCCGAGGACAGCCTCGCCCGGGCAGGCAGCGATCAGCTCCGGGTGCGGAACATTCGTGCCTTTCAGGGCGGCGAGCATGCGTGCCTCACGGCGCATGGTTTCGTTGGAATTAGCCCGGAGCACCGGCGGCGGGCGGCGCAGCACATAGCTGCGCCCGGCGCGGGAGAATTTCAGGAGGATGTTCTGCGTGCCGCCGGCGAGGCGCTGGACATTTTCCAGCGGCCCGGCGCCGAGACCTTGCGCGTCCATCCAGGCCGCGAGGGCTGCGAGATCAACAGAGGTGTCCAAGTCCCGGTTCCGATCTTGTGGTCATTTCCGCGAGATTGGCGGAGGCGGGCGCCTTAGCCAAGGGCTTCCTTGGCGGCAGCGAAGATATCTTCGAACATCGCGGCGGTCAGGCGTCCGGTGTTCGTGTTGTAGCGCGAGCAATGGTAGGAGGAGAGGAGCTTGACGGGCCGTCCGTTCACGGACACTTCGTAGCGTGCGCCATGGCCGAAGGGGTGGGGCCCGGGCTTCAGGCCGAGCGCGCGCAGCGTCGAGTCATGGCTGATCTTGCCAAGGCAGACGATGACTTTCAGCTTCGGCAACGCGGCGAGGCGCGCCTGCAGGAAAGGGCGGCAGGTGTTGACCTCCTCGCCCACGGGCTTGTTTTCCGGCGGCACACAGCGCACCGCATTGGTGATCATCGCGCCGGTGAGTTTCAGGCCGTCACCGGGGTCTGCGGCGTAGGTGCCTCTGGAGAAGCCGAACTTGTCGAGCGTGGCGTAAAGCAGGTCGCCCGCCCAGTCGCCCGTGAAGGGTCGGCCGGTGCGGTTGGCTCCGGTCACGCCTGGCGCGAGGCCGACGATGACGAGCTCGGCAGTGTCATGCCCGAAGCTCGCCACCGCGCCGTTGAACCAGCCCGGCTCCTTCGCGCGCACGGCCGCGCGATAGGCGACAAGGCGCGGGCAAAGGGGGCAGTCCCGGGGGGCTTCTGGCGGCGCCGTCAGGGCTTTAGTACCCATCCGCGCTGCCGTCTTTGCGCATTTCGGTGGCGGCGATCCAGGCGCCGCTCTGGAAATCGCGCATGATGGCCTGGTAGCCGCCATAGTTGGCTTCGCAGCAGGCAACGGTGTAGCCGCGCGCCTGCAGTTCGGCGGCGGCGCCGGCGAGGCCGCGCTCCAGCATCACTTTTCCAGTGCCCATGTTGCAGTCGTCGCCGAGCGCATTGGTCGGCTCGCAGCCGCCGTCATGCTCCCAGCGCGCGGCATCGCCGGCTTCCTGCAGGCCCATGCCGAAATCGACGAGGTTGGTGATGATCTGCACATGGCCCTGCGGCTGCAACGCGCCGCCCATCAGGCCGAAGCTGAGCCAGGGCTGGTAGGGGCAGGCGAGTTCCGGCGCGGTGGCACGGACCTGACAGCCGGGTAGGTCCTTCTTGAATGCAAAAGCTGGAATGATTGTGTGGAAAGGGCGTTTGCCGGGGGCGAAGACGTTCGGATGGTTCGGGTCGAGGCTGAAGAGTTCGCCCCGGTCCTGGAACATGAAACCGAGGCCATCTGGCACGAGGCCCGAGCCCATGCCGCGATAGTTGGACTGTATGAGGGAGACCATCATGCCGTCCTTGTCGGTGACGGTAAGGTAGGTCGTGTCGCCGTCACGCAGGGCGGCGTCAGTGATTTCCGTACCCGGAGCAACGGAAAGCGCTGCCTGCTTTACGTCAATCGCCTCGGCGCGTTTCGCGTTGTAGCCGGGGGCGACCAAGATAGAAGGGTCGATGCCGGAGAAGGCCGGATCCGAATAGCCGAGCGCGCGGTCAGCGAAGGCAAGGCGCTTGGCTTCGACCATAGCAGTGAGCGCGTCAGGCGAGCCGAAGCCCATCAATTTCAGGTCGAAGCGTTCGAGCATTTCCAGCATCTGCAAGGCGGCGACGCCTTGCGTGCTCGGACCAAGTTCGCAGACCTTCACTTCGCCGCGATATTCGACACAGATCGGCTCGACCCACTCACCTGCGTGGGTTCTGAAGTCGTCATAGTCTAACAAACTGCCGCTGCGACCCAGATAGCCGGCCATGTTCCTTGCCATGACGCCCTTGTAGAATTCATTGCGGCCCTCCTTGCCGATTGCCTCCAGCGTGTTGGCAAGGTCCGGATTGCGGAACAGGGAGCCGGCGACAGGGGCGGGGCTGAAATAGAGCTTCTTCGCGTTATCGTATTCTTCCAGTTCGCCGCGCTCGAAGGCGGGACCAAACCGGCCCTCGCCGCGCGACCAGTACCAGGCGATCATTTCCGGGATCGGGGCACCTTCGCGGGCATAGCGCACGGCGGGGGCCAGATTGTCCGCCATCGGACGTTTGCCGAACTTGCCGTGCAGTGCGAACCAGCCGTCCACCGTACCCGGCACGGTGACCGTGATGGTGCCATACGAGGGCAGAGCCTTGCCGTCCTTGAACTGGTCGGCTTTGGCTTGCGCATCGGCGAGGCTGGCGTCCATTGCCGAGCGGCCGGAGCCGTTATAGCCGTAGAGCGTTTCGGTTTTCGGATCCCAGACGATGGCGAAGAGGTCGCCGCCGATTCCGTTGCCGGTGGGTTCGACCAGGCCGAGCATGGCGTTGGCGGCAATTGCGGCGTCGACCGCTGTACCGCCCGCCTTCAGCACATCCAGCGCTGTCTGCGTGGCAAGCGGGTGGGCGGTGGCGGCGGCGCCATTTGGGGCGACGACGGGCGAGCGTGTGGCAATCGGGCGCCCGCTTTCCGGGCGCTGGCCCATCTTCGGATAAGTGTCGTTGTCCAGCACCGGGCCGGGTATCGGCGCAGCTTCCCGGTCCAGCGGTATGGCGATAGCCGGCATTTCGGGCGCCGGCGCTTCAAGCAGCGTGCAGGCGGTCAGCATCAGGGCGCCAAGGCCGCCCGCGAGTGTGGTGCGCATCATCATTCAAATCCCCTGCCGCTGCGTTCCCGTTTCGGAAAATAATGTGTGGCCATGCGTGTCGCGATTTCCTTGCCGCGATCTGCGAAGCGCGCTTCGGCGGCCACCGCCTGGGTGTCGCAGGTGCGGTAATCGTCGCTGGTGTCGGAGAAGGCTTCATTGAACGAACCGACTAGCGAGGACCGCAGATTGCCCGCGTCAGGCGCTTCATAGGCCAGCATGTCGGCCATGTAGCGGCGCCAGTACTGGTCGTCCCGGCCATTGCAGCGCACCCGGATGGCGTGCGCCGAGCCGAGCAGGCCGGCCAGATCGGCGGCATCGCGGAAATAATCGGGGCCGCGCGGCGGCAAACCCGACTGCGCGGCGCTTGTGCCACTGCCCAAGGCAAGGCTAAGCACGAGGGCATGAAAACATGTCTTCTTCATGCGCGGACATTCGCGCGCCTTCGCCCGCGGCTCAAGGGGCTGGAAGCCGCTGTTCGCTTTGTGACAATCGATGATGCCGGAAAAGCGCATGACGGCTGGAGCAGCGAGGCGCTGGAGGCTTTACCGCCGATTGACGTTGCTTTCGGCAATGCAGACGGGTTCTACTCCCCCGCCGTGCGCGAATTCATGACCGGGATCCTGAAAAGCCCGGCGCTGGACTGGTTCCAGTCCGCTGCCGCCGGGATCGAGAATCCGGCGCTCGTGATGATCGGCCAGAAGGCGCGGCACTATACGACGAATCATACCCAGGCCGAGGCGATGGCCGAATGGGCGCTTTGGCAGGCGCTGGACTTTCTGCGCGACGGACGGGGACACCGGGCCTTGCAGGCCGAGGGCAAATGGCAGCGGACGAAGGCGCGGGAAATCCGGGGCTCACGCTGGCTGGTGGTGGGTTACGGGTCAATCGGGCAAGCGGTGGGCCGCCGGGTCACGGCGCTCGGCGGCGAGGTGACTGGCCTGCGCCGGTCGCCGGGCCCGGCCGAGGGCGCCGCGCGGGTTCAGTCGCCGGACACGCTGATGGCGCAGCTGCCGCGCGCCGATGTCGTGCTGCTCTGCCCGCCGCATACGCCTGAGACGGAAAACATGGCGGACGCCGCCTTCTTTGCCGCGATGATGCCGGACGCGCTGTTCCTGAACCTCGGGCGCGGCGCGCTGGTTGACGAGGGCGCGCTGATGGCGGCGCTGGATGCGGGCCGGCCGGCCTTTGCGGCGCTGGACGTGACACGCACCGAGCCGCTGCCCGCCGACAGCCCGCTCTGGCGCCACCCAAAGATCGCCATAACGCCGCATGACAGTTCTGAAACACCGGGCACTGTGGCAGGTGCCGATGAGACTTTCCTCGCCAATCTTGCGCTCTATCTGGGCGGCAAACCGATGAAACATCTTGTGGAACCCGCAGCCTTCCTCGCGGGTTGAGCACCAAAGGAGCTACGTCATGTCCCATGTCAAACTGTTCGCCGCCGCCGCGGCTGCGTCCGCAATCGCCTTTGCGCTGGCCGCCTGTGCCAGCGAACCACCTGCCGGCGTTGCGCCTGAGGCCCCTGAGGCCCCCGAAGCCGATGGCGGCTTGCGCATCACCGGCACTGACGGCACCGTGCTTCGCGCCACAGAGCTTGCGACCTTCGAAAATCCCTGGGCGATGACGTTTCTGCCCGACGGGCGTGCCCTGGTGACCGAGAAGGGCGGCGCAATCTGGCTTGTGAACGCAGATGGCAGGAAGGCCGGAACACTGACCGGTGGGCCGGACGTGGACGCGCGCGGCCAGGGTGGCCTGGGCGACATCATCCTGCATCCGGACTTTTCGACGACCGGGCAGGTCTACATTTCGTACGTCGAGCGTGACGCTGACAATAACCAGCTTTCCGGCGCAGCCGTAGTTCTGGCGCAGGTAACGTTGACCGCAACCGGTGGGACCGTCAGTGAACAGAGCGTCATCTGGCGGCAGTTCGACAAGGTGACCGGTGATGGCCATTTTGGCCACCGTCTGGCCGTCTCACCGGATCGCCATCTTTTCATCACTTCGGGCGAGCGTCAGAAGTTCACGCCCGCGCAGGATATGGGGTCGACCCTTGGCAAGATCGTGCGCCTCAACCTCGATGGTAGTGTGCCGGAGGACAACCCGTTTGCCTCGCAGGGTGGGCCAGGGGCGGAAATCTGGACGCTCGGCCACCGAAACCCGCTGGGCATCGCCTTTGCGGCGGACGGCAAGCTGTGGGTGCACGAGATGGGACCGGCGCACGGCGACGAACTGAACCTGATCGTCCGTGGACAGAATTATGGCTATCCGGAAGTGTCGAATGGAAGCCATTATGACGGAGGCGACATTCCCGATCACCCGACGCGGCCCGAATTTGCCGCCCCCGCCGCCTACTGGGTGCCCGCGATCAGCCCGGCAGGTCTGGACATTTATGAGGGCGGGCTCTTCACGGACTGGACGGGCAACGCCCTTATCGGGGGATTGTCCGCGCAAGCTTTGGTGCGCGTGACGATCAATGCTGACGGCACGGCCGCCGAGGCGGAGCGCTTTCAGTGGGGCAAACGGGTCCGTGAGATCGAGGAAGGCCCTGACGGGGCGCTTTACGTCCTGGAGGACAAGGGCGGCGCCCGGCTGCTTCGGCTGACGCCCGCAAGGTAAGCGGGTCGTTGCAAGCCACCGCGACTTGCCGCAGATACGCGCGGTAGACCCGTCGCAGGTGGCCGCGCATGATCCGTACCTATGCTAACGCGTCCGGCCGCTTCGTGCTGGCCGGGGGTGATCTTGCCGCGCTGGACGAGGCGGTCTGGGTAGACTTGCTGTGCCCGGCGAAGGACGAAGAGATAGCGGTGGAGCGGGCCTTCGGCATCGATGTGCCGACGCTGGAGGAAATGACCGAGATCGAGATCTCGAGCCGCCTCTATACCGAAGGGAATGCGCACTTCATGACCGCGATGATGCTGTCGCACACCGACGGCGACAATGTGCTGCTCTCACCGGTTTCCTTCGTGCTGACCAGCGAGCACCTGATCACGGTACGCTACGAAGAACCGCGTGCAATCGATACATTCGTGACGCGCTGCCAGAAAGCGGGCACCTTCACCGCCGAGAGCCTGATGGCGGGTCTGTTGGAAGGCCTGACCGAATGGGCCGGCGATGTGCTGGAGCGCACGGGGCACGAACTGGACGGCGTTTCCCGCGAGATATTCGCCATTCCGCCGCCCGTGCCGAAGCAGGCGCCGGTTGCCGCCCTGCTGGCGCCCAAGCTGAAACCCAAGCCGCGCGATTTCCAGTCCGTACTCGAACAGATCGGCCGCAAGGGCGACCTGTTGTCAAAGCTCTACGAGAGCCTTGTCTCGATGCAGCGTCTGCTGACCTTTGCTACCGCCGCCGCGCAGGCGCGTAAACAGGACAAGGACGCCGCCGCCCGGTTCAAGTCCCTCGGCCGCGACGTGCACGCGCTGATAGACCATGCGAGCTTCCTGACGCAGAAGATCAATTTTTTGCTCGATGCCACGCTCGGCATGATCAACATCCAGCAGACCGGCATCATCAAAATCTTCTCGGTCGCCGCCGTGGTCTTCCTGCCGCCGACGCTGATCGCCTCGATCTACGGGATGAACTTTGATGTCCTGCCTGAGCTTGCCTGGCCTTACGGTTATCCGTTTGCGCTGTGCCTGATGATCCTCTCGGCCATTGTGCCTTATCAGTTCTTCAAATGGCGTGGCTGGCTCTGAGCCCTATTGCCCGAGGAATTCGCGCAGCGGCGCGAGCGACTGCGCCGGGTCTTCTTCCATCGGCACATGCCCGAGATCCTTGAACGCGATGAGACGGCTGTCCTGGAGCAGCTTCGTGTAGTCGGCAGAATTGCTGAACGGGATCAGGCGGTCCTTGCGGCCCCACATCAGCAACACCGGCGCCTTGATCAGCGGCAGGCGCGTTGCGGGATCGGTCAGAACAGTCTGTTGCATGCGCGCCAGCAGCGCGGCCCGACCGCCCGGCGCAAGCATCAGGTCGTGGTACCGTTTGATGGTAGCCTCGTTCAGCCGCTTCGGGTCGCCGTAACTGGCGGCGAGGTTTGGCCGGATGGCTGACTTCGGCAGCGTGAACCGCATCGCCTTCATTACGGCGGGCACATCGGCCCTCTCGCCATAGGCAAAGCCGGGACTGGCGAAGCCGTCCGGCGAGATCAGGACGAGTTTTTCGATCCGCTCCGGATGGTCGGCGGCCATGTTCCAGGCGATCCGGCCGCCAATGGAATTGCCGGCAATTGTTGCCTTTCCGATACCCAGCTGATCCATCAGTACAAGGATCAGGGCGGCGGAGCGTGCGTCAGTGTAGCTGCCGGTCGGGTCGGGCGGCGAGAGACCGGAGCCCGGCAGGTCCATACGCACGACGCGGTAGTCCGCTTTCAGCGCCTCGGCCCAGGGCTCGAATGTGTGCAGGCTGGACCCGAAGCCATGCAGCAGGATGATCGCCGGTGCCTCGCGCGGTCCGTCATCGCGCACGTGCAATTGTGTGCCGGCCACCGTCAGCATGTCGCCCGCCTGCCGGAGATACATCTTCTCCAGCGCGGCGCGCGGCTTGTCCGGCGTATACAGCCAGCATCCACCGAGGAGTACGGCGGCCATTGTAACGCCCAGCAGGATCGTTCCCAATTTCAATGCTGCCTCATGTCGACCCTGAACACGAACATAGGCCGTGGTCAGGGCCGGGCGAGTGTATCAGGCCTTCACGCCGACCCGCAGCCCCGCCATCCGCGCGATCGAGGCTTCGGCGTCGCGCATGATGTCGGCGACGATGTCTGCCACCGGCTTCACCTCGCGCACGCCGCCGGCGGACTGGCCCATGGCGAAGCAGGAGGAGTCCGGGTTCAGTTTGGCCTCGTCGGTGATGCCGCCTATGCCGCCGATCACGCCGGTCTGGGTCGAGTGGATCGCCTGGAAGGGGAAAGGCTTGATGTCCTGCGGGCGCTGCTCCCAGTCGTTGATATAGTCGTTGCTGCGGCAGCGCATCGGCTTACCGGAATAGCAGCGGGTGCGGGTCGTGTCGGTGTCGCCGGCCTCGACCACGGCGTTCTTGTACATGTTGGCGGCGTGCGCCTCGGCGGAGGAAATGAAGCGGGTGCCCACCCAGACGCCCTCGGCGCCGAGGGCCAGAGCGGCGGCGAGGCCGCGCCCGTCATAGATGCCGCCGGCGGCGATCACCGGGATCTTCACGGCTTCGACGGCCTGGGCGACCAGCGGCATCGTGCCGACGAGGCCGGTATGCCCGCCGCCTTCGCCGCCCTGCAGGATGACGGCGTCGCAGCCGGCTTCCTCCGCCTTGATGGCATGCTTCACGGCGCCGCCGACGACCATTACCTTGACGCCGGCCGCCTTGAGCCGCGCCATGATCGGCAGCGGCACCCCGAGACCTGCCACGAACGAATCAGCGCCGCCCTTGATGATCACGTCGACCGATTCCTCGAGGCTTTCGGGGCTGGCGGCCAGCAGGTCGACGCCAAACGGCTTGTCGGTCAGCTCGCGCACTTTCTTCATCTGGCCGGCAATGAACGCGGGCGAAGTGCCAGCCATCCCCAGGACGCCGTACCCGCCCGCATTGCACATGGCGGCGCAGACTTCCGCGTAGGAAACGCCGCCCATGCCGGCGAGCATTATCGGGTGTTGGACTTTCAGCAGGTCAGTCAGCCGGGTTTTCAGCGCCATGGGGTCTCTCCGTTTGGTCCGCGTTGTGTGCCCAATCGTTAGGCTGCCGCCGCCGCGTCAACGCAAGAGTCTTTGGCGAAAAGCAGTGCTGGCCCGATTTGGAACAGAATTGCCGCGCAATTGCCGCAATCTGGCCCCGATCAATGTTCAAGAGCGCGGTGCCCGGGGAGAAACCCGCCGGGCAGGTGTCATAAGAAGGAAAATCCACATGACCAAAGTGTTTGCTGGCGCCGCTGCTGCAATCCTTTTCGCTGGTGTCGCGTTCGCAGGTGAACCGGCCCCCGCAACCGAAATCGTGGAAGCTGAAGCCGCTGTTGAAGCGGTCGCAGCCGAAGGCGATGGTGAAGCCGAAGCCGTTGAAGCAGAAGTCGCAGTCGAGGCAGAAGTTGCCGTCGCTGAAGAAGCTGCCGAAGAAGGCGTTGCCGAAGAAGCCGCTCCCGAGTAATCGGAAACTGGCTTGAAGCTGCCCTCTTCCATAGGCGGGAGGGGGTTTTCTTCAACCTAACCGCGACGATCATGCAGAGCTGAAGAATTAACTTTCAGTAATGTTCAACAGGTGCTAGAGCACCGGTCGTTCGCAAGAACACTCAACAGGGGTACTACAATTATGAAAATGCTCGTCCTTGCCGCTGCTGCCGCTTCCGCCCTCGTCCTCGCCGCTTGCGGCGCGACCGAAGAGGCTGCTCCGGCTGCTGAAGAAGTAACCGTTGAAGAAGTGGCTGTCGAAGCTGCTGAAGCAACCGAAACGGTTGTCGAAGAGACCACCGAAGTCGTGACCGAAACCGTTGACGGCGTTGTCGAAGAAGTCACCACGACCGAAACGACCACCGAAACGACGACCGAAACCGCTCCTGAGTAATATCAGAGCGATCGGTTAGCCGGTCTAAAAGATAAGGCCGCTTCCTTCGGGAAGCGGCCTTTTTCTTTGCCCGGAAGGCCGGCGCGCGAATCAGAACTTCGCGTAGCCGCCATCGATGACCAGCGTGTCCCCGGAATGATACTTCGAAGCGTCCGACGCGAGGTAGACGGCGATCCCGCCGAAGTCTGCCGGTTCACCCCAGCGGCGAATCGGGACGCGCGTGATGACCTTGGTGGCGAACGCGTCATTGCCCTGTGCGCCTTCGGTCATGTCGGTGGCGATCCAGCCCGGCAGGACGGAATTGCCGCGGATGCCATACCGGCCATACTCCACCGCAATGGCGTTCATCATGGCAATCAGGCCGCCCTTGGTATGGGCATAGGCCTGGTTACGGCCGGCGCCTTCGATGCCGGCGAGCGAGGCCGTGCCGACCAGGCTGCCACCCAGATCGCCGGCCCTGGCGCGCGCCACCATGGATTTTGCCGCCTCGCGCAGCGTGAAGAAGGCGCCTTCGGAGTTGATGGACTGGTTATACCGCCAGGTGTCGAGGGTCATCGTCTCGAAGCTCGCCGAGCCTCGCCCGACGCCGGCATTCGCGATGCAGCAGTCGATGCGCTTGAACTCTTCCTCTGCCTCTTTCATCGCTTTCACGACCTGGCCTTCATCGGCGACATCCACTACCCAGGCTTTAACCTTGCCGGTGCCGAGGCCCGAGGCTTTCTTCACGGCGGCGTCATTGTCCGCCGTCTTGCGGCCCCAGATCACGACATCGGCGTTGGACGCAGCCAGCGCCTCCACCATGCCGAGTCCGATGCCCTTGTTACCACCGGTAACGACGCAGACCTTGCCGCTGAGATCGAAGGGTTTGTAGGTCATGTCGAAAGTTCCTCCCTGATAATGTTCTGATGTCGTGACCGTCTACACAGAGCTTCCCTTGCGGAGGGTCAAGAGCCTACCCTTGAGCCAACTTGCGCGCCGCCGCGATCACCCGGCGCGTCTCGTCCCATAGCGGCAGCTCTGCCAGACGCGCGGGGGATATCCACTCGGCATGGTCCGCGTCGTCGCCGGCCTCCGGTTCGCCCGAAATCCACACCGCTGCATAATCGAACAGCACATAGTGGCGCGCCACGGCGCCGGTGGTGCGCGATGTGAAGATCGCGTCGACCACATCGATAAGGCCGACGAGGCGCGCCACGATGCCGGTTTCCTCAATCAGTTCGCGCAAGGCCGCCGCTTCCGCCCGCTCGCCAAACTCAATCCGCCCGCCGGGCAGCGACCAGTCGCCCGCCAATGGCTTCGTGCCACGGCGGATCAGCAGCACGTCCTCGCCCTTGAAGCAGACCGTGCCGACGGCGGGTTGCGGCTTGTCGCTCATGGCCGCCGCTCCAGCAGCGCCACCGCCTCGACATGCGCCGACCAGAGGAACTGATCGATGGGGTGTATACGGACGATACTGTACCCGCCATCCACAAGCGTGCGCAGGTCGCGCGCCAGCGTGGCAGGGTCGCACGAGACATAGGCGATTTTCGGCACACGGGATTTCGTCAGCTCGGCCACCTGCGCAGCAGCGCCGGCACGCGGTGGGTCGAGCACAACGCCGCCCAGCCGCGACAGCTCCGCGGCGCCATAGGGATTCCGGAAGAGGTCGCGCACCTCAGCCCTGACGGGCTTCAGTCCATGCGCGGCCCGCAGCGACTCTTTCAGCGCATCGACTGCCGCCGCATTTCCCTCCGCCGCCAGCACGCTGGCCTCGGCCGCGAGGCGCAGCGCGAATGTTCCGCACCCGGAGAACAGGTCCGCGACGTTGCCGGCGAACTTGAGGTGCTCGCGCACGATGCGCTCCATCTCGGACTCGGCCTGGGCGCTGGCCTGCAGGAAACTTCCAGGCGGTGGCAGGAGGCTCGCCCCGCCCGCCGGCAGGCGCGGCCCCC
>NZ_JBBEBT010000218.1:0-3127 GCF_040882205.1 Hyphomonas sp.
TCACTGGAAAGTCTCGCCAGGATCGTCGATAACCCTGTTCTCAGTCTGCCCGGCGCGGGCAACTGAAACCATCACCGCAGCCGAGACGGCGTGCACGAATTACCCCACGCCTCGGGGCGCTGGCACAGGCCAGATTTTCCACCTTTTGGTTAATTCAATTATCTGAAATATTTCACGGACTGTTATTCCATGGCGGGCAAAATCCGGACTGAAATTTAGTATGTAACTAGATCTGGATCGGCAACCTATGCGTATTTTCTTGAACCTGCTTCGGACGTCTCTGGCCGGCGCTCTCGCAAGTATTCTCCTGGCGTCTCCAGCCCAGGCTTCGCCAAAAGTCTGGGAAGTATCCGAACGGAGCGGCGAGGTCAGCATTGATGCCGGCGGAGTTGTTGCCCCGGCAGAGCGCGGCCTGGTCCTGAACCCGGGCGACGTTGTTGAAACAGGCGAGGTCGGCCGCGCCGTTATTGTGCGCGGCGCCGAATACGTGATCCTGGGTCCCAAGAGCCGTATCAAGATTTCTGTCCCCAATGCGGCTGATCAGAAAACCCAGATCTTCCAGGCTTTCGGCAGCGCAGAATACAAAATCGAGAAGAAGGAAACCGTTAACTTCGGCGTTAATACACCTTACCTCGCCGCTGTCGTCAAAGGCACGACGTTCAACGTGACCGTATCAGACACAGGCGCCAGAGTGCAGGTGACTGAAGGCAAGGTCGAAGTCTCCACACTTGATGGGGGAGCGTCCGATCTGATTGTCCCGGGACGTATTGCGCGGGTTGACGCGGGCGATCGCCAATTGCTGGTTGTACTTGGCGCCGATGCAAAAACCATCCGCTCGCCATATCCGGCGGAAGCAGGCCTTGAAACCCCTTCGGATGCTTCGTCTGAGGGCATGTCAAATACGACCGGACGGTCTTCATCCTCGAAGGTAAACCCAGTCGGCGTATTCAAGCCCTTGACGACCGGTAAACAGTAATCCGTCCAGTGCGCAGAAAAGGCGGGGCCTTGATCGCAACTGCATGCGCAGATGCTGTCGAGGTCCCCTTCGGAAAGAGGCCGAACATTGCAATCGTGCATCTGGTCTTATCCGCTCTTTGAGCCTGGCTCGCCGGTCGCCCGAAATCCCTCAAGGATCCGGGCTTCCTCCGCGGGTCATCTGGTCGCGATTGCAACGGAACTGGCTCAGAAAACCAAGCGCATCCGCCGAACAGGTTCGGGATGTTACTGGCAGCCACCATTCAGAAGTATTCTGATGGTTTCGCGGCAAAGGCCGCGCAGTGGGGCCATTGATACGGCAATTCAGGCTCCCGCGCTCTGACCCGCACCCGTCAGCAAAGATCAAGTACTCTCTGATCATTGATCCAGATGCCACGTGTCCGCGAAGCGGACGTGTTTTCTTCAGCGCGGGCTCAACCTTTCGGACCCGGCGCTGGCAGCCCGGGGGGAGCAGGGCAGGTAGGTAGCGTTCTTTAAAGTCCGAGCTGGCCTTTTGATAGGATTCCGCGCTGGATTTCGTTTGAGCCGGCATAGATCGAACCGGCTCGGTCGTTCAGGTATTTCGCGCCGACCGTAACGGCGCTTTCGGGGCCGACAAGAGGCGTGTTCAGACCCTCGTAACCAGGAACCGGCCCGCCTGGAGAAGTATGGTGCGGCTGGAAAGGGGCGGCATAGGCGCCTGCAAGTTCGAGAGCGAGTTCGGTCAGGTGCTGGCTGAGTTCCGTGCCGCGGATCTTCATCATCGAGGCCTTGAGGCCCGGCGTGCCGCCACCCGCCAGTTCCGACATCATCTGAAGCTCAGCCGCTTCGAGTGTTTGCGCTTCGGCTTCAGCCTGCGAGAGCTTTCGGGCAAAGCCGGCATCGAGGAGGCCTTCTTCGGCGGCAGTCTGGCGCAGGCTGCGAAGGCGTGCGAGGAGGCGAGGGCCGTAGGAAGAGCCCCCGCGTTCGAATTCGAGCAGGTATTTCGCGACGGTCCAGCCTTCATTGACCTTACCGATCACATTGGCCTTGGGCACGCGGACATTCGTGAAGAAGACAGCGTTCTGGATATGCTCGCCCGACAGCATAAGGATCCGGTCGACCCGCACGCCGGGAGAGGTCATGTCGATCAGGATGAAGGTTATGCCCTGCTGCAGTTTGCCGGAAGAATCTGTCCGCACAAGGCAGAACATCATGTTGGCTTCGTGGGCGTGCGTCGTCCAGATTTTTGAACCATTGCAGACATAGGCGTCGCCGTCATCGACAGCAGACATGGTGAGCGCAGCGAGATCCGAACCTGCATGTGGCTCTGAATAGCCCTGGCACCAATAGTCTTCGGCTGAGAGGATGCGGTGGAGGTAGTGATCTTTCTGCGCCTTGGAGCCATGGCCGATCAGGGCCGGGCCACACATGCCGATGCCCATGGGTGAAAGGCCCGGGGCGCCGGCGCGGGCCATCTCCACGTCGAAGATGTAGCGCTTGGCGACGCTCCAGCTTGTGCCGCCATATTCGGCCGGCCAGGACGGCGCGGCCCAGCCTTGCTTGACGAGAATGCGCTGCCATTCGAGCGCAATTTCCTTTGACGAGTAGACGCTGGTCATGCGGCGCGCATACGCGCGAAGGTCGGCGCTCAGGTTCTCTTCGAGAAAATTTCGGACCTCGTCTCTGAAAGTTTCTTCTTCCCGGGTGAAGGCGAGTTTCATGGGGTGACTTTCTTTGCAGGTGGGCGTGTTAGGACGGCTTCGAGAAGGCGGGCGCGTTCTGCCTGGCTTTTCCAGAGGAAAGACCGCGGTAAGCCCAGTCTTTGGCAGGCCTGGGCGTGTGGACCCATCGTATCCGGAACGTTTTCGGCGATGTACGCCACGGACTTTACGGCGAAGCGGCCAGCCGGCGAGAGATCATACTCGCCGCCAAGGCCGAGGCGCCCGCGCACGGCGGGCGGCAGGATTTCAACTGCGGCATTGACCAGGGCGCTTTGCAGGCCCTTCGGAATGCCGGGCGCGGCGCGCCCGGATTTCATTATGCTGAGGAATTCGGTGTTGATCGGATGGGGTTCAAACCCGGGCAGGAGCGCGTGCATCATCGCCATAAAGTCTTCGGCCGAGTGGATCTTCTGCTGAACCCCATAGAGACCAGCGACGACCTCACCTTC
>NZ_JBBEBT010000219.1:0-3120 GCF_040882205.1 Hyphomonas sp.
TACGCGGAGTGTGCCTCCGGCTGCCTTGTCTCGCCAGACCTCTCCCCGGGGGAGGGGTTGCGCCAATTCCGGCACACGGGAAGACTGGCAGAAGGCATCGGGAGGGTCGGCATGCAACAGGCAGAAGATTTCCGGCAGGAAACGCGCGCGCTGCATACGCTTGTCGCGTCGGTCCCGGTGAGCGCTTTCGGCGAGCCGACGCAGTTCAAGGGGTGGACGACCGTGGACGTGATCCGGCACCTGCATTTCTGGAACCGGATGGCGCACGCGCAGATCAGCGATCCGGATGGCCTTGTTGGCCATCTGAAGGCGATGGCCACGCGCGGCATCACCATGCGCACTTACGAGGCGGAGCAGTTTGGACACCTGGGACCGGAAGCGCTCGTCGCTGAATGGGTGGCCTTTGCCGAAACTGCGGCAGACCTCTTTGCTGCCGCCGATCCCAAAGCCCGGCTCAAATGGGCCGGGCCGGATATGAGCGCACGCTCGTCGATCACCGCGCGCCTGATGGAGACCTGGGCGCACGGGCAGGAAGTTTATGACCATGCCGGTATGGTGCGCAAGAATGAGGACCGGATCGGCAATATCGTGACACTGGGTGTCAATACGTTTGGTTGGACCTATGCCACGCGGCGGGAGACCCCGCCGGGACCGATGCCGCATCTTGTTCTGTCAGCGCCGTCCGGCGCCATCTGGACCCACGGAGAGCCGAGTGAGCAAGAGCGGATCGAAGGGCTGGCCGAGGCGTTTTGCCAGGTGGTGACGCAGACGCGGAACATCGCCGATACGAAGCTCAAGGTGACCGGGCCTGTGGCCACAGACTGGATGAGCAAGGCGCAATGCTTCGCAGGTGCCTCCAACGCGCCGCCCGCGCCGGGCACCCGCTTCACCCGCAAGGCCGCAAAAGCCTGATCTGGCTGGACAAGCCTGTGCCCGGCGTTACGAGACTTGCCGTATACAAAGTCTTTCAGGGAGCCTTCTGCCATGTCGATCCTTCTGCTTGAGAAACGCGGGCCGGTTGCCCTGTTGACGCTGAACCGTCCCGAGATGATGAACGCCCTTGGGCAGGAGGGCGATGGCCCGGCAGTCGCGGCCGTCTGCGCCGAAATCACTGCTGATCCGTCGGTCCGCTGCGCAGTGCTCACGGGCGCCGGGCGTGCCTTCTCCGCAGGCGGGGACGTCAAGGCAATGAAAGAGAAGCAGGGCGCCTTCGGCGGAAGTCCGGCGGATATCCGCGAAGGCTATCGCCGCAATATCCACATCATCGTGCGCTCTATCTACAATCTGGAAGTGCCGTTGATCTCGGCGATCAACGGACCCGCCATCGGGCTTGGCTGCGATGTGGCGTGCATGGCAGACATCAGGATTGCGGCCGACACGGCGAAGATGGGTGTGACCTTCCTGAAGCTGGGGCTGATCCCCGGCGATGGCGGGGCCTGGTTGCTGCCGCGCCTGATTGGCGCTTCGCGCGCTGCGGAGCTTCTGTTCACCGGCGATGTGATCGATGCGAAGACGGCCGCCGAGTGGGGCCTCGTGAGCCGTTTGGTGCCGGCCGATAAGCTGATGGAGGAAGCGATGGCGCTGGCCAACAAGATTGCCCAGCAGCCGCCGCAGGCGCTGCGCCTCGCAAAGACGCTCATGCGGCACGCCACGACATCCTCTTACGACACGATCATGGAAATGTCGGCGGCAGCGCAGGCGCTGATGCACGAGACTAACGATCACGTTGAAGGCGTCAACGCGATCCTCGAAAAGCGCACTCCGGTGTTCAAGGGCAACTAAGCGAGGCCCAGCGGGCGGGACAGGGCGGCCCTTCTGGTTTGACGGGTGATTTGGTCCTGCAGATGGGCTTTGGGCCGATTGCTGCGCGGACGGTCGAATTGAGTTGGAAGGATATGCGCGTCCCCGTGCACAAGGACCCGGTTCCTCCGCTTCAGGAAGCAGGATGCCTTTCGGAAAGCCGGCCGGACAGGCCTGGCTGTCACGGACCGCCTCCCTTGAACCCGGGCTTCAGCAAGCACCATTACCCTACTGCGGACCCTGCAGAGTTCGTGCGCCTATTCCCCAGACGCCGCCCGGAAAAGATAATGCACAGGCGCGTTCCCGTGCCCACGCTCAGTGTCCGTCAGGCGACGATGCCGGAGGCGAACAGCGCCTTGATATCGGCTTCGCTGCGCCCGAGCGCGGCGAGCACTTCTGCCGTATGCTGACCAGGCGTTGGCGAGGGTCCCTTTGGACCATCGTCGGCACCCGGGAACCGCACAGGCGAGGCAGGGGATGCGTAGGTCGTGCCATCGCGCTTGGCACTCGGCGTCTGCACGATGGCGCCAGAGGCGAACGCCTGCGGGTCTTTGGCAACGTCTGCGAGCGTCTGCACCGGCGCCCAGGCGATCGATTCCGCGTCGAGGCGTTTGGCGAGGTCGGCCATATCATGCGCGGCAAACCCTGCATCGAGGATGCCGACCACTTCGGCACTGTTGGCGCGGCGGCCTTTGGCGTTGTTGAAGCGTGGGTCAGTCGCGAGTTCCTCGCGCTGAACGACACGGCAGAGGGGGGGCCAATCGGTTTCGCCCTGTCGCGCGACAATGCAGAACCACTTGTCATCCTTCGACTGGAAGAAGTTCGAGATTGGCACGTTCTGCTCGCCCCGGGTCTTGGTCGACGCGACGCGGCCGAAGAAGAGCTGGATCGCGAGGTCTGATCCCATCGTGTAAAGACCCGTGCGGAAGAGGGAGGCTTCGACGAGGCGGCCCTTGCCTGTGCGCGTTGCTTCGACAAGGGCGGCGCAGATTCCAGCGGCGGCGGCAATGGATGTCGTATGGTCGCCGAAAGCGGTGCGGAGCGGGAACGGCTCTGCGCCTTTCGGGATCGTGAGGCTTGCAACGCCTGTACGGCTCCAGAAGCTGGCGATGTCGAAGCCTGGTCGGTCCGCGTCCTCGCCTTCGAGACCGTACCCGGTGAGGGAACAGTAGACGAGTTTCGGATTGAGAGATTTCAGGGACCCGTAATCGAGGCCTGAACGCGTGAGGCCGCCCGGGCGGACATTTGTGAGGAAGACATCGGCGTCCTTCACGAGTTCGCGGATAAGAGCCTGCCCCTCCGGTTTGCCAGTGTCGATGA
>NZ_JBBEBT010000220.1:0-3104 GCF_040882205.1 Hyphomonas sp.
CTGGCGTAAAGGTCAAACCCAGCTGCCGAAAACAGCATCTGCTTGATGGTGAGCCTCCCTCAATCAGAAGAAACACTGAACCGGTTCGCGTATAAATCCCGCTATTTAATCAGATTGTCCTTAGTTCCGAAAACAAATGCAGACGCCCATGACCTAAATGCTGCCAGACAGTGAGATCACGCCCGAGGCCTTCACCAGGCGCAGGGAGGCCGCCCTGCTTGGCAGTATCAACATGGTCGTTACCCGCGCCTCGCGCGACGGCTTCGAAGGCCATTTCGACATCCAGCGTAACCACCACGGCCCCAACGCCTTCCTCCACGCTGGCGCTCTGGTGCTCGCAGATTGGCTCTGCGGCTACGCCGCTGCCGCCAGTCTAAAGGACGGCGCAACCGGCTTCAGGACCATCGAACTGAAATCCAGCTTCTTCGCCGCAGCCCCCGAAGGCCGCATCTTCGCAAAGGCCACGTCCGTCCATATCGCCGTGACACATAGTTCTGGGACTGCGAACTGACCAGCGACGAGGGCAAACGCATGGCGCTTTTGCGCTGCTCGAAACTGGTGCTGCGGGCCAGGTAGGTAGCCAGCGATGAGGGCTCGGTCACCGCGCGTATCCGTGCAACCAGCTGGTCCTTGTATTCCCGGTGGTCCTGCCGGTAGTCGCTTTCGGTCTTGTAGCGCGCCTGTGGCACGCAGGGCGTCACTGTCATAGGGCGATAACCAGAGGCCGCCCCCACCTCCTTATTGCAGGCAGCAACCCGGCGGGCGCTTTCGAACCGGATCAACTCCCGCTCGGCATCGGCCTGTGCCGACTGAAGCGCCGTATAAAGACTGTCATCTGCAATGCCGTTCTTTGTTTAGATGGACCCTGACCGCAGCACCGTGAAGACATTTTCAGCAAACTGACGCGTTTCCGCTGTGCGCTCCGCCATCAGGCGTCCGGCTTGCGCCTGCGCCAATGCACGCCGTTTGTCACCCTCCACCTTTGCCGCAGCATGTCCCCTGGCTGCCGCATCGGCAATCCAGTCTGCATTGTCCCTCAGTATGCCCCATTCATACATGGCATCAACATTTCGCAACTTGGCGGCCTGCTCAAGCTAACGCTCATACTCGGCGGTATTACGTGCGTCCCAGTCACCTTGCAGGTAGTACCTCGCGAGGCGGTAAGCGGCCGCACCATCGTGATTTTGGGCACCTTTGAGATAGCTCAGCGCGGCCGCGTCGCCATACAAATACATCCCGACTTCAGCGAGTGGCGAGCTGACTTCATGCGATTTCCTGTACCATTGATGGGCAGAGGCATGATCGTGTGAGTACCAAGCATAAGCGTTGCCCATACTGTTCATGGCGTCGGCATCGCCGAGGCTTGCCGCCATTTCAAGCCATTCGTTCGGTTTCCCGTTTTCCCAAGCCTCGTACCTCGTCAACCTCGTGCGCCGGCGCGAGGATTCGACGATGGTGCGCGGATCGCCGGCCTTTATGGACCTGGCCAGACAGTCCCAGATCCCGGGGTACTTGTGTGCAACCGAATGCACCAGATAAACGCCCCAGATTGCTTCCTTATCACCAGCTTCGGCAAGCGGCAGGAGAACGCTCAGATCATCCGACTGCTGAGCGAACTTCTCCTGATATACAGCACGATCCCTGAGCTTCTCGCCGCCATCAATGCCGCTATAGCGAAACTCTGCCTTGTGCTTACGAAATCCCGCGGCGGCGGCCCGCGCGGGACCGGCCTTCCCGCCTGCCCCGGATGCGAATCCGTGCTGACCTATGAGGACGGCGCCATGCTGATCTGCCCCGAGTGCGGGCATGAATGGGCCGAGACGCGCAGGCGGGCGCGGTTCACGTCCGCGACCCGGTCGGTGGTCCGCTCACGGACGGTGACACGGTAACCGTGGTCAAGGACCTGGAGGTAAAGGGCTCATCGCTCGTCGTGAAGCGCGGCACGAAGGTAAAAAATATCCGCCTCGTCAACGGCGACCATGACATCGACTGCAAGATCGACGGGATTGGCGCGATGGGGCTGAAGTCGGAGTTCTTGAAGAAGGTTTGAAGGTTTTCTCAAGGGCTGCCTGCCTGGCCCACCCTTCGACTTCGCAGGATGAGCAACATGGTTTGGCGATCTTGCGCCAACCAAACAAAACGCGCTCATCCTGTGCGAAACCGAACGATGGGCCACCCTGAACCGCCGCCCTCTAAACCCCCGCCTCTTTCCATCCGCTTGCGGAGGTTTGTTGGAAATAGCGCGTTACCAGTCCGGAATCCTTCGCCGCCTTGAACTGTTCACGCGCCCGCGCGCGGGTGTCCTTGTCGCCGTCCTCGAAGATCACCATGCAGCGCTTGAACGGCGCCTCGACTGGCGCATCGGCGGCGTCCATCAGCACCAGCGCGTCGGCATTGTTGGCGTTCTTCAGCTTGGCCGACAAGAGCACGGGCTGGCGCGCCGCGTCGAGGCCAGGCGCTTCGGCCTGACCGTGCGGGAGGAAAGACGTGTCGTCAAAGGTCCACAGCGCGGCGTCGAGTTTCGCCAGCCGTTGCAGGTCCGTCGAGACGGCGAGGACGCGCCATCCCGCCTCAAGGCATTTCTGCATCAGCGGCGGCGCCGCCACCTCGAGCGCCGAGCGCGAGAGGTGGTAAAACCACCATTCGGGGCGAAGGGCTTCGCTCATCCCTCACGCCGCTTATCCCAGCGCAAGCGGGGATCGGGCCCGCCACTTCCCGTAACGCCCGGCTGCATGGGGGTGAGCGGTGCCTGCGGGCTATTCATAATTATCTGCAATCCAGCGCGACAAGAGACGCGGACCATAGCCAGACGCCCAGCTCGGATCGGTCGGGGCTTTCTCGCCTTCGACCCAGGCGACGCCGGCGATATCAAGGTGGGCCCATTTCACGCCGTCCTTGACGAAGCGCTTCAGGAACTGCGCCGCCGTGATCGAGCCGGCAGCCGGTCCCCCGATATTGCGCATGTCGGCGAACTTCGACTTGATCTGAACGTCATACTCCGCGCCGAGCGGCATGCGCCACACGCGCTCGCCCTCGGCGAGGCCGGCCCTGGTCAATTCAGCGGCTAGCTCGTCGCTGTCGGTGAACATGCCGGCATGGTGGTG
>NZ_JBBEBT010000221.1:0-3099 GCF_040882205.1 Hyphomonas sp.
TGGGTATCGGCCGTCAGCGCTTCTGGGAGCGCGCGTCCTACTACAACATGGAGCGCGAACTGGCTGCGGCCCTCGATTCGCTGAACAACGCCTGATGAGCAGTATACTGATCATAATTCTTGTTGCTGCGCTTGCCTTCGTGGCGACCGTCGGTGTTGGCTTTACGTTTACCGCCGGCAACGATGACGCCGCAAAGAAACGCGCCCGCGAGATCGGGGCAGGGCGTGCGCCGGTGCAGGTCTCCAAGGCGCTTGGCAAAGCCACGGAAGACACCGCAAAACGCCGCGCCAAGACGCAGGAAATGCTTGAAAACCTGCGCAAGCAAGACAAAGAGCGGCGCAAGGTCTCTGCTGCGCAGGATATCGCCTCGAAGCTGACCCAAGCGGGTGTCGAACTTTCGATCCCGATGTTCTGGATTATTTCCGTGATTACAGGCGCGGTCTGCGCCGGTGTTGTCTGGATGTCGGGCGCGGACGGCCTCGTCATCAGCGGAATAAGCTTCAAGAGCCGGCCTATCCTTTGCGCAGCCGCCGGGTTCGCCGGCACCTTCGGCTTGCCCCAGTTCGTGCTGAACACCATGATCAAGGGCCGCCACAAGAAGATGGTGAACCAGTTTGCCGATGCGCTCGACGTTATCGTGCGCGGTGTGAAGACGGGACTGCCGCTTAACGAGTGTATCCGCATCATTGCAAAGGAAAGCCCGGAGCCCCTGCGCAAGGAGTTCCTAACCTTCGCCGACAACCTCGCCATGGGTTCGGGCCTCGAACGCGCGCTCGCTCAGCTCTACAAGCGCATGCCGCTGCAGGAGGTGAACTTCTTCGCCATCGTGCTCACCATCCAGTCCAAAGCCGGCGGCAACCTCTCCGAAGCGCTTGGAAACCTGTCCTCTGTCATCCGTTCACGGAAAATGATGCGTGAGAAGGTCAATGCGCTGTCCTCGGAAGCAAAGGCATCTAGCTTTATCATTGGCTCGCTGCCCTTCGCGGTCGGCACCATGGTCTTCGTCACGACGCCTGACTACATCATGGAACTGTTCATCACGGAAACCGGCCACGTGATCCTCGCCATGGCGGCGACCATGATGGGTCTCGGCATCACCGTCATGCGCAACATGATCAACTTCGACATGTAAGGGCGGCTGCGATGTACGAGTTCATCCTCTCTCTCACAAAGCCCGATACTCTGGCGGCCTATCTCGTCGCCGCTGCCGTATTCGGAACGTTTCTTACGTTTGCGCTGCCGTATCTTCAGGGCAATAAGCTTGAGACCCGCCTGAAGTCCGTCGCCAGCCAGCGCGAACGCCTGCGTAAGCAGAGCCGTGCCGCGCTGGAGAAAAAGGGCCTGCGCCGCAAGGACGATTCGGTCGTCGGCAACATCTCCTCCAAGCTGAATCTCGCCAAGGCGCTTGAAGATCCGAACGTCGTCAAGGTGATGAACCAGGCAGGGCTGCGCGGTCCGGGCCCCGTCTCGGCTTTTTATTTTGCAAGGATGAGCTTGCCCATCGTGGGTGCCTTGCTCGCCTACCTCTATATCTTTTACGTGAACGACCATGGCTTAAGCACGTTCCTGAAATACGGCTCGCTGGCTTTTGGCGCGGCCGCCGGTTTCTACACCCCGAACCTCTACATCTCGAACATCGCCCAGAAGCGCCAGAAATCCCTGATGCGCGCCTTTCCGGACTCGCTCGACATGCTGCTGATCTGTGTCGAGGCCGGCATGTCCATCGAGATGGGTTTCAACAAGGTCAGTCAGGAGATCGGCGCTGCCTCTCCGGAGCTGGCAGAGGAATTCGGCATCACGGTTGCGGAGCTGTCCTACTTGCCGGACCGCCGGCAGGCCTATGAAAACCTTGCAATCCGCACCGGCCATGAAGGCGTGAAAGCTGTCTGTATGGCCCTCGGCCAGGCCGAGCGGTATGGTACGCAAATGGGCGATGCCCTGCGCCTGATGGCGAAGGAAAACCGCGAGATGCGGATGTCGGATGCCGAGAAGAAGGCTGCGGCGCTTCCTGCACAGCTGACTGTGCCTATGATCCTCTTCTTTCTGCCGGTTCTGTTCCTCGTCGTGCTCGGCCCTGCCTATATCAAGTACCAGAAGATGCAGGGCGAAAGCGAAGCTGCGCTACAAGTCACAGAGCTGCAGGTCGAGCGCGACTTCGTCTGAGGCGGGCAGGGCTTTCCTCTGACGCCGCGCCCCGCTAGACCCGCCGGATGAGCCTTTTGCCCCTCGCCAGTAGCACGCTCGCCCGGTTCGGTCTGGCCGCGCAGCCCGCCCCGGGCGGGCTCGCCTGCCACACGCCGCTGACCGGCGAAATCCTCACCCATATCGCGCTGGATACGCCGGCCGCCGCCGAAGACGCCGTCGCGGCCGCCAGCCGCGCCTTTGCCGTCTGGCGTGATGTTCCGGCCCCGCGAAGGGGCGAGCTTGTTCGCCTGCTCGGAGCGGAACTGCGCCAGGCCAAGGATGATCTCGCCACTCTCGTCACGCTGGAGGCCGGCAAGATCCCCGCCGAAGCAATGGGCGAAGTGCAGGAGATGATCGACATCTGCGACTTCGCGGTCGGTCTCTCGCGGCAATTGCACGGCCTGACCATTGCGTCCGAGCGACCCGGTCACCGGATGATGGAAACCTGGCATCCGGCAGGTGTCACGGCAGTGATTACCGCTTTCAATTTTCCTGTTGCCGTCTGGGCATGGAACGCTGCGCTGGCGCTTGTCTGCGGCAATCCGGTGATCTGGAAGCCGTCGGAGAAGACGCCGCTCACGGCGCTCGCGGTAATGCAGGTGTTCCGCCGCGCGGTGCAGGCGTTCGGTCATTCCCCCGAAGGACTAGCGGCCTGTCTTATCGGCGGACCCGGTCTGGGTGCAGCCCTCGCCGCCGATTCCCGCATCGCGGTTGTCTCGGCCACGGGATCAACCCGGATGGGACGCGCTCTCGCGCCGGTCGTCGCAGCGCGCTTCGGCAAGACGATCCTCGAACTCGGCGGTAACAACGCCGCCATTGTCTGTGCGTCTGCGTACCTTGATCTCACCTTACGCGCAATCGCCTTCTCGGCGCTCGGCACCGCCGGTCGGCGGTGCACCACGATGCGCCGCCTCT
>NZ_JBBEBT010000222.1:0-3092 GCF_040882205.1 Hyphomonas sp.
TCCCTTGCAGCGCCGAAATGCTCACCAGCCTTGCCAGGTTCAAGGCCGGCAAGTGCAAGATAGACCGAGCCGAGACCGCGATAGGCTGAGAGACTGACGGCTTCGGAGCGCAAGGCATCGCGGTAACTCGACACAGCCGACACGCCGAGGGCAACAGATTGTGCGGACGGCGCGTAGGCTGCCGCCGACGCCGCCATGGACGTCCTGAGTTGCTCGCCGCGATTGTACGCAATCTTCGCCAGCGCGGCGGTCGCACTGCCCGCAAGCGTTGGGCACGACCGGATGATCTGCCGCAAATCGGTTACAGCCGCGTATTCGTGCTCAGTGCCCCGGAGCTGGTTGATCCGCGCGTTAAGACTGAGACCCTGACACGCGAACCCTGCAACCAGGTCATCCTGGCGGGCAGCGAGCGCGCCGAGGTCCTGTGTCGCAAGTGCGTCCGCCGCGGTTTTATAGCACTCATCGGGCTCGCGGCAGGCCCCGCTCCCCGACACGGCTGCGCCGGTCAGGGCCTGCGCCTGTACCAGCCTGCGGCGCAGGATGAAGCGTTCATTAACATCATCAATCGAGGCGGCATTGTCCTTGCGCACGAGCGCGTC
Organism: Hyphomonas sp.; assembly: GCF_040882205.1. Lineage (GTDB taxonomy): Bacteria > Pseudomonadota > Alphaproteobacteria > Caulobacterales > Hyphomonadaceae > Hyphomonas. The sequence goes on from NZ_JBBEBT010000222.1 coordinate 600, forward strand.
TTCCTGGTTTACAAAGGATTTCTCGGTGAGGTTCAGGGCAAACTGATAGCAAGCTTCGCTTGTTTCACAGGCAAGCGATGTCGTTCCACGCTCGCCGAGAAGGTTGTAGCCGGCGGCCGCGTTGAAATAGGCGGTCGCCCGCTCCACACCGCTCCGGTTGGCGTCTGCGGCCGCTTCCGGACCTGAACAGGCGATCGCCATACGTTCCGCAGACTGATCGGTCTCAAGCACATTGCGGCTGAAACAGTCTTTCGGACCGGTCCAGGCCGGAATGCCTGCGCCGGGGCCGGCGGGAGCCGATACACATCCGGCTGGCGCAGCAAGAATTGCAATGGCGGTTGCCAGCCGCACGTTGATGGTAGCCTGTATCAGAGCCAGAAACATCAGATCTTCCGTTTCGAGTTGCAGAGTATGCAGGAAGACTGGTGGCAGTTGCGGGCCGCTCCTATCCGCAAGTCTACTTAGTCCGGTGCAGGCAGTCGTTCGGCGCGGGGTCTCGCAAGATGCATGCTCCGCCGCACCTTTGCGCTCCGGAAAGGCGGACCAGACAGCGTTTCAGGCAGTATTCCTGCCTTCCGAAACAGGCTGGCGCCGGGTTCAGGTTTGTCTGTCTGAAAAGCATTGCCTGATGACTGGGAGATCCTTCGGACATTGCTGCGCCGGTATTGTTTCAGGCGAACCGCCATCAGGAGCCAGCGCGGCACGTGATTGGCGCAGGCCTGCAGCCGAACCCCGCCAGGATAAGTCGAACTACGGATAGCGTCCGCCAGGTCTTTCCCTGACCCTGGTCGCGGGCCTTAATCACGTGATGCAGGTTGCGCAGGCCGGCGGCTGCCGGATGCACGGGACCTGTCCCTTGAAGTGGGCCGACGAAAAGGAACGGAAAAACAGGGTTCGTAGTCCGTTGAAAGGGAAGAGTTGAGATGTCCTACCGCCGCATTCATTTCCTCGTCAGCGCGCATGGATCGCTGACATCGCTCGCTGCGATCGATTATGCTTGCGGGCTTGCGCACAGCATGGGCGCTGCGCTCGACGTGACCCTGCCGCAATTCGACGTGAAGGTGCCGCAAAACTGGTTCGCAGGCAGAATAATGGCCGGTATCGCCTGGGACATCGAAGCTACGATCTCGGCAAAGCGCACTGAACATGAAATGCAACTGAAACAGCGATGCGAAGCTGCGGGCGTCGGCTTCACGATTTCAGCGGTGACGGTTGATTGGCCAGGCGGGGCATCCTCCCTTGCGAGCTTTGGGCGAACAAGCGACCTTTGCCTGCTGGGCCTGACGCGAAGCCCGGTTGCTGACATCGCCGAAGTTGAGCCATGGTTGTTTTCTACCGGCCGGCCTTGCCTCCTTTCTCCCGATAACAGAACCGAGGCCGTTTCCCTGGATACGGCGGCGATCGCCTGGGACATGAGCCGATCGGCCGCACGTGCGGTCGCAGATGCCTTGCCTTTGCTGAAGCGCGCGAAGTCGGTCCACGTCCTCGTCGGGCGAGGAGAAAAAGGTATTGCTTCCAGCCAACCGGCGGCGCCGCTTGTTGCCTATCTTGCCGCGCACGGGATCGGCGCGGCTGTCGACGAGTTTGACGTTTCAGAACAAAAGATCGGCGACGCGCTTGTCTGGCGCGCCGCCAGCCACAACGCTGACCTGCTCGTCATGGGCGCCTTCGGTCACTCACGACTGCGCGAGTTTGTTCTCGGGGGTGCCACGCGGCGCGTCCTCGATACTACGCCCATCCCGCTCCTGATGTCCCACTGATCCGATCCGGCTGAATTATCCCCCGGCAGAGCAGTGTGCCAGGGCGCTTGTCTTCCCCTTGAAAATGGCGCTCGCCATCAGGGCCAATCAGAAACGATGAGATCACGCGATGTGCTTTTCGGAACCTGCAAGTTACACCGTTGCCGCTGCGTGTGCGGTCGCCGGGGCCTATTCGGTCTTCAGGAGCCCGTCACCGAATTACCTTCCGCTCGCCGCGGTCCCTTTGATCTTTGCCTTACAGCAGGTGAGTGAAGGGCTGGTCTGGAACGCCCTGGACCAGGTCGTCGGCCTGCAGGCCTCGGGATGGCCGGCCACGCTGTTCGTTTTCATCGCAACGGTATTCTGGCCGGTCTTCGTGCCATTGTCGGTCCTGCTCGCGCAAGAGGATGGACATCGCAAGAGGATCATTGCGATGCTGGCTGCGACCGGGTTCCTTGTGAGCCTCGTGTATGGCGCGCGGCTGTTGAACGCCGATGTGACTGCCAGCGTTGCGGGAATATCCATTCAGTACACGTCGCAGCTCAAGCCAGGCGTTTCACTGCCAGTCTGGCTGCTTTCGCAAGCGCAAGGCGGGAGCGACTGGATCCTGGTCCCCTATGCATTGGCGACCATTGGGGCGCTCGCCTGCTCGGCACACACCGCCCTTCGCTGGTTTGCGGGCCTGGTGGCCGCGGTAATGGTTGTCCTGCTGGCCGCGGACCAGACCATGCTTGTGTCCGTCTGGTGCTTCTTC
>NZ_JBBEBT010000223.1:0-3085 GCF_040882205.1 Hyphomonas sp.
AGCACAGACCGCCGGATATCGGCGTAGGCCTGCCCCGGCAGGCTGCCGAGCCAGGCTTCGACCGCATTGACACTCTCAAGCTCGGTCACGAACCCAAGCGCGTCCGTCGTCTGACGGATCAGCCGGACCGCTTCATCGGCGGCAGCTTCACTCGCTTCCGCGACCGTGATCGTCAGCGTGACATACCCTGCCCCGCAGCCTTCACCGAGAAGCCTCTGCAGCGCGGCGTCGGCGTCGCTGGCCTGGATTGCCGCATCATTGTCCTGCAGCTGCGCCTCTTCCCGGAACAGCGCTTCCCGGATCAGGGTAAGCAGGCCCTTGCGCTTCGAAAACCAGCGCTTGCGGGTCCACTCGATCTCCCGGCGCGCCTCTTCCTGCGAGAGCGCCAGGAACCGCGTCACCCAGCGATAGGAGACCGGCAAGCGGTTCAGTGCATCGAGCAGGCCCGGTTCGCTGGCGCTGACGAAACTGCGCACCGAGAGAATTCGAAGGTGATGCGATCCGAGTTTAGGGGCGAGACCGCCAACAAGCGGCGAATCGATCAACAGCTGATCGAGATGGAACGGGGTCCCCGGAACCCTGATCCTTGAGAGACGCCGGTCTGAGATCGCATCATGGACGAACCCGAGCATCGCCTCATCCTCCAGCCAGCGCGCCTCCGGCATCAGCGGCTCCAGCGCCATCCGGAACTGGTCTGTCTCTTCGGCGAACCGGGCGAGGTGCGCACGGTAGTCGGTCGCTGATGCTTTTGAGCCGCCTTCGAACAGCAGGGATTCAAGCCAGGACTGCTTTTCTTCCGGCGGCAGGAAAGTCAGTGTCAGGAAATACTCGGTCTCGAACCTTGCCCCCGCCGTCTCGAACAGGACGCGCCGCTCCTCATCGATCAGCCAGGCAAGCCCCTGCCCGAACACCGCGTCCGGATACCCGGGCGCAGGCCGCCGCCTTGCCTCGGCATGCAGGCACCAGCCGGACTCGAACCGGCGCAGCGCCGATGCGAGACGGTTTGAAGTTCCCATCAGCTCGGTCAGTGACGCCGAATCGAGATCCGGCCCCCGGAACGCCAGCGTGCGCTGGAACGCGCCGTCCTTGTTCAGGATAATGCCCGGCGCGACCAGCCCGGCCCAGGGCAGGTAGTCGCTGAGCCTGGCGCCGCGGCGGCGATAAGGGCGGAGGTCAAACATCGTCTGTCAGGTCCCGAAGTATGTGGGTTTGGCGAGGTGGCGCGGCCAGGTCTCGAGGAACCATGGGTCACGCGCCGCCGCCCAGGCCGCCGCGCCCTGCAAGACCGCCCAGAGCGGCAGCCCGATCAGCGGCTGCTGAAGCCCGAACGCAATCGCCGCGCAGGTCGTGGCATTGAGGATCGCAAAGCTGCGCGGCACGCCGCCCAGCAGAACGGGCCGCGTCAGAGAAGTGTGAAGCGGGATCACGAACCCCTCGGGCAGCGCCTCGGCCATCAGAGCACCGCGCCGCCGGCGAAGCCAAAGAAGTCGAGGAAGAACGAGACCGCAGCAAACATGACCGCGATGCCGAGGCCAACAAAGGCGAGCTTCCTCACCCCGCCGCCGCCTTCCGAAAACATGATCGCGATCCCGGCAAGCACGATTCCGATTACGGCCGCTCCGCGCGCGACAGGCCCGGTCACCGAATCGACAACCTGTTCCAGCGGGCCCTCCCAGGGCATGCCCGAGCCTGCAGCAAATGCCGGCAAGGCCGACAGGGTGGCAATCGCGGCAAGCGCCGCCGTCTTCCAGGCGAGGCGTCTCGCCGTATACGGATGAAGGTTCATTCTAAGTCTCCCTTGGTTGGATGGGTTGTGGTCTTGAGGTCGAGAAGCTCGGTGATGCGCCGGCCAGAGGCCGTTCGCGCGATGAACACGATGAGATCGACCGCCGAGGCGATCAGGCGCCGGGGGCTTGCCACCTGCGCCTCAAGGCAGAGATCCTCGAGCCGCAGGCACGCGTCCTGCGCAGAATTTGCATGCAGCGTCAGAAGGCCGCCCGGATGGCCGGTGTTCCAGGCCTTCAGCACATCCAGCGCCGCGCCGCTGCGCACTTCGCCGACAATGATCCGGTCCGGGCGCAGACGCAGCGCGTCCTGAACCAGATCGCGGAGCGTCACCTCTGGCGACGTGAGCTTGGTCAGCATCTGGACTGTGTTGGCGCCCGTGACTTGCAGTTCTTCGGTGTCTTCAATGACGATGAGGCGGCTTTGCCTCATGCACGCCTCTGCCAGCAGCGCATTGAGCAGCGTCGTCTTGCCCGAGCCTGCCCCGCCCGCAACGATGATGTTGCGCCGGCCCTCGAGGGCTTGCCTGAGTGTCCGGACCTGTTCGGGCGTCGCGCTCCCCTCGGCGACATAATCATCCAGCGTATGGATGCGGTCCGGGCGCTTGCGGATCGCAAACACGGGCCCGGCGACGACCGGCGGCAGCATCGCCTGAACCCGCGCGGCGCTGCCCGGCAGGCTCGCCGAGAGACGCGGCTGGTCCGGGCCGACAGTGATACCCGCTGCATGCGCCATCAGGCGGATCGCTGCTTCGCGGTCATTGGCCGAAAGTTGGACGCCGGTCGGCGTCAATCCCGTGCTCAGACGGTCGATCCAGACCGAACCATCGGCATTGACCAGTATTTCTGCGACAGCCGGATCGGCGAGCGCCGCCCCGAGCGCAGGCCCCAGCGCGCCGTCCAGCACCGAGAGCCGCCGGACTTCCGAAATGGCCGGGCTGGAGACGGCGCTCATGAGGAGGAGGCCTCCAGATTGCCGTGCGCGTCCCAGTCTTCGTCTTCATCGGCGCCGACGGCGTGCAAGTGCGCGAGCCCGCCCTGGGACTGGGTGATCGAAGCGATGTCGAGAAACCGGTCGAGGCGCGCGTCGGCGCTTGCGGCCAGGCTGGCTTCGAGCGCCGGCTCCAGCGGCGGATTGTGTTCAAGCCAGACCTTCACGAAGGTCAGCAGGAGCTCAGTCTGGGTCTTCAGCTCCGGCATGACTTTGTTCACTTCGTCCTCTATCCGGAAGAGCTGGCGCTTCTGGCTGTCTTCGGCGGCGCGTGCGGGCCCCTCGGCGCCCAGCGCCAGGTAGGCCAGCA
>NZ_JBBEBT010000224.1:0-3078 GCF_040882205.1 Hyphomonas sp.
GCCGGTCGCGGCGACATTGTGCCGGAAGCGGCGCTCCGGCTGGAAAAGGAACTTGAAAATCTTCCGCAAGGCTCTGTTGCGCGGACCCGGAACATCGAAGCTATGGATGATAGCCTCGTCCTGCAGCTGCGCCGTCAGGGATATGCGTTTGCCCGCAGCGAAGGCATAGACATGCTCGCCTCGCGCGAAGAAGCAGATGTTGAGCTGACCTTCCTGCTGGTGCCAGGTCCCCGCGTATCTCTCGGCGCGCTCGTGCTCGAGAATTCCAATGCGCGCAGCGAAAAGATGGTCCGCACCCTGAAGACATGGTCGGATGGATCGCTATACACCCCTTCGTTCATCGACCGGCTGCGTACCCGTCTTCGCGCCACGGGCCTCTACGAAGGTATCGGCGTTACCATTTCTGAAACGCCTGGCCCGGACGGTCTTCACACGGTTTCAGTCACGCTCGTCGAAGGCAAACCACGCACCATCGGGGCCGGCGTCACCGCCTCGACCACCGAAGGCGTTGGTGTCGATGCCTATTGGGACCGCCGCAATCTGACCGGCCGGGCCGACCGTATCCGGATCGGAACCAGGGTTGCCACGCTAGCACAGGACCTCACCGCCACATACGAAAGGCCAAATATCGGCCGATATGGACGGACCCTGTCGCTGGAAACCGGCGTTCGCGCTGAGCAGACTGACGCCTACGACCTTGAAGGCATAAGCATAGGCGCTGCATTGGCGCAGCCTTTCTCCCGCGAGCTGACTATATCGGCCGGGTCGAAGGTGGACGTGACCCGGACGGTGGATGAACGCGTGCGCATTGTCGGCGGCATCGAGCGCGAGCAGGTTACCCTGTCTTTCCCCCTCACCGCAAACTACTCCGATGTCGGCGACCCGCTCGATCCGCAATCCGGCTTCCGGTTCTTTGCTGGCGCCGAAGCCGGCATTTCATTTGGCGACAAGACCCCTGGCTATACGCGGTTACAGCTCTCCGGCGCCACCTACCGGGCCATCGCCAACGATGTGATCGCCGCCGTCCGTGCCGAGTACGGCACGTTCCTTGGCTCCGACGCTGTTGCGCCTGACCGCCTGTTCTTTGCCGGTGGCGGCGGTACGGTGCGCGGCTACGAATATCAGAGCCTTTCGCCGCGCAATGCGTTCGGTGACCTCGTCGGAGGCCGTAATCTCTTCTCTGCCTCGGCGGAACTGCGCTGGCGCGCCTCCGAACGTTTCGGCTATGCGGTCTTCTCGGACGTGGGCGCGGCCAGCGACAGTCCGGATGACGTCTTCTCCGATGCCGCCGCGTCGGTCGGTTTCGGCATCCGGTATTATCCGGGCTTCGGCCCGATCCGTCTTGACCTCGCGACCCCGCTCAACCGGCGTGACGGTGAGGCGCCGGTGCAGGTCTACATTTCCATCGGGCAGGCCTTCTGATGCGGGGCGTCCTCAACCCACTGGCCCTGGCACGCCGCCGGCCCTTTTCGGCTGTGCTGGCAGCCATCCTTCTGGCATTGGTCCTGCTCGTCCTGTTCCTGCGCAGCTGGATCAGCTCCGAAACGGGCCGCGATTTCGTGATCTCGCAGATCGATGGCCGTGACGTAGGCGGTTATGGTCGCTTGAGTATCCGAAAGCTCGAAGGTGATCCGCTTTCGGACTTCTCCGTTGGCTCAATCGAGATCCGCGACGATTCCGGTGTCTGGCTTTCGGCGGAGGCGGCGCATCTTTCCTGGTCGCCGCTGCAGCTTCTGTCGCGCACTGTAGATCTCAAGGCGCTTTCGATTGCTGAAGTGAATGTGCTCCGGCGTCCGGTGCGTGAGCCGCAGCCTGCAACCGACAGCAAGTCGTGGGAAGTGCGCCTCGGCAAGGCGGCGATCGACCGCCTGTTTCTGGCTGAGGGCGTGGCTGGTCCGGAATCGGCCTCTGCCATCACCGCCCGCTTCCTGAACGCGCGTGACCGCTCGATAGACGCACAGTTGCAGATTTCCCCGCTGGAGGGCGCCGGCGACCGCATAGATGCACGCATCCGCCGTGACCGGAGTTCAGAGTTCAATCTCGAGCTTGAGGGTGTTGCCCCCGCCGGCGGTGTCTTTGCGCATCTCCTTCGCCTCCCGGAGGGCGCTTCAGCTGTCGTCTCGGCGACCGCCGCCGGCAATCTCGATAATGGCCGCGGCGAAGCGCGCCTGACCGTGGATGGCAGCGACAAACTGTTTGCCTCGGGCAAGATCGAAGATGGGGCCGTGGATGCCAGCCTACGCGTCGACGCCAGCGCGCTTCCCATTCGGGCAGATGTTGCCACCTTCCTCGGGCCCAGGGCCGAGGCGGACCTGACCGCAACGTTCGAGAAGAACGCGTTGACATTCAACCTCGTCAGCCGGTTGGCTGCAGGCACCATTGACCTTGCCGGCAAATCCCGCGCGGACCGGATTGAACTTACCGAGCCTGCGCGTGTAACAGCCAATCTCGCGGCGCTCGCTCCCTTCTGGGACGCGCCGCGCCTGATCCAGCTTGACGGCACCCTTGAACAGATTGGCGCTGGCCTGCGGTATACCGGCGAGACGCGGCTCGAAGTTCGCCCGGACGCTGGCCTGCCGTTTGAAGCCGTGGCGGGACCTTTAACGATCAGTCTCGAAGGCGGACGCCTTCCATTCAGCGGAGATGTAACGGTCTACAAGGTGCTCGCCCGGAATGCCGAAGCGTCCCGCATCCTTGGTGAAGAAGTGCGTGTCTCCGGCAATGGCGTATTCGACTTCGCCGCCCGCCGCCTGCTCGTCGACGCGGCCGAGATCACCCACAAGACCGGCAATGCCCAGCTCCTTGGCGAGGCTGGCTTTGCCGAAGGTACCCTGAACGTTTCTGGCAAGCTGACCCAATCGATCGCCGCCCTGCCCGGCGGTTTCGGCGGCACCGCCTCCGGCTTCTTACAGGCCAAGGGCGACCTTCGGGACTTCGATCTCGGCCTCAATCTGAACCTCGCCAGCCTGACCACCAGCTTTGATGACCTCAAGCCGCTGGTCGATGGCAGTGGCATTGCGCGCGGCATGCTACGCATACGTCCTGAAGCCGGCGACATTCGCCGCCTCGACTTCCGCC
>NZ_JBBEBT010000225.1:0-3034 GCF_040882205.1 Hyphomonas sp.
CCGCAGCCCGGCGAAGCGCTGCTCCATGTTGAATGGCGCCTCGCCCTTGCCCGAGGTACCCGCCGGCTGCGCGACGAAGCCTTTCACGTCGCCCCCCGCGCAGAAGGCCGCGCCCGTGCCGGTCAGCACGACAACCCGCACTTTCGGGTCGAGGGCGAGGCGCGGCACCGCGTCGGAGAGCGCGTCGAGCAGTTCTCCCGTGAGGGCATTGCGCGCCTCGGGACGGTTCATGGTCAGGGTGGCGATGCCATCCTCGAAGGTTTCCAGCAGTTGGTCGGTCATATGGCGCACCCCGTGAGTTTGGTTGTTCGGCGCGAGTTTAGGCGCCGGGCAACAGGCCAGCAATGCTGACCCTGCGTGAAACACGAACAGACACTTTGAAGCTGCGGGGAAAAAGGCTAGCTTCTCTTGCATGCCCGACACATTCCTGTCCAACGACCCCATCGCCGCCATCCAGCCGCTGCTGCCGGAACTCGCTGCCCGTGCCGCCGAGATGGAAGAGGCGCGCCGCTTGCCGGCTGACCTTGCCCGGAAGCTGGCCGCTGCCGGCGTGCTGCGTATGGTGACGCCGAAACGCTTTGGCGGCCTTGAATCCACGCCGCGCGAGATCGTCGAGATCACCGAGATCATTGCGCGCGCGAACGCCAGCGCAGGCTGGTGCGCGATGATTGCCTCCACAACGGCGTTGAATGCAGCCTATATGGAGCCCGTTCATGCTGAGGAAATCTACGCCGATCCGATGGCAATCACCGGCGGCGTTTTCGCACCGATGGGCCGGGCCATTGTTGAGGCCGATCACTACCGCGTCACCGGGCGCTGGCAGTGGGGCTCAGGCTCGGCCAACTGCACTTGGCTCTGCGGTGGCTGCACGATCTGGGAAAAAGGCGAAATGAAACGCCTCGCCTCCGGCGCGCCGGACACGCGCATGATGGTCTTCCCGGCCTCGGACGCCGTGCTGCACGATACCTGGCATGTGATGGGCCTCAAGGGCACCGGCTCCGGCGATATCGAAGTGAAGGACCTGCTCGTTCCGAAAGGCCGGTCAGTTTCGCTTGTGTCGGACAGGCCGAACGAGGCCGGCGCGCTGTTCAAGTTCCCGGCCTTCGGCCTGCTGGCGCTCGGCGTTTGCGGCGTGGCGCTTGGCAATGCCCGCGGCGCGCTGGACGCCTTCCATGACCTCGCCACCGTCAAGAAAAGCCAGGGCTCGGCGAAGACGCTGTCAGAGCGCCAATCCATGCAGTCCGCCTATGCAACCTGCGAAGCCCAATGGCGCGCAGCGCGCGCCTACCTCTTCTCGGAGATCGACCGTGTGTGGGACATCGCTGAGCAGTCAGACGAAATTCCGATGGAGATCCGCGCGGACCTGCGCCTCGCCTGCACGCACATGACGCGCACCGCAGCTGATATCTGCCGCACGCTCTACGATCTCGGCGGCGGTGCGGCCCTGTTCGAATCCAGCGACCTGCAACGCCGCTTCCGGGATGCCCACGCCATCACGCAGCATATCGTAACCGCGCCTTCGACGTTGGAACTCACCGGCCGCATTCTCTTTGGCCTGCCCACCGATTCGGGTATGGTCTGACCGAATTCTGATTTGCCAGGTGACGCATTGACCGAGCTGAAGACGAGCGGAGAAACGAAAGCGGCCCGCCGGGATCCGGGCGGGCTGGCCGGTGTCTTCACGTTCGATCGCGAGCCTGCTGCCCGGCAGGAAGATGTGCGCGCCGCTGTCACCGCGGGGGCAGGCTTGTCATCGTCCTATTTCATCATGAACGCCGCCGCGACGCTGATTGCGGGCTATGGCCTGCTCGCCGATTCGGTCGCGGTGATCATCGGCGCGATGCTGATTGCGATGCTTTATGGCCCGATCCTGGGGCTCGGCCTTGCCATGGCAGAGGCGAATACGCGCCTCCTGAGCCGCGCCTTCGTGGCCGAGGCGCTTGGCGCTGCCTGGGTGCTGGCCATCGGGTTCGGCCTCGGGCTCCTGCATAAGGATATTGCCATTGGCGAGCAGGTGCTGGCACGGACGGCGCCGAACCTGCTCGACCTGATGATTGCGTTCGTCGGCGGTGCTGCCGGTGCGTACGCGATGACCGCGCCAAGAATATCGAGCGCGGTGGTCGGGGTTGCGATCGCCACCGCGCTTTGCCCGCCTCTTACGGCGTGCGGCATCTTGTTTGCGCATGGCCAGCCCGGGCTCGCGGGCGGTGCTTTCCTGCTCTTCCTGACGAACCTTATTGCCATCGCCGTGGCGGCCATGTTGGTCTTTTTCGCGCGTGGGTATCGCGCGGTTTTCCGTCGCGGCGAGGCAACCGTGCCCTGGACGGCGCGGATCATTGCGCTCGTGCTGCTTGGAGGGCTAAGCGTTTATCTGGCCGGCGCCCTGCACCGGGCTGTCAGCGAGGTCTCGCTCCGCAACCGGGCGCAGCAGGCACTGAGCCGCGTGCTGGAGCGCTATCCCGGAGCCCGGGTCATCGAACTTCGCTTCGAGGATGACGCGGAGCAGCGCGCGGCCGCCTTCGCCGTCATCCGTTCGCCTGCATCGTTCTCGCCTGCAGACATGGCCCTTCTGGACGACGCGATAGACGCAGCTTCAGGCAATGACATCTTGCTTCACGTTCGTACGGTACGTGTCGAAGAACTGACGCGTGACGGCCCCGTGCAACAACAGGCCTGGCCCGGCGGGCTCGACTAGGCCAGGCTCACCACGTCTCGTTCCAGGGTCTGAGGTCCAGCTCGTGCGTCCAGGCGGAGCGGTGCTGGCGGTGCAGCCAGACATAGTTCTTGGCAATCTCGTCCGGGATCAGCAGGCCGTCCTTGGCGCGGCGTTCGTCCGCATCGGGAACATTCTCCCGGATGAACTGGCTATCGATCGCCCCGTCCACCACGATGTGCGCCACATGGATGCCCTGCGGCACCAGTTCGCGCGCCATGGATTGCGCCAGCGCGCGCATCGCATGCTTGGCGCCGGCAAATGCCGAGAAACCCTCGCGCCCCCGAACGCCCGCCGTCGCGCCGGTGAAGAGGATCGTGC
>NZ_JBBEBT010000226.1:0-19637 GCF_040882205.1 Hyphomonas sp.
CCCATCCCGCCAGGCTGACCGCGATCCGTCCACAAACCGGGCTCGGCGTGTGGACACTTTCTGGACGGGGTAACAGGCATGAAACATCTCATTCTGGCGGCCAGCGCCCTGGCGCTTCTTGCAGCCTGCGGCAGTGAAACCGGCACCGGTCCTGGCGGCGCGGACGGCGCTGCGCCAGCCTCTGGCGACGCGGTCGCGGCGGGCATCGCGGGCATGCCCGAGGGCCCGCTCCGGGTCGCCGACGAGAACCTCGTCGCCCTCTACAAGCAGCTGCACGAGACGCCTGAACTCTCCTTCAAGGAAGCGCAGACCTCCGCCCTCCTCGCCAGTGAGCTAAAAACACTTGGCTTTACGGTCACCGAAGGTGTCGGCGATGCCTGGGTGAAGGACAAGTCGATGAAGGACCACGGCGAAGTGCGCGCCGGTGTCGGCGGCTACGGCGTGGTCGGTGTGTTCGAGAACGGCCCCGGCCCGGTCATCCTGATCCGCACCGATACCGACGCCCTGCCAGTGCCCGAGAGTACCGGCCTCGCCTTCGCCTCCAAGGTCATGTCCGAAACCTGGACCGGCGTCGAAAGCAACGTCATGCACGCCTGCGCCCATGACATCCACATGACCGTCTGGGTCGGCACCGCCCGCCGCCTGATCGCCGAGAAGGACAAGTGGAAGGGCACGCTGGTGATGATTGCTCAGCCTGCGGAGGAAATAGGCCTCGGCGCGCAGGCCATGATTGCCGAAGGTCTGTACACGAAGTTTCCGAAGCCGGACTATAACATCGCGCTACACGTCTCCGCCGGCGCACCGGCCGGCACGATTGCCTATTCCTCCGGCTTTGCGCTGGCGAACGTCGACTCGGTGGATGTGAAGGTCAAAGGCGTCGGCGGTCACGGCGCCTATCCGCACACCACGGTCGACCCCGTACTTGTCGCAAGCCATATCGTCGTCGCGCTGCAAAGTCTTGTCTCGCGCAATACCAACCCGCTCGACTCCGCTGTCGTCACTGTCGGCTCCATCAAGGCCGGCGCCAAGCACAACATCATCGCCGATGAAGCCGAACTGCTGATCACCGTGCGCTCCTATGAGGACAAGACGCGCCAGATGCTGCTCGACGGCATCAAGCGCATCGCCGACGGCCAGGCCGCCGCCTTTGGCGCGCCCGCGCCGGAAATCACCGTGGAGAGCGACTTCACGCCCGCCACCTATAACGACCCGGACCTGACCACCCGTGCCATGGCCGCCATCAGCGCCGAGCTCGGCGCCGGCAACGTGCGCGCAGTTGCGCCCGTGATGGGCGGCGAGGATTTCGGCCAGTTTGCCCGCACAGAAGAGAAAATTCCCGGCGTCATCTTTTGGCTTGGGGCCGTGGAACCGGACAAATACGCGGCCTCGCAAACCGACGGCATGCCGCTCCCGTCCCTCCACTCACCTCTATTCGCCCCCGACTACGACCCCGCCATCGCCACCGGCGTGGACGCGATGACGAGCGCGGTGATCGATCTGTTCAAGAACTAGGCGCCGGAACCTTCCCGTTCATCCTGACCCGGACGAGCGGGAAGCAGCCGTCACCAGGTGATCCGGATCGCCGGCATGTTCGCAGGCATAGGGATACTCCGCGCACCCGCGGCGCCCGTGAACCGGGCATCCTTCGTAATGAAGACCGCGGGGCGTTCCTGCAACGTGGCGCGGACGATGGCATGGCCGAGGCAGGCGTGCTGGCCCATGCCGAATATCAGCGGCCGGGCGCCATCACGTACGGGATCGAAACGCGCCGGCTCCGGAAACGTTACCGGATCATGATTGCCCGCCGCCCAGACCATGAACAGCGCCGTCCCGGCTTCGATTTGGAGATCGCCCAACCTGACCGGCCCGGTCGTCATCCGCTTATTCATCGGCGCCGGACTGGCCATTCTCAGGCATTCGTTCGCGCAATGAAGGGTTGCCGCGAGCTGATCCCGGTGCGCGCCCCGCTCATCGCAGGGCATCGAAACCGGGGTTTCTGCATGCAGCGTTTCCGGACGGACTGATGCATAGGGGGCGTCCTTGTACTCCCATTTTTAAGCCGATGCCCTGCCCCGGGCAATGATTTGCTTACCCCCGCCCAATCAAGGCCGAAAGGCGGCGCGACCTTGCCTGATGCGGCCTTCTGCGCTAAATCCCCTTTTGCTCAGAGTGCGCAAAACTAATCTTGCGGTCATGAATGAGCCTTGATTTGCGCGAGTGATCCGCGCCGGGGCTTGAATTTCACCGCGTCAGGTCTAACTTATACTCAAGTCGAGCATAACAGCTCGATCCTGGAGGATACCATGGCGCGTCTGATCGATTCCGGCCCGGGCTGCCCGACCCCTATCCCGCTGCGCGGCGCGTCTGGCGCCGCCACGCGCGGCCTCGTCTATGATGACGCCGTGAAAGCGGAGACCGACGCGCTCTATCCCCTCGTCGCTGACTTCGTCACGCCGATGGAATGGCCGGCGATCGCGCCCCTCGTCGCCGGTATCAACCGCCTGAAGAAGACGAAGAATGCCGTCATCCTAGCCCACAATTACATGACACCGGACATCTTCAGCCTCGTCGGAGATTTCCGCGGCGACTCCCTGCAGCTCGCCCGCGAAGCCTCCGCCACGGACGCCGCCATCAACGTGCAGGCCGGCGTCCACTTCATGGCGGAGACCTCCAAGATCCTCGCTCCGGAAAAAACCGTGCTGATCCCGGACACCCGCGCCGGCTGCTCGCTCGCCGCCTCGATCACCGGCGCCGATGTACGCCTCATCAAGCTGAAATTCCCGGACTATCCCATCGTCACCTATGTGAACTGCACCGCCGACGTGAAGGCCGAGTGCCACATCACCTGCACCAGCTCCAACGCCGCGCAGGTCGTCGAACACGTCGCGAAAGAATGGAACACCGACACGGTCATCCTCGTACCTGACCAGTACCTTGCAAAGAACGTCGCCGCCCAGACTGGCATTCGCATCCTCACCTGGCCGGGCGCCTGCGAAGTGCACGAGCTGTTTTCCGGTGAGGACGTGAAACAGCTGCGCGAGGCGCATCCCGGCGTCATCATCCTCGCGCACCCTGAGTGCCCGCCAGACGTGCTGCAGGAAGCCGACTTCGCAGGCTCCACTTCAGCCCTCTCGAACTATGTGGCCGAGAACCAGCCGAGCAAGGTCGTGCTGCTCACCGAATGTTCGATGAGCGACAATGTCGCTGCCGAGAACCCGGCCGTGAACTTCATCCGCCCATGCAACCTCTGCCCGCACATGAAGCGCATCACGCTGGAAAACATCTATGACTGCCTGGTCACAGGTCAGCATGAAGTGACGATCCCGGAAGATGTCCGCGTGCGGGCGAAAGCAGCGCTGGACGCTATGCTCGCCCTGCCGAAAATGGCCCGCCCGCTGGCCTTCCGCACCGGTCAGGTGCCGCTCGAGCTCGAGATGGTGATCTGACAAACGTATGATTGAGACGGCTTGCCAAGCGCGGGCCGAAGCAGTGAAGTCAACCTGACCCTAGTCGAGGAGGCGTCCATGTCGAACTACCTGAGGCCGGTTCTCGGCCTGATGATGCTTGCGCTTGTCGCCGGTCTTCCGGCCTCCGCCGTCAAGGGCAAGGGTGACAAGGACAAGTCCGATGTGCTCGGCAGCTGGAGCTTCCAGACCAAACCCTACCGCGAAGGCCAGTGCGTGATGACCGGAACGATGAACCTCTCTCCGCATCCGGACGAAGGCCTGTATACCTGCGAACTGACCGCCGTGGAGATGTGCTCGATGTGGGGCCGCTCCGTTGTGCGCCAGTCCTGTGAGGCGCGCCGCTTCGGCGATCAGGTTTCTATCCGCTCGACCATCGAGGAGATGCTCGAGACCAAGATGCCGGAGATGTATTACGTGCCGGACAATTTCACCCTGACGATCCAGAGCCATGAGCGTATGTTCGGCGCGCTCGTCTCGGCCGTCACCGCGCCGGTCGAGTTCCGCCGCGCGAATGACGGGATTTCCTGACACGGACATGTTCGAGGGCACAGCTCACCGGGTGCACGCCGAAGCCGGCGCGAGCGTCGATGTGCTCATCGTGGGCGCTGGTCTCGCGGGGCTTTTCCTCGCGCTGAAGCTGGCGCCGCGCCACTGCCTCGTCGTCTCGCCCTCGCCGCTGGGCCAGGCGGCATCCTCCGCCTGGGCACAGGGCGGCCTCGCCGCCGCGCTCGATCCGCTCGACAGTCCGGCCCAGCATGCCGCTGACACGGTCGCCGCCGGCGCGGGCCTCGTTGACCCCGCTATCGCCCGACTGATCGCAGAGGACGGCCCCGCCCGCGTGCGCGATCTACTCGCCCTCGGCGTCCCGTTCGATCGCACCCCGGACGGCGCCCTCGCGCTCTCACTGGAGGCCGCCCACTCGCGGCCGCGCGTCGCGCGCGTCTCGGGCGACCTTGCCGGCAAGGCGATCATGGACGCGCTCGTCGCCGCCGTGGAGGCGACGCCCAGCATCGAACTTATCGAAGGCGCCCGCGCCGTCTCGCTGCTGCAGGACGCGAATGGCCGCGTCGCCGGCGTAGTGCTGCGCGACGTATCGGGCCGCCTCACGCCGCGCACGGCGCGCGCCACCGCTCTCTGCACCGGCGGCTCCGGCGGCCTCTTCAAGGTCACCACCAATCCGCGCGAAGCCCAGGGCGACGCCATTGCTATGGCCTATGAGGCCGGCGCCCTGCTCGCGGATCTCGAATTCGTGCAGTTCCACCCGACCGGCATCGATATCGGCCGCGATCCGGCCCCGCTCGCCACCGAAGCGCTGCGCGGCGAAGGGGCAACCCTGCACAATACCGACGGGCGCGCCTTCATGGCCGACTATCATCCGCTGGCGGAGCTTGCGCCTCGCGATGAGGTCGCGCGCGCCATCCATGCCGAGCGCATGGCCGGACGCGGCGCCTTCCTCGATTGCCGCAAGGCTGTAGGCGATCATTTCCCGGACCATTTCCCGACGGTCTTCGGCGCCTGCATGAGCGCAAACATCGATCCGCGCCGCGACCGGATCCCGGTCGCTCCCGCCGCACACTACCATATGGGCGGCATCGTCTCCGACCTCTGGGGCCGCTCGACACTGGCGGGTCTGTCGGTATGCGGAGAATGTTCCTCCACCGGCGCGCATGGCGCCAACCGCCTTGCATCCAATTCCCTGCTGGAAGCGGTCGTTTTTGCCGAGCGCATCTCGCGCCGCCTGATGTCCGCCACGCTGGATGCACCCGCCGCCAGCGAAGCCTCCATTCCTTCGGCCCTGACAGAGCCCCGCCTCCTGCAGCTGCGCGAAGCGATGTCCGCACATTGCGGCGTGGTGCGCAACGCATCCGGCCTTACGAAACTGCTCGACCTCTGCCACCAGCTTGAGCCTGAAGCCCCGGGCGCCCCGGCGCTCACCGCCGCCCGCCTGATCGCCGAAGGCGCCCTCGCCCGCGCCGAAAGCCGGGGCGGCCATTTCCGCCGCGACTATCCAAACATGGACAAGCCGCAGCGCCAGTTCACCGCCCATCCCATCCGCGAACGCGTGACCCCATGACGCTTGAAATACCGCCGCTGCCGGGGATCATACTCGACCCCATCGTCCGCCTTGCGCTCGCCGAAGACCTCGGCCGCGCCGGCGACCTGACGAGCGATGCTACCATCCCCGCCGGCACGCAGATGCGCGCCGTGATCGCCGCGCGCAAGCCCGGCGTACTCGCGGGTCTCGATGTCGCCGCGCATACCCTGCGCCTCATCGATCCGGACGTGCGCCTCACAGTGAAAAGGCATGACGGCGCCACGCTCACTCCCGGCGATGTGATCGCAGAGCTGGACGGCGCCGCGCGATCCATCCTGATCGCCGAGCGAACGATGCTGAACTTCCTCGGCCGACTCTCCGGCGTCGCGAGCCTGACACGCCAGTATGTCGACGCCGTCGCGCACACGAAAGCCCGGGTTGTCTGCACACGGAAGACTACACCTGGTCACCGCGCCCTTGAGAAACGCGCCGTGCGCTGCGGAGGTGGCACGTCTCACCGCTACGGCCTCGATGATGCCATCCTGATCAAGGACAACCACATCGCCGCCTGCAACGGCTCCATAGCGGACGCACTCACCCGCGCCAAGGCCTATGCCGGCCACCTGCGTATGATCGAGATCGAGGTCGATAATCTCGCCCAGCTCGAGGAAGCCCTGAAGCATGGCCCGCATGCCGTCCTCCTCGACAATATGAGCCTCGCCATGCTTCGCGACGCAGTCAACCTCACCGCGGGCCGCGTACCGCTCGAAGCCTCGGGCGGCGTGACGCTGTCTTCCCTTGCGGCAATCGCTGAGACGGGCGTGGACTTCATTTCGTCCGGCGCGCTGACCCATTCTGCACCGAACCTTGACCTCGGGCTGGATGTCGTCTGACAGTCAGCCCAGCGCGCCAATCCGGCGCAAGGGGAACTGGAGACGTCAGCCATGACTACCGCCAACGGCCGCAAGAGCATCTTCATCACCGGCGCCGCCTCCGGCATCGGCGCAGAAACCGCGCGTTACTTCTCGAAACAGGGCTGGTTCTGCGGCCTCTATGACGTCAACGAGACCGGCCTGAAAGGCGTCGCTGCCGAGCTTGGCGCCGGCAACTCCCACGCCGCAAAACTGGATGTCACGAAGCGCGCCGACTGGGCCGCTGCGATGGAAGGCTTCAGCGTCGCCACCGGCGGCAAGATGGACGTCCTCTTCAACAATGCCGGCATCGGCCGCCACGGCTGGTTCGAGGATGTTCCGCCCGAAGAGGCAGACCTCGTCATCGACATCAACGTCAAGGGCGTCATCAACGGCGTCTATGCATCACTGCCGCTGCTGAAGGCGACGCCGGGCGCGCGCATCGTCAACACCGCCTCAACTGCCGGCATCGTCGGCGCGCCGCAGCTCGCCGTCTACTCCGCGTCCAAATGGGCCGTACGCGGACTATCCGAAGCGCTCGACGCCGAGTTTCGCGATCTCGGCATCCGGGTCACCAGCCTGATGCCCTGGTTCGTCGACACGCCGATCCTCGACATGGGCGCGAAGGAAGGTTCCAACGAGAAGATGTCGGACCAGATGAAGGCCAGTGGCGCCACGATCTATCCCGTCTCGATGGCCGCCGAGAAAGCCTGGGAAGCAGCACACGGCAACGATATCCAGTACATGGTTGGCGGTGAGGCCGAGCGCGCCCGCTTCATGACGCGCTGGCTGCCCGGCCTCGTGCGCAAACAGATCAAGGCCCGCGTGCCGCCGCGCACCTGAGCACCGCGCCTCACCAGAACCGAAAAGGCCGCCGGTGCATCACCGGCGGCCTTTGAAACTTCAGGCAGAAATTGCCGTGTGCAGATCAGTATGCACCGTCCACCGAAGCTGAGGAGGCCGCGCCGATCTGGCGGGCGGTATACTCATCGATTGCGGGCGCTTCAGCTTTCGGCTCTGTTGCCGGCACCGTCTGAATGCTCATCAGGCGCGGCGTGCCGGAGGAAATCGTGCGGGTCGAGGTCGAAATAGCCGCCGGGGCCGTAGTCGGCGTGATGGCATAGTAGCCATCGTCGCCTGCCGAGGAGCCTTCTGCGAACAGCAGGCTTTCATCGACCGCGTCTGCGCCCACCGTGCCGGCATCGAGCGCAGCCAGCTGCATCGCGACGGACTGTTTGCGGGCCTGGAAGTTGCGCTCCACACTCGCCCACTCAGCGCCGCGCGGGAAGCGATAGAAGATGTGCAGGCCGACCTTGTTGGTCTGGATCAGGCCGGAGTTCCAGATCGGGTCGACATAGGTAGCGTGATAGTGCGTCGCGCCCCCGGTACGTTCCTCGTTGAGGTTCATCAGGACGTGGGCTGCGATACGTTTCGCGCGGTCCCAGTTCTCGCCCTTCGGCTTGGTCTTCATGGCGCCGTCACAGGTGAACGTGAACTGGCATCCGGTGGTGCGCGTCGCGCCCTGGAATACCACGCCGCAGGCGGTGTCCGGATAACGGTGGTCCTGCATCCGGTTGGCAATGACTTCAGCCACGGCCAGCTGGCCTTCCAGCGGCTCGCGGGCAGATTCGTAGTATACACCCTGCGCCATACACATCAGTTCGGAATCGATGGTCTCCGCCCGCTGAACATCTTCGGCGCGGAACGAGGCGAGCGTCGCCAGCGCAGAGCCATCGCGGTCGCGCATCGCATAGCGGCTCATCGAGGAATCGGGATCACGCTTCAGCGTGTATTCGACCGTGCGCAGCCAGGGCGTGTCGAGAAGGGCCGGCGTATGCGCATCGGTGCGCACGGCAAGGCCGGCATCCTGAAACATCGCGAAGCGCTCGGCCTCAGCGCGGTATTCGGCTTCGGCACGCAGGCTCACCTGCTGGTTCGATATAACGGGAAGCGACACGCTGGCGGTGACTGCACAAACGGCAATCATCCCTCCACGGATGAACACTTCACGTTGTTCCTGATCCGTCATACCGAGCCACCAACGTTTGAGCTTTTCACGCAGCCCATTCAGGGTGACCATACTGGTCTGGCTTAGTTGAAGAAACCTTAACATCACCGATCCTCTTTAGCCCGGCCGGCGGTATGGTTCCGCCTTGTAGACCCGGGCTTCCAGGTTTGAACGCATTTACGAGGACCGCACACGCCCCACCACGCCCCGCAGGGTCACGGGGGATTTGGCCCACCCGTCGCTATCTAGCAATAAATCAGCCAACCTTCTGAGTGACAAAGTCGAAAGGGTCGCCTGCGGGCGGAAGAAACAGGTTCATGCAACTTCAAGGAAATTGCTGTTAAGCAATTGAAATCGCTTTGTTTTCAGGCCAATCAGTGCGCAACCCCAGCGAATCAGGGCCGAGCGCAGTGTTGCTGAAAAACAACATCCAAGCGCGCCCGGTTTTGACAGGTTCTGGCTACTTTGCGCTGTCTTTGAGTGCGGCCTGTGCCGCTGCAAGACGGGCGATTGGCACCCGGTAAGGCGAGCAGGAGACATAATCTAGACCCGCACGGTGGCAGAATTCGACAGAAGCCGGATCACCCCCATGCTCCCCGCAAATTCCCAGTTTGATCCCGGGACGGGTCCGCCGGCCGCGCTCGGCCGCCATCTTCACCAATTCGCCCACACCTTCCTGGTCGAGCGTCACGAAGGGGTCCTTCTCGTAGATGCCTTTCTCCGAATAGACCTGCAGGAAGCGGCCCGCATCGTCGCGGCTGATGCCCAGCGTCGTCTGTGTCAGGTCATTGGTGCCGAACGAGAAGAACGCCGCCGACCGCGCAATCTCGCCCGCCTGCAGCGCCGCGCGCGGCAGCTCGATCATTGTTCCAACGGTATAGTCGACCGTCATGCCGGTTTCCTTAAACACGGTCTGCGCGGTCTCGTCGACCAGCGCCTTGAGGATCGCCAGCTAGCGCTGCGTCGCCACCAGCGGGATCATCACTTCCGGCACAGGCTTCAGCTTACCTTCCCTGGCAACATTCACCGCCGCCTCGAAGATGGCGCGCGCCTGCATCTCGTAGATCTCGGGATAGGTGATGCCGAGGCGGCAGCCCCGGTGGCCCAGCATCGGATTGCTCTCGTGCAGGTCATGCGCACGGCGGCGCAGCTCATCAGACTTTATGCCGGAAGCTTTCGCAACGTTCTCGATATCCTCGTCCGTATGCGGCAGGAATTCGTGCAGCGGCGGGTCCAGCAGGCGGATGGTCGCCGGGCGTTCACCCAGGATGCGGAAGATTTCCTCAAAGTCCGACCGCTGCATCGGCAGCAATTTCGCCAGCGCCTCCCGGCGGCCCTTCTCGTCATTGGAGAGGATCATCGAGCGCACCGCCGGGATGCGCTCTTCCTCGAAGAACATGTGCTCCGTGCGGCAGAGGCCAATGCCTTCAGCGCCGAACTCGACCGCCGTGCGCGTGTCGAGCGGCGTCTCCGCATTGGCGCGCACCTTCAGGCGGCGCACCTTGTCGGCCCAGCCCATCAGCTCGCCGAAATCGCCCGACAGATCTGGCTTGATCAGCGCAATCGCGCCCGCCATCACGCGGCCCGTGCCGCCATCGATGGTGACAACATCGCCTTTCCTGAACGTGCGCCCGCGCACGCTGAACTCGCCGCGCGCCATGTCGATCTTGAGGTCGCTCGCCCCGCACACGCAGGGCCGGCCCATGCCACGCGCGACCACGGCCGCGTGGCTCGTCATCCCGCCGCGCGCCGTCACGATGGCCCGCGCTGCGTGCATGCCCTTGATATCGTCCGGGCTCGTCTCAACCCGCACCAGGATCACGTCCTCGCCTTTTGCGGCGAGCAGGAAGGCCTCATCGGAATCGAACACAACCTTGCCGACCGCCGCGCCGGGGCTGGCGGGCAGGCCCTTCACGATCACATCGTAGGGCTTGCCGCCTGCTTTCTTATTCTCGTCATCGCTCGGAATGCGCGGATGCAGCAGCTGGTCGAGCTGCGACGGGTCGAGCCGCAGCAGCGCCTCCTTCTCGGAGATCAGCCCTTCGAGCACCATGTCCACCGCGATCTTCACCGCCGCCGCCGCCGTGCGTTTCCCATTGCGGGTCTGCAGCATATAGAGCCGGCCGGCTTCGACCGTGAACTCGATGTCCTGCATATCCTTGTAATGATGTTCCAGTTTCGCCGCGACTTCGCGCAGCTGCTTGTAGACTTCCGGCATCGCGTCCTCGAGCGGCTTGTCGCCCGAGCCTAGCGTTGCAGCGCGTTCGCGCGAGATCGGCGCCGGCGTGCGGATGCCTGCCACCACGTCTTCACCCTGCGCGTTGATCAGGTATTCGCCGTAGAAGATCGCCTGCCCGTTCGACGGGTCGCGCGTGAATGCCACGCCCGTAGCCGAGGTCTCGCCGAGATTGCCGAATACCATGGCCTGTACGTTGACCGCCGTACCCCAGTCTTCCGGAATGTCGTTGAGCTTGCGGTAGATGATGGCGCGGTCGCTCATCCAGCTGTTGAACACGGCTGAGATGGCGCCCCAGAGCTGCTCGCGCGGGTCCTCCGGGAACGGACGGCCCAGTTCCTTCTGGACCGCCGCCTTGTAGCGCAAGATCACTTCCTTCCAGTTGTCCGCCGAAAGGTCGGTATCGAGATCAAGACCCGAGCGGTCCTTGTAGTCGTCCAGGATATGCTCGAACTCGTCATGGCCGAGACCCAGCACGACGTTCGAATACATCTGGATGAAGCGGCGATAGCTGTCATAGGCAAACCGGTCACCGGCGAGCTTCGCCAGCCCTTCGGCCACAGCCTCGTTGAGGCCGAGGTTCAGCACCGTATCCATCATCCCCGGCATCGAGGCCCGCGCGCCCGAGCGCACGGAAACGAGCAGCGGGTTGGCCGGATCGCCAAAGCCCTTGCCGGACTGACGCTCGAGGCTTTCCAGCGCGGCATTCACTTCCGCTTCGAGGCCGGCCGGATAGGCCCGCCCGGTCTGGTAATACGCGACGCAAACGGCCGTGGAGATGGTGAAACCCGGAGGCACCGGCAGGCCCAGCTTCGCCATTTCGGCGAGGTTGGCACCCTTGCCGCCCAGCAGGTTCTTCATCGAGGCATCGCCGTCCGCGGTGCCGCCTCCGAAGGCATAGACCCAGGTTTGCTCTGCGCCCTTGCGTGCCGCTTCAGCCATGCCAAATCGCCTTCCGTATAAGCTTCGTGTACCGGTGAATTCTATCCGCCCGGCCGGTTTGCAAGTCCTATGCTGCATCGCACATGCGATGAGAAGGGCGCGTTTCGTCTGGCGGGCGAGTGACAACGTTGTTAACTCGCTTCCGAGGCGCAGTGTTGCGCGGGCGCCGCTGATCCTCGTTCCGAAGCGGAACAGCCTGCCCTAACCCTCGATTCGCGAGAATTCCGCCACCTTGTGCAGCGCATCCCGGACCGCCACCAGCAGCGCGAGCCGGTTCGCCCGCACAGCGGCGTCCGGTTCGTTTACCATCACGCCCTCGAAAAAGGCATCGACCGGCGCGCGCAGCCCCGCCAGCACTTTCATCGCCCCGGCAAAGTCCTCCTTCGCCAGCGGCGCCTCCAGCGCAGCTTCAGCCCCGGTTACCGCCGCCCAGAGCGCCTGCTCGACCACTGGCCCCTTGGCGATCAGCTTGGCATCCACGCAAAGATGCTCAGGCAACGCGCCCTTCTTCTCCTCTGCCTTCAGGATATTCGCCGCCCGCCGATACCCTGCCAGCAGCGTCGCGCCGTCCTCGGTCTCCAGAAACGCCCCCAGCGCTTCGACCCGCTTCACAATGAGCACGAGATCATCCTCGCCCAGCGCAAACACGGCATCGATCAGATCATGCCGCTTGCCCTGATCGCGCAGCACCTGCTTAAGGCGGTCCGCGAAGAAAGTGAGGAGGTCGTGAGCGAGAGGCCAAGCACGCTCCGCGTCAACAGATGTTCCGCCCGCCGCTTCGAACAGGTCAACAAATCCATACTCGATTGCGGCTTGTTGCGGCGCATGCGGAAGCGCCGAAACAATCGAAGGCGGCAAACGACTGAATGCGCCTGCAACAGCCGCCAACAAGCCCAGACGGCTGCCACGCTCAAGAATAATCCGCACCACACCCAGCGCCGCGCGCCGCAGCGCAAACGGGTCCTTCGATCCGGTAGGCTTCTCGTCAATCGCCCAGAAGCCCACCAGCGTGTCGAGCTTATCCGCCAGCGCGGCGGCCACCGCTACCGGCTCAGACGGCACGGCATCGCTCGGCCCCTGCGGCTTATAGTGATCGCGGATCGCATCGGCCACGCGCGCATCTTCGCCCGCGCTGAGCGCATAATACCGCCCCATCACGCCCTGCAGTTCCGGGAACTCGCCGACCATCTCAGACACAAGGTCCGCCTTCGCCAGCCGCGCCGCGCGCTCCGCCAGATCCGGGTCCGCGCCAACCTTCGGCGCCAATTCCCGCGCCAATGCTGCAACGCGCTGCACCTTGTCGCCCAGCGAGCCCAGCTCTTGCTTGAACGCGATGGTCTTCAGTTTCTCGCCCATCACCTCCAGCGGCGTCGCCTTGTCTTTCTCCCAGAAGAAGCGGGCGTCCGACAGGCGCGCCGACAGCACGCGCGCATTGCCCTCGGCAATCTTCGCCCCGCCATCGGTCGCGGCAATGTTCGCCACCACGATGAAGTTCGGCGCCAATCCCTCAGCCCCCCTGCGTTTCACCGCAAAATACTTCTGGTGCGTGCGCATCGAAAGGCGGATCACTTCCGGCGGCAGGTCCAGGAACGACGGCTCCATCTGCCCCAGCACGACCACCGGCCATTCTGCGAGCCCTGTCACCTCTTCCAGCAACCCCTCATCCGGCACCAGTTCGAGCCCGGACGCGCTGCACACATCTTCGATGCCTGCCAGGATGCGCGCGCGCCGGTCCGCCCGCGACAGGATCACATGGCCCTTGCCTTCCAGCTGCTTTTTATAGTCTGCCCAGGATTTGACCGTATACGGACCACGCCCGTGCACGCGGTGGCCCTCGGTCCCATTCCCGCTGTCAATGCCGCCCACTTCGAACGCCACCACCGCCCCATCCAGCACGCAGACAATCGCCTGCAAGGGTCGCACCCAGCGCAGGTCGCCGTCCGCCGTCCGCATTGATTTCGGCCAGTTGAACCCGCGCACGATGGCCGGCACGGCCTCGGCAATCACATCCACCGCGTCGCGTCCCGGCACGGAAATATAGGCGACATACGCGTCGCCCTTCTTCGGATCGGACACAATGCTCGCCTGTTCGATCGAGGTCAGCCCCGCCCCGCGCAGGAAGCCCGCAATCGCCTGCTCCGGCGCGCCGACTTTCGGGCCCTTTTTCTCTTCACGCACATCTGCCGAGCGCGCGTCCAGCCCCTCGATCACCGCCGTCAGCCGCCGCGGCCCGGACACTGCAAACGCGTTCCTCCAGGCAAGGCCGGCCTCCCTCAACCGCGCGGTCAGCGCAGCAAGGAGATCAGCCTCCGCCTTCGCCTGCATCCGCGCAGGAATTTCCTCGGAAAAAAGTTCAAGCAGGAGTTCATCCATGGGCGTTTCAGTCACCGCAATACAAGACGCCCCGGCTTACAGCCGCCCGCGCACGCGTCAAGGACGCCCTTCGTCTGCGTGTCTGTCCTCCCCTGCGAAGCGGGGGAGGACAGGAAGAAATGGCTTCAAACCCCGCCAGTCCACGTCACCGCCGTCAGCGGCCCCTGCTCCGGCAGGATCACCTGCGCCGTGCCCTCATAGTCGCGCGACTGAAAGCGCTCGCCCGTCTCGGTCACCTGCATCTCGAGGAGCAGGCTGCGCCCGGGATTCTCGCAGAGCCAGACCTGCAGCGCCCGGTCGTCCGCCACCGACACCTGCGTCAGCGCCGCTTCCTCGCCCTCGGGATCAACATACGCGGGCGCCGCAACCCCTGCAATCTTGGTTACGAACACCCGCTCGCCGCGCCGGCCGTCATCGCCGATAGTGTAGAAGCTGCAGTAGATTTCCTCGGTGGCCGGCGTGAACGATGTCAGCGTCCAGGGACCGGTCTCGACGGGGATCTCCGGCGTGCCGGACGCGGCATAGGCGTCCGTCTCCACGGACAGGTCCACCGGCACGGGCGCAGAAGCACGCTCGTCCTGCGTCTGGCTGCAGGCCGCAAGTCCAGCCGCGACAACCAGCGCGGCAAAGGCAGGTATCAGTTTCATCGGAGGGGCTCGTTTGCATAGTACAACGCCCCTTCCGCGAAACTGGTTCAACGCGGGCAGATGTTTATCGCCGCAAAGCCTCAGCGGCGCCGGTCGATCCGGTCTTCCCGGCCGTCCCAGCGGCTCTCCGCACGGTCCAGCCCGTCCTCGGCCAAATCGCGTGGCCCATGGTCATACGCTTCGTCGCGGCGGCTCTCGCGCCGGTCGACCCTGTTCTCGAACCGGTCGAGCCGGTCTTCAGCGAGGTCAGCAAGGCTGCCCTGCGCAATGTCGCCGCGCACTTCGGCGCCCGTCAGGCGATGGTCGATTTGTCCGAGGACGGGCCGGGCCGGCCAGCGCCGCCGGGGCGGAGAAAGCTGCAATCACGCCCGCTGCGATCAGGGGTTTCAACATGGTGGTCCTCTTTGCTTGCATGACCCGTCCATCCGGATCATGCGCCTTCAACGAGGTCGCACGCGCACTTGCGTCGCGCCTCGGCCGAAAAATCTTCGCTCAATGCACTGTTTTATATATGAATAAACGTTCAGCTCTGGTCAGAGCTGGTTATGGCTTCCGTCACACAGCGGGCTCTTGCCGGTGCGTTTACAGGCGCAGAAGAACACCTTGCCCGATTTCGGGCATTCCCAGCCCTGCGGAACGAACTCGCTGCCCTTATGGCTGCCATCACAGAAGGGCTGGTTCTTCGACTGGCCGCAGGCGCACCACCAGTACATTTTACCTTCTTCGACCTCGACCGGGATCGGCTGCTTGCCGGCGATATGTGGTTCACTCATCGGACTTACTCCCATCGGCTTTCTTCAATTGTCCAATATACACGAAAGCGAGCGCCAGCAGGCACACTATCAGAAGCACGCTGTACTCCATCCTGCTGCGCCCGGGGCGGACGACAAACCAGCCATTCGGCAGGTGCACCATCCCCAGCGCCGGGGTGCCCACATGCCCGAGGCAGAGCCCGCTCACCCACCGCCGCAGGATGATCAGCCCCGGCGCCGCCAGTTCGCAGACCGTTACCCTCCCCGAGGCCCAGACAATCCCCGCCGGAAACCCCTACGTCTCCAGCCCCCCCGACGGCGCCACCCCGCCCGCCGCCGCCCGCGGCGCTTCATGGATGAAGATAAGAAGCGCCGCCGCAACCTCGATGGCAGTCAGAGCGCGGGCGGAGCGGGTGCCAGTTGGCGCACTCACGCGCTTGCTCCCAGTTCGACCTTTCAAGCCACGTCTGCCTCTCGGGAGACGTGTTCAAGGCAAGCTCAAGCCTTCGCTGCGTCGCTCTCCGCCCACTGCGCCGCAGCCCCGCGCGCAAGGTCGCGCACGCGCGCAATATATGCCTGCCGCTCGGTCGGCGAGATCGCGCCGCGTGCGTCGATCAGGTTGAACGTGTGCGACGCCTTCAGCGCATAGTCATACGCTGGCAGAGGCTTGCCCGCCGCGCGCAGCGCGTTCGACTGGCTCTCGCAATCGGCAAACCAGCGCTTCAGCATCTCGACATCCGAATGCTCGAAATTGAATGCGCTCTGCTGGCGCTCGTTCTCGAGGAACACATCGCCATAGGTCAGCGGAACCTCCGAGGACGGATCATTGAACGGCAGGTCATACACCCGGTCAACGCCGAACACATACATCGCGAGGCGCTCGAGGCCGTAAGTCAGCTCGCCTGAAACCGGCGCCACATCCAGTCCGCCGACTTGCTGAAAGTACGTGTACTGAGAAACCTCCATCCCGTCGCACCAGACTTCCCAGCCGAGCCCCCAGGCGCCCACGGTCGGGTTCTCCCAGTCATCCTCCACGAAGCGGATATCGTGCACGGCGGGATCAATCCCGATCCGATAAAGGCTCTCGAGGTAAAGGTCCTGCAGGTTTGCCGGGTTCGGCTTCAGGATCACCTGGAACTGATAGTAATGCCCGAGCCGGTTGGGGTTCTCGCCATAGCGGCCATCCTTGGGCCGGCGCGAGGGCTGTACATAGGCCGCCCGCCAGGGCTTCGTCCCCAGTGCCCGCAGCACGGTCGCCGGATGCAGCGTCCCGGCGCCCACTTCCATGTCATACGGCTGCAGGATTGCGCAGCCCTGAGCAGCCCAATAGGCCTGCAGCGTCAGGATCAGGTCCTGGAAGGAATTCGGTTTGGCATGGGCTTTGGGCGCAGGCATGGACGGCTCGCAGGTGAGGGAAACCCGGCCTAGCGCCAAGCCTTCGCCCGCGCAACCGGTCTCACTTCGGCTTGCCGCGTCCATTGTAATCCTGCTGGCCAAACCAGCCGATCCAGGAAATCGCGATCCCCGCGATCAGGCTTCCGATGAACAGCAGTGTAAACATGTGCCGCGCCTTTCTTTGCCCCCCACAGGTATGAGTTTGCCCCCCCCACCCCCGATTGCAAGCAAAATCGGCCGCCCTACCAGCCGATTGCCGAACCCTCGACAATCGCCTGCGCCGCAGCCGTCCGCGCGCTGCCATCGGCCTCGTGCGTTATCAGCGGCGCCAGCAGCGTCAACGGCCCCCGCTTCAGCCCCTTGCGCGCCCGCACCAGCACCCGCCGCGCCGGCTCGTCCACTTTCGAGGCAATCGGCAGAACGACAATCTCCCCCGCCTGCCGGTCGAGCTGCGCGAGCAAACGCGCCAGCTCCGCAGCCCGGTGGATCATTACGACCGGCGCGCGCGGCTTCGCCGCAAACAGCATCGCCTTGACCCAGCCTTCCAGCGAAAGGCTCTCGATATACGCCCCCGCCTTGCCTTCGCCCGGCGCCGAGATCTTGCCCGGCTCAAAATAGGGCGGATTGGCAAACACCAGGTCGAACCGGTTCTCATGCCCCTGCACGAAGACCGAGGCCTCCGCCGTCTCGATGCTCACCCGCCCGCCAAAGCCGTTCAGTGCCGCGCCCTCACGCGCCAGCGCCGCCATCGCGGCCTCCTGCTCAACGCCTTTGAAACGCACCCCCGGCAACCGGAACGCCGCCGGCAACAGCGCGCCGCCCGACCCGCAGCCCAGCTCCAGCGCCTCGACCTGGCCCAGCTCCGGCAGCGCAGCCGCCAGCGCCAGCGAGTCAAACCCCGCCCGGAACCCCGCCTCCGGCTGCACCAGCGTCACGCGGCCCTGATACACGGTATCCTGCGTGGAGGACGTCATCCGGGCTCAACCCCCGCCAGCGCAAGGCGCGCCCGCGCCAGCTGACCCTCGTTCACCAGCACACGGCGCGGAAAGATGCCGATATTGCCTTCGATGGCCGAGATATGCCGGTCGAGCACGACACATTCCACGCCCGCTTCGGCGAGCAGATGCTCGATATAGGACAGCTTGACCGGATCGTTGGTCCGGAAGACCTCTTCCATCAGCCCGAATTAACCCGCAGGTTCAGGTCCACCGAGCGCGCATCATAGGCTTCGGCTTTCTCCGGCTTGGGGTTCTTGCCGGTGACAATTTCCAGCGTATGGGTTGTCTTGCCCGGGCCGCCCCCACCGCCCAGCGCAATTGCGATCCCGGCACCCACCCCGACGCTGGACGAGCGCCCGTAACTGCCGGAGCCCCCTCCGATGCTGAGCGAAGTGCCGCCGCCGCGTTTTTCTTCGGTATCGGCCGCCTCATTGGTGATCTCGAACCAGTCCTTGCCCTCGGTCAGGGTGATCTCGGACGCCCGGAGCAGCGCCATGTTGCGGGCCCGGATGGGGTCGTTGTCGGTATAGGACACCATGTGCCGCCCCTGCTCGATCTGTTGTGAGAAGTAGCCAAATCCGCTATCGGGCCTGGCAGGGCCATAAACCGGCGTCGTGGCGCAAGCAGCCATCACGGCGAGGGCGGGGATCAGGAAAATGTGCTTCATGCTCCTCATTTAGCCCGAATCCTCAGGGCGTGTCAGCTATTCCCGGCGAAACCACTTTGATGGACAACTTGTCATCCGCCCGTTAGGTGAGCCGGTCGCGGACAATATCTGCGGCCCGGTGCCACGTCGCCTTGGCGAAGGGCTCACGTAGAATTAATAAATAAGTCAGAGCCAGTCCCTGGAGTTCCCGTCTTGACCCTTGCCCCCAAACCGAAAAGCAAGGCGGCCCTGTCTTCGGTGGTGGACCGGATGCAGGACCTGGTCGCGTATGACCTGGCCCAGGTCGAACACCTCCTCGCTACCCGCGCCGCCAGCCCCATCTCGATCATCCCTGACCTCTCCGGCTATATCGTCTCGGCCGGCGGCAAGCGCCTGCGCCCTCTCATTACGCTGATCGCGGCCAATGCCGTCGGCAAGGCGAACCCCGCCACCCACGCGCTCGCGGCGGCCGTCGAGTTCATCCACACCGCCACGCTTCTGCATGACGATGTCGTCGACGAGAGCGAACTGCGCCGGGGCAAGCCCGCCGCCAAGACGATCTGGGGCAATAAGGCCTCCATCCTCGTCGGCGACTTCCTCTTCGCCCGCGCGTTCAACCTGCTGGTCGAAACCAACAGCCTCACCATCCTCAACCGCCTCGCCACCGCCTCCACGGTGATCGCCGAGGGCGAAGTGCGCCAACTCGCCGCCATGGCAACGCGCGACCTTCCCACCGAAGAATACCTCGCCATCGTCGAGGCCAAGACCGGCGCCCTGTTCGAAGCCGCTGCCGAAACCGGCGCCATGTCGGGCGGCGGCGAGGCCCATGCTCCCGCCCTCTCCACCTATGGCAAGAACCTCGGTCTCGCTTTCCAGATCATCGACGACGTGCTCGACTATGGCGGCACGACATCCGTCATCGGCAAATCGGTCGGCGACGATTTCCGCGAAGGCAAGATCACCCTGCCGGTGATCATCGCGCGCCGGCGGGGCTCGGACGAAGGCCGCGCCTTCTGGGACCGCGCCCTGAATCCCGACACCCAGGAAGATTCGGACCTCGCCCACGCGGTCCACCTCATCCGCGCCACCGGCGCCTCCGAAGCGACCGTCCAGGAAGCCGAAGCCTACGCCGCCCTCGCCAAGGGCGCCCTGCGCACGCTTCCCCCCTCCCCTTATCGCGACGCCCTGGAAGACCTCGCCGACTTCTGCGTCAGCCGGGCCTATTAG
>NZ_JBBEBT010000227.1:0-3014 GCF_040882205.1 Hyphomonas sp.
GCCAGCGAGCTTGTAGCCGAAATCCGGATAGTCGACGCTCGCCTCGCCGTGCGTACCCAGATCCTTGACGTGGCGCCCAGCCCGCGCAGCCAGTCGGCCAGCGCCGCCTTCAGCGTGAAGGCAGCATGGCCGGAGGCGGTGGCGATGCGCATGCGGCGCTCCCTGCATTGTGGAGGCTAGCCGGCGAGGCGGGCCATTTCCTCTTCGGAGAGTTCCGAATTGTCATAGACGTTCTGCACGTCGTCCAGTTCGTCGAGAACGTCGAGCAGCTTCATCAGCGCATCGGCATTGTCGCCGGAGACAGACACGTTGACCTTCGGCCTCCACATGATCTTCGCGGAAGTCGGCTCCACCTTGCCGGCGAAGGTGTCCGCGAGCGCGGTGGTCACCGCCGCGAAGTCTTCCCGGGCGGTGTAGATCCAGTGCCCCTCTTGATCCGACACCACATCCTGCGCGCCGGCCATGATGGCGGCTTCCATCACTTCGTCAGCGGTGCCTACGGCGGCGGGGTATTCGATTTCGCCGAGCTGGTCGAAATTGAACGAGACCGACCCTGTGGTGCCGAGCGCGCCGCCGCTCTTGGTAAAGGCGGAGCGCACATCGGTCGCGGTGCGGTTCTTGTTGTCGGTAGAGGCCTCGATAATGATGCCGGCGCCGCCGGGGCCGACGCCTTCATAGCGGATGTCGGCATAATCGGCGCCGCCAGCGCTCTGGCCCTTGTCGATGGCGCGCTGGATATTGTCCTTCGGCACCGAGACGCCCTTCGCGTTGGTGATCGCGAGGCGCAGTCGCGGGTTCATTCCGGGATCCGGCCCGCCCATCTTCGAGGCGACCGTGATCTCTTTCGCGAGGCGCGCGAAAAGCACCGCGCGCTTCTTGTCCTGCTTGCCCTTGCGGTGCTGGATGTTCGCCCATTTGCTATGGCCGGCCATGGCGTAACCCTCTTGGTTTTGTTCGGTTTCCGGTGCGGGGGGCTCTCTAACGCACGCCTCGGCCAATGGAAAGCGCCCAGCGTCAATCTGGGCCGGCGCCGGAAGGCTGGCCGGGCTCTCCCATTCAGCGGAAGATGCGGCTCGTCTGCTGGTAAAGCGCCGGCCAAAAGATCGGGAGCGCCTGGGCGAACCAGCGTGCGGAAATCGGATGCGCGAGGAGGCGCTGGAACTGCAACATGGGCAGGCGTTCAACCCCGGGCGCGGGTGTTTAGCGCAGGCTTGCCGGAGAAATCCTTCCTGTACTTGATGCGTCTGTGGATTGTACTCCGGGAGGGCGCCGAAAGTGTTGCATAAGCTGGGATTTCGTCGCGGCTCAGGCCACCGGAACCTGCGAACTCAATCTGCCGCCCATCCGGATGGGCTCGATGCGGACCGCGAGGCCGGTGCGGTCGTCGGTTTCGATATAGGTGCCGCAGAGGGTGCCTTCGCCGAGGGCGGGCTGGTAGCGCTCGCCGGGCAGCTGCGACTGGAAGCGGTAGAGCGAGCCTTCCTTCTGCATGCCGATCACCGAGTCATAATCGCCGCACATACCCGCATCGGTCTGGTAGGCGGTGCCGCCGGTGAGGATCATCGTGTCGGCGGTCGGCACATGGGTATGGCTGCCGACGACAAGGCTGGCGCGGCCGTCGCAGTGATGACCCATTGCCATCTTCTCGCTCGTTGCCTCGCAGTGCATGTCGACGATGATCGCGTCCGCCACAGCGCCGAGGGGCATCTGGTCGAGCGCGGCGTCCGCCGCCGCAAACGGGCAAGCCAGCGACTGGCGCATGAAGACATTGCCCTGAAGCTGGATGACGCCGACGCGGCGCCCGTCCGGCAGTGTGAAGAGCTCGGCTCCCTTCCCCGGCGCGCGGGCATGCAGGGGATAGTTCAGCGGACGCAGCAGGCGCGGCTCGCGCTCGATATAGGTCAGGGCCTCGCGCTGGTCCCAGGCATGATCGCCCAGCGTCAGGCAATCGGCGCCGGCGGCGAAGAATTCCTCGGCGATCTGGCTGGTGAGGCCGAAGCCGCCCGCCGCGTTCTCGCCGTTGACCACGACGAAATCCAGCCGCAGGCGCGCCTTCAGGCCCGGCAGGTGCGACTGCACCGCGCTGCGGCCCGGCTTTCCGACGACATCTCCGAAAAAGGCGAGTTTCATAGGCTAATGCCTATGCCTGCACACTGGGACAAAGAAAAGGGCGCGGAAGCCGAAGCCGCCGCGCCCTCATGTCAGGTCTGCCGCAAGGCTTACTTGTTGCCGGCCGAGAAGCCGAGCGTTTCCTTGGTCAGTTTCTTCGCCGGGTCAGACGCCGCATCGGCGAAGGCCTGCGCCGCAACCGGCGTTTTCGGGGCCAGCGAGATGGTCAGCGTTTTCGGCTCGGTGACGAAGCTCGAAAGGGCCGTCGCAAGTTCCGAGACGACGGCGGCATCAATGCCGGTGCCAGCGGCGAACATAGGCGCCATGGCGAACATGCCGGAGAGCTGGCCGCGCACGGCGGCGGGGTCTTCACCGGACTGGGCGGCATGGGCGTTCAGCGCCCGGTCGAGCATGCCGTCATCGTCCAGCGCGATTTCGAACTGGTGAATGATGACGTTCTGGAGGACCGAGCTGAGCATCGCCTCGGGGTCGGCATTCGCATCGAGCGAAGCCGTCTGGGCAGCCGCGACGGCCTTGGTGCCGGCATACTTGGCCGAGAAGTCGAGCTTGAAGCCGTCTTTCAGGGTCCAGTGATTCTTGCCTTTGGCGAGGGTCACAATGTCCGCATCCGGATCATACAGCGATTCGCCGGCGCCGGTGAAGGACAGGGTCTCGAAGCCCATTGTGGCAAGCGCGCCGGCGAACTGTTCGCCGTCAGCATTGTCGCGGGCCTTGATGGTGAGCGCGAACGGGTCGGTCACGACTTTCGTTGCACGGCCCTGATTGTCGCGGCTGACCGAGGAGGTGAGGGAGGGCATGTCGACGCTGGCGCCGACGATGTCGGCTTTCAGCGCCTTGATGTTCATCGCGTCATAGCCGGGATTGGCAGGGTCGGCCTGGATGGC
>NZ_JBBEBT010000228.1:0-19578 GCF_040882205.1 Hyphomonas sp.
CGGAGCTGAAGTCCACGATCGCGCCCTATGAACAGGTGCGCAAGATGCGCGCGAGCTTCAACGTGCTCGGGCCGCTGATCGCCCGTTCGGGGCATGCCACCGTGTCGCTGCCCGGCGGCTGCGCCATCGGCGCGCGGCCGGTTGACCTCCACCTCAAGGCGCTGGAAGCAATGGGTGCGGACCTGCGGGTCGAGGGCGGATATGTGAAGGCCGCTGCCATCCATGGCCTTACGGGTGCACACATCAACTTTTCCACCGTCTCCGTCGGCGCGACCGAGCATGCGATGCTGACGGCCACGCTGGCTAAGGGCGAGACGATCCTCGAGAATGCCGCACGCGAGCCGGAGATCGAAGACCTCGCCAACTGTCTCAACACGATGGGTGCAAACGTCACCGGCGCCGGCACGCCGATCATCCGTATCAAGGGCGTCGAAACCCTGAAGGGCACGACCTATGCGGTGATGCCGGACCGGATCGAGGCGGGCACGTATGCGATGGCCGCCGCCGGCGCAGGCGGGGATGTGACGCTCGACGGCTGCCCCGTGGCCGCGCTCGGCGCCATGATCGGCAAGCTGCGCGAAGCGGGTGTGACAGTGGACGCGGATGAAGCGGCCTCGACGCTGCGCATCCGCCGCAACGGCTCGCCGCTGAAGGCGGTCAGCCTCTCGACCCAGCCGCACCCCGGCTTCCCGACGGACCTGCAGGCGCAGTTCATGGCGCTGATGTGCACAGCCGAAGGCACCAGCATCATCCGCGAGACGATCTTCGAGAACCGTTTCATGCACGCTCCGGAACTCTCGCGCCTTGGCGCAGATATCACGGTGCGCGGCCAGGAAGCCGTCGTGAAGGGCGTTCATCACCTCACCGCCGCCCCGGTCATGGCGACCGACCTGCGCGCCTCGGTGTCGCTGGTCATCGCTGCGCTCGGCGCTGAAGGCGAGACCGTCGTGAACCGCATTTACCATCTCGATCGCGGGTTCGAGAGACTTGAAGCGAAACTGGGGGCTTGCGGCGCGAAGATCGAACGCCGATCTGGCGAAGACGAATAATCACGGCAGGGGCTGATGACCGATCCGAAACCGTTGCGCCTCCTCGCGGAGGAGGCTGAAGACCTCAAGATCATCGCGGCGGCCGTTCAGGACGCGGTGGTGAAGGCCGGCAACCTGAAATACGAAAAGCGGGATCGCCGCTTCGCCGTTGAACTGAACCGCTACCGCTGGGAAACCGCGCCGAGGCGCAAGGGCCAGCCGGGCGAGCGGGTGCGCGCGCTGCTCGCCTTTGACGGGGTGCTGGATGTGAAGACGCGCGGCATTACAAAGGCCGACCCGGAACTCATCCTTTCGCTGCTGAGCGCCGAATTCACGCCGGACGCCGAACCGCCGGGCGGCAAGGTGACGCTGCTGTTTGCGGGGGACGGCGAGATCGTGCTGACGGTCGAAGCCCTTGACGGCACGCTGCTCGACAGCGGCTATGTCTGGCCGACCCGGCATGTGCCCAGCCATGAGCGCCGGAAGCGGTGATCACCGCCTGATTTGCCCACATCCGCCGTCTTGCCAGCCCGGTAGCCCCGGTCCATGTAGCGGGATTGCAACAAAATCCCGGAAATACCCGCCCCATGGCCCGCCACCTCGATGCCACCAAGCCTCAGTTTGATGCGGCCCTGACGCGCTTCCTCGCGGAAGATCGCGGGCAGGGGGAGGACGTGTTCGGTGTGGTCAGGGACATCCTCGCCGACGTGAAAAAGCGCGGCGGAGCGGCGGTGGCCGACTATACAGCGAAGTTCGACGGACTGCAGATCGACCCCTCGACCCTTCAGACCGACAATGTGGACCTGCACGCCCTGGCCGCAACCTGCCCGGCAGACCTGCGCGCCGCCATCGATTTTGCGCATGACAGGATCGCGGCCTATCACGGCGCGCAGCGCCCGGCCGATCATCGCTTCACGGACGATAGCGGCATCGAACTCGGCTGGCGCTGGACCTCGCTGGACTCGGTCGGCGTCTATGTGCCGGGCGGGCGGGCGAGCTATCCGTCTTCCGTATTGATGAACATCGTCCCGGCACGGATTGCCGGGGTGGAGCGCATCGTCATGGCGGCGCCGGCGCCGATGGGCGAGTTGTCGAACGCCGTCGCCTATGCCGCGTTAAAGGCCGGGGTAGACGAGTATTATCCCATCGGCGGCGCGCAGGCGGTCGGCGCCATGGCATTCGGCGCCGGCGCACTGGTGCCTGTGGACAAGATCGTCGGACCGGGAAATGCCTGGGTCGCGGAGGCCAAGCGACAAGTGTTCGGCCATGTCGGCATCGACACGATTGCCGGCCCGTCCGAGATCCTCGTGATCGCCGATACCACCGCCAATCCGGACTGGGTCGCGGCGGATCTGCTGAGCCAGGCCGAGCATGATCCGTCCAGCCAATCCATCCTGATCACTGTGGATGAGGGTGTTGGCAGGGCTGTGGAAAAGGCTGTGGAAAACCAGCTGAAAACGCTGCCCACCGGTGAGCGGGCGCGCGAGTCCTGGGTCAATCACGGCGCGATCATCCTTGTGCGGGATCGTCTGCAGGCGGCAGAAGTAGCCAACCGCATCGCCGCAGAACACCTTGAGCTTTGCATTGATGATCCGGACGGCCTGCTGCCCCTGATCCGCCATGCGGGCGCGGTTTTCCTTGGCCACCATACGCCGGAAGCCCTGGGCGACTATGTCACCGGCTCAAATCACGTCTTGCCGACGAGCCGCGCCGCGCGGTTTTCGTCCGGGCTCGGACTGTATGATTTCCTCAAGCGGATGAGCGTGCAGCGTGCTGGTCCTCTGGGACTTGAAGTCCTCGCTCCGGCGGCCTTGCGTCTTGCCGAAGCGGAACGCCTGCCGGCGCATGCGCGCTCGGTTTCCATCCGCACGAACCGGGGCGGGAGTGATGGGCACTGACCGCCTGATCGCCGTCCATATCGACGACGAAACGCTCGGCGCCTCCGGTCCCGACGCGGAACACGAGCGGCGTGTGGCGATCTTCGACCTGATCGAGGAAAACAGCTTTGCCATTTCCGGGCAGGAAAAGGGCCCTTACGTGCTCTGGCTCAGCCAGGCCGAGCGCCGTCTCATCTTCGCCGTGCGCGATGATGAAGGGGCCGAGGTGCACACTTTTATTCTGTCGCTCGGTCCGTTCCGCGGCGTGATCCGCGACTATTTCATGATCTGCGACAGCTATTATGAGGCCATCCGTACACAGACGCCCCACCAGATCGAAGCGATCGACATGGCGCGGCGCGGAATCCACAATGAGGGATCCGAACTGCTCAAGGAACGGCTTGCCGGCAAGATCGAGATTGATCACCTGACGGCGCGCCGGCTGTTCACATTGATCTGTGCCCTGCATGCCGGGCAGGGACGGGCGCCGGGAACATGAAGGCCGCGCGTATGATCCGATGGAAACGCGTCCTTCTCGCGGCCTGCCTGTGCGGGCTCGCGGCCTGCGAGGCGCGCAATCCCAAGCCCGCCCTGGAAACCGCAACGCCGCCGCAATTCGCCATCGAGGAGGCTGCCCTGCCGGAAATCGAGACAGCGCCGCGCACCGAAGACGGCCTTGTGCTTCAGGACAGCGAAAACGGTATCTCCATGCTGGACGCTGGCCCGCAAGATGAAGTGACCGGGCTCCAGCCGCCGAAGTTCGCGCTGCACTGCGATGCGGCCGCGAAAACGCTGGAGGTGGTCGCCCCGGCCCGGCAGCTCGGCGCGTATGCCGCGGCGGGTCCCGCGCAGCTGGTAATCTCCGGCGAAAGCCATGCGGGCGAGGCGGTGCTTGTGGAGACCGAAGACGGCAGCGCCGTCAGCCTGACGCTGCCTCTGACGCCTGGCCTTCTGGCCGAAATGGCCACGACGCTGACCGCCCGGTTGGTCATCGGGGATGGCTACGCCGAATCCCATCTCGACAGGAACGGAACCTTTCCCGGCTTTGCCGGCCAGTGCAGCCTGAAGTCCGGCGTGCCCTTGCCGGTTCGTTGATCAGGCGAGGTTGGCGCGGAAGCGCCGGCTGCGCTGCAGGGACTGCCCGCCGGCAATTGTGACTTCGAAATCACCTGAAGCCGTGGGCTGCAGCGCGCCGACCTGCGCCTTGTTGGCGACGCGCGAGCGGTGGATGCGGACAAAACCGAGGCTGGCGAGTTTCTGCTCCCAGGCGGCGAGCGTGCCGCGGATCAGGTGCTTTGCCTGTGCGGTGTGGATCTCGACATAATTGCCGGCCGCTTCGAGCAAGAGGATGTCGGCGGGGGTGATCAGCAGCGTGCGCCCGGCGCCGCGCACTTCGATACACCGCCGGAATGGCTGCGCCAGGCCTTCCGGGCAGTGCGCGAAGCGAAGGCCTGGGGCGCCATCCTCGCCGCTTCCACATCATTTCGCGAGGGCGGATGGCCCGCTGCGGCGCACGCTCTCGGAGGCGATCTTCCCGTTCTAAATCATCCACCAGACGATCATCGTGATTGCCGGCCACTACCTGGACAATTTCGGTCTGCCGCTCTGGGTGGAAGCGCTGCTCCTGACCGGGTCAACGGCGCTCGGCTGCTTGTTGTTTTACGAGCTGGGCCGGCGGGCAGGGCCGCTGAGGGTCTGGTTCGGGCTGTCCGCTCCGAAACCGCGAACCGGGCTGAAACCGGCCTGATCCGGCCTGATCCGGCCTGATTCGGGCGGGTCACGCCAAACTCCCCCTCGCGCTTGCCGGAATCCCTGCAAGCCTGTATGGCGCAGCCCAGCATTGCGAAGTCCGGGCCGGATTGGCCGGACAGCTGGAGAAGGCATGTCGAAAGAAGAACTCATCGAATTCGAAGGCACAGTTGTTGAACTGCTGCCGAACGCGACGTTCCGCGTGAAACTTGAGAACAACCACGAAATCATCGCGCACACGGCTGGCAAGATGCGGAAAAACCGCATCCGCGTGCTTACGGGCGACAAGGTCATGATCGAAATGACCCCGTATGATCTGTCCAAGGGCCGTATCACCTACCGTTTCAAGTAATATCCCATGCCGGACCGGGCGCCGCTCATTCTCGCCAGCGCCAGTCCCCGGCGGCT
Source organism: Hyphomonas sp. (assembly GCF_040882205.1). Classification (GTDB taxonomy): domain Bacteria; phylum Pseudomonadota; class Alphaproteobacteria; order Caulobacterales; family Hyphomonadaceae; genus Hyphomonas. The sequence goes on from NZ_JBBEBT010000228.1 coordinate 5,063, forward strand.
AGAACTGCTCGCGCAGATCGGCCTCGTGCCGGACAAGGTTGCCCCCACAGATATCGACGAATCCCGCCGCAAGGACGAAGCGCCTCGCGCTCTTGCCGAACGGCTGGCGCGGGAAAAGGCAGCTGCGTGTCAGGAGGCCGGCTATGTGCTGGCCGCCGATACGGTGGTCGCGCTGGGCCAGCGCAATCTCGAGAAAGCCGCTGATGAAGCGGAAGCGGAAGCCTTCCTCCGGCTGCTGTCCGGGCGCGCGCATCAGTGCATTACGGGGGTTGCCGTGCGGGCGCCGGATGGCCGGGTGAGTTCGCGCGCAGTGCTGGCGCGCGTGAAGGTCAAGCGCCTCACCGATACCGAAATCGCAGCCTATGTCGCCAGCGGCGAATGGAAGGGCAAGGCTGGCGGCTACGGCATCCAGGGCATGGCCGGAGGATTCATCACCGCGATCAATGGCAGCTATACCGCCATCGTCGGCCTGCCGCTTTACGAGACGCGCATGCTGCTTGACGGGCTTGGTTACCGGCGCTGAGGCGCGTTGCCCGGAAATCGCCACAAGCATGTCGAAGGTTTAAGGCGCGCAACTGGAACGATCCCAAGGCCTTCGGATTTAGGAATTGAGCCATCCCGCTCTCCCATTCCCGGAGCCTGTCATGAAAACTCTGTTTGCCAGCTGCGCCGTCATTGCTCTCATGGCCGCGCCCGCCCTCGCCCAGTCCATCTATGAACCCACCGATCCCTCTGCCGCGCCTGAAGTCGAGGCCGCGGAGGTCCCCGCCGAAGGGCCCGTGATCGCGTATGAAGCCGGGCCGGACGCCGAGACAAAAACTGTTGTCGACCCCGTCGCTGACGCCGGCGTGACGGCCGATACGGAAATGACCGCCGAAGCTGAGCCGACTGCGGATTCCGAAATGGTAGCGAATGCTGAGCCGGCGAATGAAGACGAGATAATCGTCGGGACCGAAGGGATTGACGCTCCGATTGACGCTGCCGAGCTGGCGCAGGCTTATTCGACCGACGACCTCAACGCGCTGATGCTCGCCCAGCTGAACGACACCGCCGTCGAGATCGCCGAGATGGAGTTCGAAGCCGATACGGACGCGTTCGCAGCAGCTGAAACCAGCGCCGGCACCTTCGCGGACGCCGCGGCCAATCGCGCACCGGAGAACGACTTTGCGATGACCGGACCGGTATCGCCGCAAGCGGATATCACGGAAGACTATGCAGCGACCGACACCTATGCTGCTCCGGAAACCGAAACGGCGATGACTGGATCTGTCGCTCCGGACGCCGCAGCAACCGAGGATTACGCCGCGGCACCGGCCAAGTCGCAGGTCAGCACCCATGCCGAAACCGATACGGCGATGTCGGCGGCAGAGGCAGCGCCGCAAGGGGCCATGACGCACGATTATGCGGCGACAGAAACGCTGCCGGAAGATGAGGCCACCCCCCGCGGACGAAACCACCGTTGCGCCGGAAGCCTATGCGTCGGTTGAGACAGGTGCGGAAGACAATCTGGCCCCGCCATTCGACATCGCCGCTGATCTGTCGGATGAAACCGCCACGGTCATGATGTCGGAGCAGGCCGACGGAACTGCCCTCTCTGCCGAAGGCGACATCGACCAGACAACCGCCGGGATCGCCAGCCAGGACAGCCGCTTCTCGACCCTTGTCGAGCTGGTTGGTATTGCCGGCCTGCAGGAAGCGCTGAGCCTCGAAGGTCCGTACACGGTGTTCGCGCCGACCAACGATGCCTTTGCCGCCTTGCCGGAGAGCACGCTCGCCCGCCTCAGGAGTGAAGAGGGCAAGGCCGAGCTTGCCGAGATCCTGAAGGCCCACGTGGCTGAAGGCGCGGTGCTGGCGGGCGAGGTTCCGCTGGCAGGCCAGACTGTCGAGACACTTGCCGATACGTCGATGATCGTAACCGGCAGCGCTGACGGCAGGCTGAATGTCGGCGGTAGCACCACGATCGGTGAAGGTATCTCGGCCAGCAACGGTGTTGTGTATGCTATCGATGCGGTGATCCTGCCGGAAGCCGCGCCGGAAGCCGCGCCGGAGACCCCGGCCCTCGGTACCGAAGGCTGATCTGCCTCCGGATCAAATGCAACGGGCCGGCTCCTGCGAGCCGGCCCTTATTCATCGAGTGTCCTGTTTCAGGCCCTTTCGAAAGCCGAGACGGCAAAGATACAGAGCGCCGCGCCGGCCGCGATCGCCAGCCACATCGGGTTGCTCATGGCCGCCGCGCTCAGCTGGCTGATGGCCGCAGTGCTCAGTTGCGCCGGCGCCGTAGTCAGGGCCTGGGCGGCGGTCCTGTCGAAAACCGCCCATTCGGCGAACAGCTGAGGCAGCTGCATCGCGGCAATCGCGGCGCCGGCGAGCCCAAGGCTTCCGACAACGGCGCGCCGCATCAGCTTCTGGCGGCGCACCCCGGCCATGACCTGACGGGTGAAGGGCTCGCCAGCCAAGGCATTGTCCTCGACCCTGAAGAGGTCCGCGAGGTCTTTATAGGCATCCTGTTCACGCATGATTGTCACTCCATCACGCCACATTGGCATTTTCAAGACGGGTCCTGAGCAGGGCGACGCCCCGCAGGACATGTGACTTTACGGTTCCCAGAGGCCAACCGGTCACATCGGCCGCTTCCTGATGGGTCAGTCCCGTCGAGACACACAGCACCACACAGACGCGCTGGGCTTCGCTGAGACTTTCGAGGGCGCGGGCAAGGTCCATCCGCATCTCGTTCTGGTCCGCCGAACGGTCGAAGGGGATGATCTCCGCCGTCTCGTCGAACTCGATTTCCATTTTCTGCCGCCGGCGCCATTGCAGGAATTCGCGGAAGCAGATGGTGCAGATCCAGGCGCTGAACGTTCCGCCGGCATAGCCTGAGATTTTCTGCCATGCCGTGAGGAAGGTTACCTGGGCGATGTCGTCTCCGGTCGCTTCCGATCCGGCGAGTCGCCGGGCCATGCCGCGAACCTTGCCCTGGTGTCGGCGCACGAGTTCGGCGAAAGCTGCCTCGCTTCCTCGTGCTGCCGCATGGGCGAGATCAGGATCGCTGCGCATGTCCCGCCCTCCAGAGGCGACCAGTCAGAGCTCAGGCCTCGCTTTTCCCGCGGCCAAAGGCCCAGAGACCAATGTAGGCGATGCCCATGAAAATTGGGAAGGCCGCAACACCCAGCATCGGACGGAACGCTTCGGCTTCTTCCATCCCGACAAGGGCGCCGAGGACAGCGAAAGCGGCACCGAAGGCCAGGAAGAGCACGCCCCGGCGAAGGTCGGCGCGGACCGGGTCGGTGACCAGTGACATCTTCTCCAGCAGATCGGGCGAGAGAGCCTGGCCCTTGTCGATGGCATGGCGCAGCGTCTCGTGGATCGTCTGGCGTTTGCGGGAATTGAAATAGCTCACAATCAGCACGATCACGGCCGGGGTGAGGAAAACGACAATCGGGACCAGTATGTCTTCCATGGGGGGCTCCTGTTCTAGTGTTCCCGGCGCAATTGCCGGTGTTCATGCCCCTAAGATGCAGGCAGGGCCCGGGCCGGATGCAGGCGGGATGAGTTATTTTTGAAGTTTAGCCCGGACGGGCGCTCCAGCCGGGCATGTAGCCTTGTGCTTGCCCCGGCGCCCGGCGCCGCTTAGGTGCGGGGTCATGGTGAAGCTGACCCCCAAGCACAAGCGCAAGCGCCGGGTCCATGTGGCCGCGGACCTGTCGACGGCGGCAGGCCGGGCGCGGGCGCGGCGGGAGCTGACCTGGGGCGATCACGGCTTCCTTCGGGCCCGGTTCAGTAACCTGCACCGGATTTCCCCGGAAATGTGGCGTTCGAACCAACCCTCGCCCCGCCAGATCCTCGCCCATGCTAAGGAAAGGGGTATCCGCACGATCCTCAACCTGCGGGGCCCCAGCACGCAGGGCTATTACCTGCTCGAGCAGGAAGCCTGCGCCGAGGCGGGGATCGAACTCGTTGATTTTCAGATGTTTTCCCGCGATCCGCCCACCCGGGAGGCGATTGTCGCGGCCAGGGACCTGTTTGACCGGATCGAGTATCCGGCCCTGATGCACTGCAAGTCCGGGGCAGACCGGGCCGGCATCATGTCGGTCCTGTACAAGCTGCTGCGCGAGCGAACCTCCTTCGAAGAGGCGGCCGAACAGCTTTCGGGCAGGTACCTGCACATCCGGCACGGGAAAACCGGCGTCCTCGACGCCTTTCTGGACGGCTATGGCCTGTACAATGCCGGCCGGCCTGCGGGGCAGTGGAAACCCTTTCTGGACTGGGTGGCCGAGGATTATGACCGGCTGGCCGTCAAGGACGCCTTCGCGCGCACGCTCGGCAAGAGCCTCCAGCTCGACACTCTCCTGCGCCGGGAATAGCGCTTTTCAGCCGCCGGAAATCATGCCAGCACTCGCGGTGAAGCGGTATGGAAGGTGCGTCATGCGCAAAATGATCCTGGCGGTAGCGTCTCTGGCCCTGCTGGCCGGCTGCGGCATGATTGGCGGCCAGTCGGACAAGCAGGCCCTCGTTGCAACCTGTGTTGAGAAGGGCGAGAGCGAAGCAACCTGCACGTGTGTTGCAGATGGGCTCGAGAAAAACCTCTCGCCGGAGCTCTACAAGAAGGTCGCCCAGGCGGCCGGCCGCGAAAAGCAGGACATGATCGAATTCATGAGTGGGCTGCCGGTCGAGGATCTGCTTGCCTTCTCTGCGGTAACCAACGACCTTGAAATGTGCGGCGACCCCGCTGCCACGGGAGGATAAGCGAACTGGAGGCGAGGGCCTGGCCCGGAGCCTGCAGTCATAAATGCCAACGTGACGCTCACCCGCGCACGGCCTAGAACAGGACGGAACCAGGAAAGGGATCCTCATGAAATTCATAATCATCAACAGCTTCCGGATCATGGTGTATGTGGCCTACGTCGCCATCATCGTGGGCGGCATCGCCCTCGGCATCTACCAGAAGGGCAGCTTCACCAACGAACTGATCGGCTTCACTGGCCCGATGGCGCAGATCGCCGACTTTGCCATCTTCAGCTTCGGCGGCTGGGTCTCGGCCAGTATCGTCTGCGGCCTGATCGTCACGCTTATGGACATCCGGGACGACATCAACGACCGCCTGCCGGACGCGCGCCGGGACATGTAGGGCTACGCCCTGCGTCTCGCTAAAAAGAAAAAGAAACAAGCCGCCGGGCATCTTGCCCGGCGGCTTTTTACTGGAGGAAATGCCCCATGACCCCGCTTTCAGCTGCCGCTGTCTATATCGGCATCAACATCCTGCTCCTGTTTTTCCTGTCTTTCCGGGTCGTTGGACGGCGCCGGTCGGCCAAGGTCTCCCTCGGCACCGGCGGGGACGCTGACCTCGAAATCCGCACGCGGGCGCACGCCAATGCGGCGGAATACATCCCCGTCACCATGATCGGCCTGTTCGTGATGACGCAGTTTGCCGCGCCCCTCTGGGTGATCCACGCGGTTGGCGGGATGTTCACCACCGGGCGCTCGCTGCATGCCTTCGGCCTGTCCACGACATTCCTGCCCGCCCGCGCCCTTGGCATGGTGCTCACCTGGCTCGGCATGCTGGCGGCTGGTATCGGCGTGATCTGGCTGGCCGTGGCCTGATGCCTGCGCGCACCGCCCCAGTTGCGCGCTGACGCGGTGCGGTCCATTTAGCGCAGATGACTGGATTCAATATTCCCCCGGCAGACCTGCTCGCCGGACTTCTCGAAAATTGCCTGAAGGCCGGGGCCAGCGCTGCGGACGCCCGGGTCGGTGTGGCTGACGGCGTCAGCGTCTCCGTGCGCGAAGGCAAGCTGGAAAGCATCGAGCGCGAGGAAAGCGCGAGTGTCGCGCTGCGCTGCTTCTTCGGCAAACGGCAGGCGCATGTATCCGGCGCCGATCTGACACCCGATGGGCTGAAGATGCTGACCGAACGCTGTGTGGCGATGGCCCGCGCGGTGCCCGAAGACAAGTATTGCGGGCTGCCGGAGGCGGGCGAACTGGCCCCCGGCAATGCTGACATGGACCTTACCGGCGAGCCGGAAATTTCTGCCGAGGTTCTGGAGCGCGAAGCGCTCGCGGCCGAAGCGGCGGCGCTTGCGGTGCCCGGCATCAAGACCGTCGCCGGCTGCGGCGCCTCCTGGAACCGGTCCGAACGCTGGGTCGCCGCCACCAATGGCTTTCGTGCCTGGAAGACCGGCACCTCCACCGGCCTCGGCCTCTCGGCGGTGGCCGAGAAGGACGGCCAGATGGAGCGCGATTATGACAGCTGGTCTGTCCGCTTTACGAAGGATCGTCCGTCTGCGGAGGAAATCGGCACAACGGCCGGCGAGCGCACCATAGCGCGCCTTGGTGCCCGCAAGGTGGACACCCAGAAGGCCGCCGTGATCTTCGATCGGCGCGTCTCCGACAGCCTTCTCGGCGCCTTCCTCGGCGCAATCTCCGGGCCTTCGGTGGCGCGGGGGGTCAGCTTCCTCAAGGACAGGATGGGCGAGCAGGTCTTCGCAAGGGGCGTCTACCTCACTGACAACCCGCACCGCCCGCTCGGCATGGGCAGCCGCGCGCATGACGGCGAAGGGCTACCCGTCAGCGACGCGCACCTGATCGAAGATGGCCGCCTGACGCGCTGGCTGCTGAACACCGCGACCGCGCGCCAGCTCGGCCTCGCGCCGAACGGGTTCGCCGGTCTCGGCTTCGGCGATCCGCCGGGCGTATCCACATCCAATGTTTACCTGCGTGCCGGTGCACAATCGCCCGGCGCGCTGGCGAAGTGTGCCGGCAAGGGCCTCCTCGTCACCGACATGTTCGGCCCGTCGATTAATCCCAATACCGGTGATTACTCCGTAGGCGTTGCGGGCTTCTGGTTCGAGAACGGCGAGATCGCCTATCCGGTGTCGGAAGTGACCGTGGCGGGCGACTTGCCATCGATGTTCGCGCGGCTCGTGCCGGCGTCTGACCTTGAACTGCGCAGCACGCGGGACGCGCCGTCGATCCTGATCGAGGACATGAACCTTGCAGGCAGCTGAACGCACGCTGGAGGAAGACGCGGCGTTGCTTTGCCGGCTGGCGCAGGAAGCGGGCGCGCTGGCGATGTCCTACCTGCACAGGGGCGGCGGGCAAACCTGGAACAAGACGGGCGGCAGCCCGGTCACCGAAGCCGACCTCGCCGTCAACCGGCTGTGCGCGTCAACGCTCAAGACGGCGCGGCCGGAATATGGCTGGCTATCGGAAGAAACCCTTGACGATCCTGGCGCACGCCAGAAATCGCGCTGCTGGGTAATCGACCCGATCGACGGCACGCGCGCCTATATGGACGGCACGCCGGACTGGTGCATCGGCCTTGCCATGGTGGAAGACGGCGAGGCTGTCGCCGGCGTCGTCTATGCGCCCGCGCTCGGCCATTTCTACGACGCCCGGCGCGGCGCCGGGGCCCGCCGCAACGGTGCGGCGATCCGCGTATCTTCGCGCGCGCAGGAAGCCGGCAGCCGCCTGATCACCAACGAGGGCATGGTCACCCACCCGGGCTGGCGCGAGCCCTGGCCGGAAGTCCACCTTGCCCGCCCCAAGCCCAATGCCACGCTCCTGCGCCTCGCGCTTGTAGCGGCGGGGGACTGGGACGCTGTACTGGTTCTCGCCGAGAAGGCCGACTGGGACCTCGCGGCGGGCACTGTGCTCATCTCGGAGGCAGGCGGGCACGCAACCACGCATGCGGGCGAGCCACTGGTATTCAATCAGGCCATTCCGGCACAGCGCAGTGTGGTGGCCTCTGGCAAGGCGCTTCATCCTTTGTTAGTCCGCCGCGCAGGATATGTGCGCATTCCGGACCCGCAGGCGCGGGCCGAAACGAAGAAAGCGCCGGAACTTACGGAGCCCCGCATAATGGCTGGCAAGGAAAAAACCGGTAAACAACTCCTCCACATCGTCTTCGGCGGTGAGCTGAAAGACGTGACGGGCGTCGAGTTCGAGGACCTGTCGAAACTGGATTTCGTCGGCGCCTTCCCGAACTACCAGGCAGCCTATGACGCCTGGAAGGCTGCGGCCCACCGAACGGTAGACCATGCCGAGACGCGCTATTTCATCCTCCACGCCCACCGCCTTCTCGACCCCGCGACGGGAGACACCCATAACGTCTGAGCCCGCCCCGGTGCGCGACCGGCGGTCGCTCTGGCGGCTGTTCAAGGCGCATTTCTGGCCGCACAAGGCCTGGTTCATCGGCGGAACGGTGCTGGCGCTGCTGACAGCGCTCTGGGGCATCGGCTATGTGATGGTGCTGGATTTCGTCGGAAACTCGCTGCAACGGCAGATGACCGGCGAAGGCGGCGGCGCGCCTTCGGGATGGATCTGGACCGGCATCATCACGATCATCCTGCTGACCGTTGGCAGGTCGCTGTCGATGTACGGCATGACACTGCTCAACAATACCGGCGTGCAGCGCGGCCTCGTCAGTGTACAAACGGTCCAGTATGATGCGCTCACGGACGGCGATTACGCGCGCGTCGCGGCGGATGCCTCCGGCAGCTTCGTCTCGCGCTTCATCAGCGACATCATTTCCATCCGAGAGGCGGCGCTGCGCTTTGCGAACAATTTCACCAAGAGTCTCGCCACCGTCCTCGGCGTGCTGGCCTGGCTGTTTCTGAAGGACTGGCAGCTCGCACTGATCATCGCGGTCGTCTATCCGCTCGCGCTCGGCCCCGTCGTCTCGCTCGGAAATTCCGTGCGCAAACGCGCCAAGCGGGCCGCAGAGCAGACCGGCGAGATCACGTCGCTGCTCTCCGAAGGCTTCCAGTCTGTCCGCGTCGTGAAGGCCTACGGCCTTGAGGACTGGCAGAAGGCGCGCGCGAAGAACGGCTTTGCTGAACGCTCGGGCTTGTTCCTGAAAGTCCTCTCCAAGCGGGCAGGGGTCGATCCCGTGCTGGAAGTGTTCGGCGGCCTCGCTCTCGCGGCGCTGCTCGGCTTTGTCGCTTGGCGGATATCGCAGGGCGAGAACACGCTGGGCGACCTGCTCGGCGTCATCGGCGCGGTTGCCGTTGCGGCGCCTGAAGTGCGCGCGCTGGGTTCGATCAGCGCCGTGGCGCAGGAAGGCGCGGCCGCCGCAGACCGCGTCTATGATATCGTCGATGCCTCCGCCGCTGTTGCCGACAAGCCGGGCGCGCTGAAGCTCGAAGGCGCAGCCGGCGCCTTGGAGTTCCGCGACGTGCGCTTCACCTATCCCGATGGCACCGAAGCCCTGAAGGGCCTCTCCTTCACCACGCGCCCGGGCGAAACGGTCGCCTTCGTTGGCGCCTCGGGCGCGGGCAAGTCCACCGTCTTAAACCTGATCATGCGCCTTTATGATGCGACCTCCGGCGAGGTCCTGATCGACCAGCTCAATGTGCGCGACGTGACCGGCCGCAGTCTGCGCAGCAACATCGCGCTCGTCTCGCAGGATGCAGCGCTGTTCGACGACACGATTGCCAGCAATATCGCCCTCGGCCGTCTCGGCGCGCCGCGCGGACATGTCGAGGCGGCCGCGAAGTCCGCAAACGCGCACGATTTCATCCAGACGCTGCCCGGTGGTTATGACGCGCCCGCCGGCGAGATGGGCCGCAACCTGTCCGGAGGCCAACGCCAGCGCATTGCGCTTGCCCGCGCCATCCTGCGAAACGCGCCTATCCTGCTGCTGGACGAGGCGACCTCCGCGCTGGACGCCGAGAGCGAGGCGAAGGTGCAGGAAGCCCTCGGCAAGTTTGCACGCTCACGGACGGTCCTGATCATCGCGCACCGCCTGTCCACCGTGCGCGCAGCTGACCGCATCATCGTCATGCAAGACGGCCGCGCCGTCGAAGAAGGTACGCATCAGAGCCTGATGGCGCAGGGCGGTGTTTACAGACGGTTGGTGGAATTGCAGTTGAGCTGACTGCGGTGTCGCGATCTGGCCCTAAGTTACCGCTCGCGGATCACGTTTCGAATGTGCGGTTTGTCGGTCTACCAAGTTAGAATTTCAATTTTTTGCCCGGTCATGGCGCCCCGAGGCTGCAGCCAGGTCACCGCCGCCGCCTACCCCCCGAGCACGCACGCCGCGTGCGTCGCGAGCCCGATCACGAGCCCGATCACGAGCCCGATCACGAGCCCGATCACGAGCGAGGTTAGCCCCACCCGGAACACCTCATCAATGTCACCTTTGAGGCTGCGGGCGCGTAAGCTGAAATGATTGGAAAAGGCCAGCTGCAGTTCCGGGATGTCGAACTGCCCCGTTGAGGGCGCATGCAGGACGAACCGGATCGGAACGCGGGGCGGCAGGTCTCTCGCCCATCCGACGATGAAGTCTTCGGCGGCCTTTGCCAGGTCACGCGAGGGCGTCGGAAACGGATCGAACAGCAGGGCTGTGTTTTCTATCCGCAGCTCGATGCAAGCGGCCTCTGGGGATGGATCAACGGCCAGGATCAGGACCTGCAAACCAGAAGGAGGCAAAACAAACTTGGAGATGCGCCTGAACTGTCCACGACGGCAAGCATCAGTTCAAGCATTGCCCAGCCGGGCGGTCTCGCCGAGACGGCCCGGGACGGCGGGGCAGATGACCGCCACGCCTGCGAGGGGCTCAGACAGCCGCCACGACTTTCGCGAGCAGGTCGCGTACGTCGCCTGCAACCGCCTTGAGCGGCGCATTCTCGATCGCCTGCATCGACGCGACCGGATCGACCGCGCTGACCTCAACGCCGCCCTCGACAGCCCGCAGTATGACATTGCATGGCAGCATCGCGCCCACCCGGGGCTCTATTGCGATCGCCGCGTAGGCAAGCCTGGGATTGCAGGCGCCCAGGATGCGATAGGCCTGCATCGCGACATCGAGCTTCTTCTTCATGGTTGCCTGTACATCGATCTCGGTCAGGACGCCGAAACCCTGGTCACCCAGCGCCTTGCGGATGCGGGCTTCCACCTCGTCAATCGAGGAGCCCAGGATAAGCCGGTTCAGGGTATATGTCATCGGGTCGATCCTTTGCTGCGTCTTAAGGTGTGCGTTCCGAAAGTCCGGATTGCAAGGCATGCCGCCCAGACAAGTGGCTCGGCTCGTCTGAACAAATACCGGTCGCTGGACAAGCGAATCTCTGCGCGTTGGAAGCGCGTGCCGGGCGGCACTGCATCAATGACCGCCATCGGCTGCAAATTCCAGCCGCTCGCGCGGTAAATGGAGGTCAATCCCCTGTAAAATCCGCATCGCGCTTTTCGAAAAACGCCCTCACGCCTTCCTTGAAATCGTCTGTCTGCTGCATGAGCGCAAAGGCTTCGAGGTCGCGGTGAGCGGTGGCCTTGGCGAGGGCGAGGGCGGCGATGTTCACATCCTGCTTCACCATCTTCAGCGCCGTAGGCGGAAGCTTTGCGGCGGCCTCGGCCACTTCGCGCGCCTTGATCAGCGCGCTGCCCGGGGCTGCAACGTGATCGACAAGTCCCCAGCCCAGCGCCGTCTCCGCGCTGACCTTCTCGCACAGCCCTGCAATGCGTTTGGCGCGCGCCGGGCCAACAAGCGCCACGAAGCGCGGGATCGAGCCCCAGCTCATGTTCATGCCGCGCTCGACTTCCGGCACGTAGACTGTAGACGCCTGAGAGGCGGTCCGCAGGTCGCACGAAACTGCCAGCGCCGCGCCGCCGCCAACGCACCAGCCTTCGATGGCGCAGATGGTGAGCGCGTCGACCGTTTCCCAGGCCTCGCACATCTCCGGCCCCGTGCGCAGGTGCACGCGCCGCTCGGCAAGGCCGAGACGGCGCACGTCCACGCCTTCCGGATCGCGCAGGTCGGCGCCCATCGTGAAGTTGTCCGGGCGGCCCGTGAGGATCACCGCCGAGATGCCGGGATCGCCCGCAAACAGCCGCGCCGCCTGCGTCAGCTCACGCATCAGTTTCTGGCTGAGTGCATTTGCCTTGGCGCCTGTGTCAAAGCTGACGGTCGCAATGCGCGCACTGGTCTCTATCCGGACAAGGTCCATGCCGGTCAGGCCGGGTCCGCCGGGCGTTCCTGCGGGAGCAGCGACGCGGCATGGCGGATGAATTTCGCGAGCTTCCCGGCGCTTTCGGCGCCTTGCACAGCGACGCGGCGGTTGGCGATATAGGTTGGCACACCGGAAATGCCCATCTGGCGGAAACCGTCGGCCTCAGCGCGCACGGCCCCGGCATCTGCGCCGCTCGCCAGCAGGTCCGCGACAATGTCCGCATCCAGATCAATCTGGCGCGCAATGTCGGTCAGCACGCCGTGGTCGCCCACGTCGCGTGCTTCGTTGAAATAGGCCCGGAACAGCGCCTCCTTCGCCGCCGCGCCCTTGTCCTGTCCCTGCGCCCAGCGCACCAGCCGATGCGCATCGAAACTATTCGGCCGGTGCGTCACAGCGTCGAAGCGGTAGGGAATGTTCTCGGCGTTGCCATAGTCGATGAGCGCCTGCCGCATCGCCGCCATGCGTTCCTTGCCCTCGGGCGAGGACACGCGGCCCGACATGTAAGCCTTGTAGTCCGCGCCCTCCGGCGGAATGGCCGGATCCAGTTCATAGGGCCTGAAGAGGAGCTGCACATCCACCTCGGGCGCCAGCGCGCGGGCCTCCTCGATCCTTCGCAGCCCCAGCCAGCACCAGGGGCAGACGATATCCGATACCATTTCGATCACGACGGTCATGGAGCGAGTATAGTTCAGCCCGCCGCGCCCGTCACCGCTCCGGGAAAGTTTCCGCCGCGTCGGGGTCCAGCCCGCGCAGTTCCATCGCGGCGCGGATTTCCCGAACCGGCCAGACATCGGATTTTGGTTGCAGCTTGCGGCGGATCTCGGGACCAAAGGGCAGCGCCATGCTTTCCGCCTGCACCGCCGCCGCAATCGCGGGTTCGGCGACGGTGGACTTCGGCGTCCCTTCCGGGATCATCGCGGCGATGAGAAAGCCCGCCGCCACGAGCGCGCCGGCCCAGACGTTGGACTTGAACATCGCCAGAGCCGCCGTCTCGCCGCGCGTCTTCAGGGTCATCGCCTGCCACAGGCCATGCAGCAGGAAGACCAGCGCCGTCAGCGCGCCCATCCGTCCGGCGCCGTTCGACAGGGCGGCCAGGGCAATCAGCGCCGCCGCGCCGATATGGAAGCAGAACGAGATCAGCACCGCCCGCTTGCCGAACAGGCGCGCCGTCGAGCGCACGCCGATCAGCGCGTCGTCTTCGCGGTCCTGCAGCGCATAGATCGTGTCATAGGCGACGGTCCAGAGGACGAGGCCGAAATAGAGGACATAGACCGGCCCAGTTATGACGCTGGCGGTCGCGGCGCCGACGAGGACGCCCCAGTTGAAGGTCAGCCCCAGCCAGGCCTGCGGCCACCAGGTCACCCGCTTGGCGAAGGGGTATACCGCCACCAGCGGCAGGGCGAGCAGGGCAGTGATCTTCGCGTCGGTCGGCAGCATCAGCCAGACGGCGAAGCCGACCGCGAGCTGCGCGCCGAGGAAGATATAGGCCTGCCGGACCGTAACAGAGCCAGACGGGATGGGCCGAAACGCCGTGCGCGCAACTTTCGCGTCGAAGTCCCGGTCCGTGATGTCGTTCCAGGTGCAGCCCGCGCCGCGCATCACGGCGGCGCCGATCAGGAACAGCGCGGCCCAGCCAAGGTCGGCCAGATAGAGGCCGCCGGAGATGCGCTGGAAGGCGAGACCGATCAGGCAGGGCAGGAAGAGCAGCCAGATGCCCACCGGCCGGTCGAGCCGCGCCAGCATCGCATAGGGGCGCCAGTCAGCCGGAAGGCTGCCCAGCCAGCCGGCCAAGGCTGTATCGGCCGGAAAGCTGAACTTTCCCGTATCGTCACGGCGAGGCGGCGCGGTCATCACCAACGGATATAAACGATTTGCCATCGGCTCGCACCGGCTGTGGTTTTAAAACCACTAGGCGTGATACAAAAACCACACCTGACAGGGGGCGCCGAAACGGCCTATACCCCCTGCCATGCCAACCACGCCGCGACTCTTTGTTTCTGCTGATCTTTCTGCCGGGCGTGCGGTCCAGATGGACGAGGAACAGTCGAACTACCTGTTGCGCGTGCTTCGTCTCGGGACGGGCGGCGAGGTGCGCCTGTTCAATGGCCGGGACGGGGAATGGGACGCGGCAATTTCCGCCGCCACCGGCAAGAAGGCCGAGGTTTCCCCAACCGCCCAACGCCGCCCCCAGCCGACACCCGCTTCGCCGGCGCTGACCCTGCTCTTCGCGCCCGTTAAAAAGGACGAGACAGACCTGATCGTCGAGAAGGCAACCGAACTGGGCGCGGTCCGGATCCAGCCCGTCCTTACACACCGCACCCAGACCCGGACTGTGCGGCTGGACCGGTTCCGCAAGATCGCGCTTGAGGCGGCTGAGCAGACAGAGCGACTGGAGCTGCCGGAGATTGCGGATGTCGCCGCATTGGATGCGGCGCTTGGTGGCCTGCCTGAAGGCACAGTTCTGATCTTCTGCGACGAGGCGGGCGATGAGCCCGGCGCCCCCTCGGGCGGCGAGGCGGGACGGGCCGGACCCATCCGGGCCGTGCTGGAGGGCCTGAAGGGCCGAAACGCCGCCCT
>NZ_JBBEBT010000229.1:0-2981 GCF_040882205.1 Hyphomonas sp.
GATGCCCTTTTCGGCGAAGAGTTCCTTCAGCTCGCCGTTCTCGAACATTTCCTTGAGGATGTCGCAGCCGCCGATGAACTCGCCCTTTACGTAGAGCTGGGGGATGGTGGGCCAGTTGGTGTACTGCTTCACGCCGTCGCGCACGGCGGCGCTCTCGAGCACGTTGGTGGAGACATATTCCACGCCGAGATAGTCGAGGATCTGCACCACGCTCGACGAGAAGCCGCACTGCGGGAAGGTCGGTGTGCCCTTCATGAAGAGGACCACGTCATTGGCTTTTACGGCCTTGTCGATGGCGTCGAGAGTTGCTTGGTCAGTCATGATTGGGCTCCGGATTTAACTTTCATGTGAGATGGGCGCCGGGCGGCGTCAAGGTTTGGACACCGCCCGCGCCGCATTTACCATCCGCAGGTCTGACCTGCGTTCTGTTCTTTGAGGTAGCCCATCAGCGGGTCGAAATACTCGATGATGGCGCTGCCATCCATTTCGCGGGTACCGGTGAACTTCTCGAGCGTGTCCGGCCAGGGCTGCGAGTTGCCGGCTTTCAGCATCTCGTTGAACCGGGCGCCGACTTCCTTGTTCCCGTAGATCGAGCAGCGGTGCAGCGGGCCGTCCCAGCCGGCTTGCTCGCAGGCGGCCTTGTGGAACTGGAACTGCATTATGAAGCTCAGGAAGTATCGCAGATACGGCGTGTTGCCGGGGATGTGATACTTCGCGCCTGGATCGAACGCGTCGGCCGGGCGCGGGCCGGGCGGCACGATGCCCTGGTTCTGCAGGCGCAGGTCCCACCAGGCGGTGTTGTAGTTTTCCGGCGTCGTCTCGCCGGCGAGGACGCCCCAACGCCAGCTGTCCACCGTAATGGCGAAGGGCAGGAAGGCGATCTTGTCGAGCGCGGTCTGCATCAGCAGGGCAGTGTCGGCATCGGCGCCGGGCATGTCAGCGTCGGAGATCAGGCCGATCTGCTTGAAATATTCCGGCGTGATCGAGAGAGAGACGAAATCGCCGATTGCTTCGTGGAAGCCGTCATGGGCGCCGTTCTTGAACAGGAAGTCCTGGTCCTTGTAGGCACGCTGGTAGTAGTTGTGACCGAGTTCGTGGTGGACGGTGTAGAAGTCCTCTGAGTTCACCTCGGTGCACATCTTGATGCGCACGTCTTCCTCGTCGTCGAGGTCCCAGGCTGAGGCGTGGCACTGCACTTCCCTGCCTTCCGGACGCACGATCATGGAGCGTTCCCAGAAGGTCTGCGGCAGCGGATCGAGGCCGAGCGAGACGAAGAAGGCTTCGGCCGTCTCAACCATCTTGATCGGCGTGTAACCCTGCTCAACGAGGCGCTCAGTGAGGTCATACTTGAGCGGCGCGGTCGGCGGCTGGACGACGTCATAGATGTTCGACCATTGCTGCGCCCACATATTGCCGAGCAGGTCCGCACGGATCGGGCCCGTCGCGGGCTGGATGGCCTCGCCGTATTTCTGGTTGAGCGCGGCGCGCGTGTAGCAGTGCAGCTCTTTGTAGAGTGGCTCGACCTGGCCCCAGAGGCGGGCGACTTCAGCTTCCATCTGCTCGGGCGCCATGTCGTACCCGGACAGCCACATCTGGTCGAGGCTGGGATAGCCGAGTTCACGGGCGCCTTCATTGGCGAGCGTGACCATCG
This sequence comes from Hyphomonas sp., assembly GCF_040882205.1. Lineage (GTDB taxonomy): Bacteria > Pseudomonadota > Alphaproteobacteria > Caulobacterales > Hyphomonadaceae > Hyphomonas. Next base: position 1,652 of record NZ_JBBEBT010000229.1, read on the forward strand.
CGCCATAGTCTTCCTTCATCGGCGGCGAGATCGTATGCCAGCCTTCCCAGACGGCCCGGGTGACGGCCGGGTTGCGCGAAGTCTCGATGATGGTCGAAGCTTCGTCGAGCGTGATCATCTTGCCTTGATATTCGAACTTGCCGGTGCCGTAGGCGGCATCGAGGTCGGTCGTAAGTTTCGAAAGTTCCTCAGCGGCGCCTTCGCGCGAGGGAGCCGGAATGGTTATACCGCCGCGCAGGATCCGCATCTTGCGGGAAAGGTCCGGCGGCAGCTGTGAGATGTCAAACTGCTTGGACTCGTTGGCGAGCGAGACGACCAGCTTGGTCGCCTTGGCGCCTGCGTCGGCGGCGGCAGCGTTGGTCTCGGGCGTGATGTCGGTCGCCTGGTTCCAGAAGGCCTGTGCGGCGACCTTGTTCATCTCCGCCATTTCCGTCTCGGCCCGGCCGAGGAAGGTGCGCGCGGCGATCGCCGCCTCTTCGGCCGCGATGGCGGATGGATCGGCGCGGTCCTGATCTGGGGTGCAGGAAACGAGCAAAAGGCCGAGCGCGGCGGCGCTCACAGATTTCATCAGATTTGACATGGGGTCTCCCTCCCAAGGATTTGCCGCAGCAGACAGCGAACCGGCCCCTGCGTCAATCTGGAGAAGGCTTACGGCGCGCGGGTCTTCAGGGCGAGGGCATGCAGCGCGCCGCCCATGTGCCCTTGCAGGGCGTCATAGACGAGCTGGTGCTGGCGCACGCGCGGCAGGCCGGCAAAGCGGGCGCTGACGATCTCGGCCTGCCAGTGGTCATTGTCGCCGGCGAGGTCGATCAACGTGATTTCGGCGTCCGGGAAGCCTTCCTTGAGATATTTCAACAGTATGTCTTGGTTCATCGCCATGCCTTGTCTCCTGCCTCACGGTGGGGTGACTAGGCACATGCGGCGGCGCGGCCTAAGGGTCAAGCGTACGCACGCAATATGGGGGCTGGATGGACTGGAAACACTTGAAAAAGGGCATGGCCACAGGCCTGTTCGGGATGCTGGTCCTGTTGGCCGGCGTATGGGCTTTCTGGCCGAAGGGGCCGGACAAACTGCCGGGTGTGACCTACGCGGCGCAGTCTGTCGATCCCGGTCCGATGCTCCATCTGGCCGAGGTGCTGTCTTCTGATGCCCTTGAAGGGCGAGGGGCGACGAGCCCCGGCAATGACGCCGCCCGCGGCTTCATCCGCAAGCGTTTCGAAGACACGGGCGTAGAGCCGTATCTGCCGGGCGGGTGGGAGCAGTCCTTCACGATCCTGCCGAAGACTGCCGACGCGAGCGCCGGGACCGGCGTAAACCTCGTCGGCTGGGT
>NZ_JBBEBT010000230.1:0-14511 GCF_040882205.1 Hyphomonas sp.
TCACGCCCTTCCTGGCGGCCGGGCACGGGATGGCAGCGGCGGCCTACCGGCGGCTGAGGCCGGAAGCCTCGGGCGAGGCATTGATCGCGGGCCCCGAACACGGCTAAGTTCAGCCGGGCTTGCGGAGGGACGCGGCATGATCAAGGGTTTCACCTTCGAGCGCGCGCTCAGCTGGCCTTTCTCCGCGCCGCACGTCAGCACCTTCCCCTGGTTCTTCGGGCTCGCCTATGCGGCGGTTTTCTCGCTGGTCGCCGCTGTGATCGGCTTTGCGGCAGCGGACGATTTCATCGCTTGGGCGCGCGCAATTGAAGCGCTCGGGAACGAGACTGACGCGGACCTGATCCTCGGCGGCCTGTTCGGCGCCATGGTGCCGCTTCTGCCCTGGTTCGGACTTTCAATGCTGGCCTTCTGGGTCGTCTGGGCGATGTTCGAAACTGCCTCGCAGCGCCGTTATATACGGGGCGAAACCTTCTCCCTCGGCTTCGGCGCCGATGAGGCGCGGATGATGGTGGTCGCACTTTACTGGACCCTGTTCACGCTGGTGGTCTGGGCGGCGCCGTTCCTGATGATCTTCGGCGGCATCTGGGCTGCCATCGTCGGCGCGAGCCAGGGCCTGGCGGATGAGGAGGTCGGCCAGCGCATTGTTGCCCCGATGTTCGGCGCCGCGGGCCTCTTCCTGCTTCTGACGCCGCTCTATGTTTTCCTCGCCACGCGGCTTGCGCCCTGTTTCGCGCTGACCGTGCGGACACGGGAGATCCGTTTCCCCGATGCCTGGAACGTCTCGCGCGGACGCTTTTGGCCGATTCTCGGCGCCTATCTGATCCTCTCGGTCGCGGGCAGCCTGCTGGCCCAGGTGATCGGCGGCATCGCTCAGCTCGCCATGATGCCCGCTTTCATGGGCATGCTGCAGGACGCCGAAGCCGGCGGCGACGTCACCGCGCACATGCTGTCGCCGGGCTTTTTCTTCCCGGTGGGACTGTATGTCTTTGTACTGATGTTTCTGCAGGGCGTTCTGCAGCACGCGGTCGGCGCCCCCGCCGCCTTCGCGGTGCGCCATGATCCTCGCGGCTGTATCGAACAGGAGAACCAGCTTGAAGCCTTCATCTGAGAAAGCCCGCACCGCATGAGTTCCGACAAGGCTGGCCTGAAGGGCGCTGCGCTGCACTTTCTGCGCACGGACGGTCCGCGCGGCTTCCTCATGCGCTTCGCGTTCGTCTATGCAGCAGCGACGCTGGTCATGCAGGTCTTCGGCCTCTGGCTGCAGGCTCCGGTTTATGAAATCTACCTGCGCGCCTTCGCCGAGAACGACGGCGACATCACGGCCTATGCGGACGAGTTGAACGCGGTCTCGCTGCAGTCGAACCTCGGGTCTCTGCTGATGCTGCCCGTCTCACTGGCGATCTGGGTGATGTTCGAAGGCGCCAGCCAGCGGCGCTATATCCGGGCGGAAGGTTTCCGTCTGCGGATCAGCGCTGATGAAGGCCGCCTTGCCCTCGTCGGGCTGATCTGGGGCGCGCTGCTGATCGGCGGCTATTTCGCGCTGGCACTTGGCGCCATCATTCCGGGCGTGATCGCAGGCGCGACCGCCGGTGTGGCTGCGGGCGTGATCGTGGGTGGGCTGATCTTCCTCGGGGTATCGTGGCCGCGCTCTGGCTGTTCGCGCGCCTGTCACCCGCTTCGGCGCTGACCATCCGTGATCAGCAGATCCGCTTTTTCGAGGCATGGAACGTGACGAAGGGAATTGGCTGGGGCCTGATGGGCAGCTATTTCATGCTCTTCCTCGGCTTCACGATCCTGTCGCTGATTGCTTACGGCGTCCTCGGCGTACTTGGGTTCATCCTGATCGCGCCGACCATCGATTCCGGGGCCGGCGCCGAAATGGCGGACGCTGTGCTGACCACGATTGCGCGACCATCGTTCTGGGCCCCGATGGCCTTTGCGGCGTTCCTTGTCATGATGGTGCAGAGCATCTTCGCTCACGCACTCGGCGGCCCGGCGGCCTGGGTCGTGCGGCAGGACAGTCTGGCAGGCGGGACGGTGTTGTCGGAGACGTTCGGGTAGGCGCGTCTGCGCAGTTAATCCGGCCCGCGCGCAGCGCGAGAGCCGGGGCCTTCTTCAGGCAAGGGCGGCGAGAAGGTCCCGACTGGGCGGCGCGCTTTTGCGTCTTGTCCGGGATGACCGGGTGAGTGAGGCCTACTTTGCCCCCGCGCTTGCCTTCGGTTTCTTTGCGGGCTTCCTGGCTTTTTCCTCGGTAGGCGGAGATTTAGCAGCTGCCTTGGCGCGCTTGTTGCGCTGAGCGCGGCGTTCGTCCTGGCGGCGGAAGGTTTCGGCAAGGAAACGGCCGGTATGGCTTTCGGGGATCGCCGCGATGTCTTCGGGTGTACCGGCTGCGATCAGCATACCGCCGCCATCTCCGCCTTCTGGGCCAAGGTCGAGCACCCAGTCGGCGGTTTTCACCACGTCGAGGTTATGCTCGATGACGACAATCGTGTTGCCCGCATCGACCAGTTCGTGCAGAACTTCGAGGAGCTTCTTGACATCCTCGAAATGCAGACCCGTGGTCGGCTCATCAAGGATATACAGTGTACGCCCGGTGGCGCGTTTCGAGAGTTCCTTGGCGAGCTTCACGCGCTGCGCTTCGCCGCCGGACAGCGTCGTGGCTTGCTGGCCGACCTTCACATAACCGAGGCCAACCTGGTTCAGCGTGTCGAGCTTCGAGGCGATGGCAGGAACGGCGGCAAAGAATTTCGCGCCGTCTTCCACCGTCATATCGAGCACGTCGGCAATTGACTTGCCCTTGAAGTGAACGTCCAGCGTCTCGCGATTGTAGCGTTTGCCCTTGCAGGTCTCGCAGGTGACGTAGACATCCGGCAGGAAGTGCATCTCGATCTTGATGACGCCGTCGCCCTGGCAGGCCTCGCAGCGCCCGCCCTTGACGTTGAAGCTGAAACGTCCTGGCGCATAACCGCGCGCTTTTGCTTCCGGCAGGCCGGCATACCAGTCACGGATCGGGCCGAAGGCGCCGGTATAGGTGGCGGGGTTTGAACGCGGCGTCCGGCCGATAGGTGACTGATCGATATCGATGACCTTGTCGAGATGCTGCAACCCGTCGAGGCTTTCATAGGGCGCCGGCGAATCCGACGCGCCGTTGAGCTTGCGCGCGAGCGCCTTGTAGAGCGTCTCGATGATCAGCGTCGACTTGCCGCCGCCGGAAACGCCGGTGACACAGGTGAAGGTGCCGAGCGGGATCGAGGCGGTGACGTTCTTGAGATTGTTGCCGGTGGCGCCTTTCACGACGAGGCTGCGCGAGCCCTTGGTGACCGGGCGGCGTTTCGGAATTGCGATTTCGCGCGTGCCGTTCAGATAGTCCGCCGTCAGACTTTTAGGGTTTGCCATCACTTCTTCGGGCGTTCCGCTGGCGATGATTTCGCCGCCATGCACGCCGGCGGCGGGGCCCATGTCGATGACATGATCGGCGGTCAGGATCGCGTCCTCGTCATGCTCAACCACGATGACCGAGTTGCCAAGATCCCGCAGCCTGCGGAGCGTCACCAGCAGGCGCTCGTTGTCGCGCTGGTGCAGGCCGATGGACGGCTCGTCGAGCACGTAGAGCACGCCGGTGAGGCCGGAGCCGATCTGCGAGGCGAGGCGGATGCGCTGGCTTTCACCGCCGGACAGCGTGCCCGAGGCGCGGCCGAGCGAGAGATAATCGAGGCCGACATCATTGAGGAAATTCAGCCGGTCGTTGATCTCCTTCAGGATGCGCGCGGCGATTTCCCTCTGCTGCTTCGTCAGCGTTTTGCTCACGCCGCCGAACCAGTCCCCTGCCTTGCGGATGGAGAATTCGCCGGCCTGCGAAATATCGAGGCCGGCAATCTTCACGGCCAGGGCCTGCGGCTTCAGGCGTTTGCCGCCGCAGGCCGGGCAAGGCGCAGCAGACTGAAAGCGCGCGATTTCCTCGCGCACCCAGGCGCTGTCCGTTTCGCGGTAGCGCCGGTCCAGATTCGGGATCACGCCTTCGAAGGTTTTCTTCGCTTTGTAGGTGCGCATGCCGTCATCATAGAGGAACTGGATTTCCTCATCGCCGGTACCGTAGAGGATGATGTGCTGGATCTTCTCGGGCAGCTTGTTCCAGGGCTTCGTCAGGTCGAAGCGGTAATGCGCGGCGAGGGCTTGCAGGGTCTGCGTCTGGTAGGGCGAGGTGGATTTGGCCCAGGGGGCGATGGCGCCGTCGAGCAGGCCAAGGTCCTTGTCCGGAACAATCATCGCCGCGTCGATCTTCAGCTGCTCGCCGAGACCGTCGCAGGAGGGACAGGCGCCGAAGGGATTGTTGAAGGAGAAAAGGCGCGGCTCGATTTCCGGGATCGAGAAGCCGGAGACCGGGCAGGCGAAATTGGCGCTGAAATTGATGCGCTTGTGTTCGGTCTCGCCGGGCTCGAGGTCAGCATATTCGCCGATGGCGATGCCCTGCGCGAGGCCTAGAGCGGTTTCGAAACTTTCGGCGAGGCGTTGCTGCATGCCTTCGCGCACGACAATGCGGTCCACGACCACGTCGATGTCATGCTTGAACTTCTTGTCGAGCTTTGGCGGGTTTTCAAGTTCGTGAAATTCGCCGTTGACCTTGACGCGCTGGAAGCCGTTCTTCAGCAGTTCGGCAAATTCCTTGCGGTACTCCCCTTTGCGTCCGCGGACGATCGGGGCGAGCAGGAAAAGGCGCGTGCCGTCCGGCAGCTCCATGGTGCGGTCCACCATCTGACTGACGGTCTGGCTCTCGATGGGCAGGCCTGTGGCGGGCGAATACGGCACGCCGACGCGGGCCCAGAGGAGGCGCATATAGTCGTAGATCTCGGTGACCGTGCCGACCGTGGAGCGCGGGTTGCGGCTGGTCGTCTTCTGCTCGATCGAGATGGCGGGCGAGAGGCCTTCGATGGATTCCACATCCGGCTTCTGCATCAGCTCGAGGAACTGGCGCGCATAGGCCGATAGCGATTCCACGTAACGGCGCTGGCCTTCGGCATAGATCGTGTCGAAGGCGAGTGAGGATTTGCCGGAGCCTGACAGGCCAGTCATCACCACAAGCTCACCGCGCGGGATGTCCACGTCGATGTTCTTGAGATTGTGTTCCTTGGCGCCGCGCACGCGGATGAAAGGGGATTCGGCCATGGGCGTTCGGGCTCGCTCGGGAGGAAGGCTTACAGGGGATCTGTAGGCGGTTTGCTGCCGGCAAAGAATGACCCTGCCTTGGATCTGTCTGACAGCGCTCTCGATATGAGGACAAACCAGGCAATGGCCAAGGCGAGCATGGCAGCAACTACAAAAGCAGTGAGAGCGTCGGGCATTAACTCATCTCTTCAAACAAGGCGTGGCGAAACAGCCTCTGACTATCTGTGGCGCGAGTCCCGGTTGACGAGAAGAACAAAATGTGAACATAAAGGCGCGGCTGCATTTGGCCGCAGTTGAAAGCGCCAGTGGAATTCATCGCCTCTCAGGCGACACGGGCGAGGCAAAAGCGTAGAAGCGTTCGAATCGATAGCGAAACAGACAAAACGGAGAAGTCCTCATGGCGGGCTCGGTAAACAAGGTGATCCTGGTGGGCAATCTCGGGGCGGACCCCGAGGTGAAGCAGTTCCAGAATGGTGGGCAGGTGTGCAATCTGCGGATCGCGACGTCGGAGAACTGGCGCGACAAGGCCAGCGGCGAGCGCAAGGAGAAAACCGAGTGGCACGCTGTGTCGATCTTCTCGGAAGGCCTGATCAAGGTGGCGCAGAGCTACCTGAAGAAAGGCTCCAAGGTCTACATCGAAGGCAAGCTGCAGACCCGCAAGTGGCAGGACAAGGACGGCAATGACCGCTACACGACCGAGATCGTGCTGCAGGGCTTTGACGCGACCCTCGTTATGCTCGACGGGCGCGGCGAAGGCGGCGTTGCCAGCAGCGGTGGCGCCAGCCGGGATACGGGCTACGCGGGCGGCGGTGGCAGCCGGCAGATGAGTGGCCCGAAGGAAAGCTTCAGTCAGGACCTCGACGACGAGATCCCGTTCTAGGCGGAGACGGTATGGCAGGCTTCCTGCGCAGGCTGTTGACTGGCCCGCTTCTGGCGGCCCTGGTGCTCGGCGCCTGTGCAACGCCGGCGGCGACGCCGTTGGCCGAGACGGTGCTGATGGAAGGCGCGCTGACGGCCGAAGGCATTGATCCTTCGACGTCCGCACTGGTGATCCTGCGGCTGGAGGACGAGCACGTCTGGTCGAGCGGCGGGGCGCGGGTTTACCAACGCTTCACCCCTGCTTCGACTTCCAAGATCGCGCACATGCTGCTCGCCTACGAGACGGGCGCGGTGACGGGGCCGGACGAGCGCTTTCAGTGGGACGGTCAGAAACGCTTTGTCGACAGCTGGAACGAGGACCAGGATTTCGCGGCGGCGTTCCAGCGCTCGACGGTTTGGATCTATCAGATCGTGGTGGCGAGGATCGGCGCGGAAAAGCTGACAGCTGCGTTTGAGGCGTTCGGTTATGGCAATGGCAACATCGGCGGCCCGGAGGCGATCACGCGCTACTGGCTTGAGGGGCCGCTGGAGATTTCGGCAGCGGAGCAGGCCGCGTTCGTGTCGCGGCTCGTGCGCCGGACACTGCCGCTCTCGGCGGACACGTATCAGACGTCGATCCCGCTCATGGAACTGGCGCGCGGAGACAGCTGGGCGCTGTCTGGCAAGACCGGCTGGAAAAGTGTCGAAGGCGAGACGGATATCGGCTGGTTCGTCGGCTGGGCCGAGCAGACGGCCGGCGACGCGCCCGGCACCTATGTTTTCGCGCTGAACATGGACATGGCCGGTGGCATGGAAGAGGCGCCGAAGCGGCGCGCGGCGGTCGAGCGGGCCTTGCGCGAGATCGGGGCGCTGCCTTCCGATCAGGGCCGGTAGATTTCCACAAGCGCGCTGGTATCGACGCCGCTCGCCTTGAGAGCGCCGCCGATGAGGTGGATGGCGCCGTCGAGGGTTACGGCACCGAGGCCGTGGCGCGGGTGGGGCATCGGTTCGATGGCGGTCCAGGCATCGCAGGCCGGGTCATAGGCCCAGGCCTCGGAATAGACGCCGCCGCCATTGTCGAAGAATTCTCCGCCGAAGGCGTAAAGCCTGCCACCGTGTTCGGCCGCGGCGAGGCCGCCTTGTGCCTGCGGCATCGGGGCGGCGGTGCGCCAGCGGTCTTCTGTCGCTTCATAGACCTCGTGCGCGGGCGTATTGCCGCCTGCCACGCTTCGCCCGCCGGCGATGTGCAGCTGGCCGTCCAGCACGGCGCCAGCTGCGCTGTTGCGGGCGGTGATGCAAGGCGCAGCCGGGCGCCAGGGGCCGGCGGGATCATCCAGCACGAAATGGTGCGTCTGGTCAGCCTGGTCCTGCCAGCTGGCATTGGCTCTGCCAGCTGGTGAACGCCCGCCCGCAAGGTGCAGCAGGCCAGTGCCGTCCACCAGCATCACTGCCTCCGCGCAGGGCACGGGCAGCGCCGGGGCGGGCGCCCAGTTGCCCCTCGCGGCGTCTAACACCCAGCCGCTCGACTGCATGCTCCAGATGGCATCCGGCACCGGCGATTCGAAGCCGCCGAAAGCCCAGAGTTGGCCGCGCCAGCTGATCAGGTGCGGATGGTGGCGGTCGGCTGGCAGCGGCGCCGAGACGCGCCAGCCCTTGCCGTCCGGGCGCCAGAGGTGGTGGGCATCGGTGGGGCCGGTGATCTGCCCGTCTGCCGCAACGAAACCGCCCGCAAGGTGGAGCGCGCCGTCATGCGCGCAGGGATAGATTTCCTGTACCGGGAAGGGCAGCGGATCGCCCATCGACCAGCCTTTCTGAATTCCCGCGCCGGGGGAGTTTGCAGCATCCGGCGCGGCTTTGCAGGCTGCAGCCAGGAGGCCCGCGCCGAGGCCTGAAACGGCGGTGCGACGGGTAATTCCGGAAAGGGGCTTCGGGGGCATGCCAGGCGGTTCCGTCAAGAAGGCTCAAAAGGCTGAAAAAGCCCGATGAAGACTGCTATTTCTGATGCCTGAACGGTAGCCCCGGAGAGGCCCGGCTGCTAGTCTCAGATTCAGCGAAAAACGGCGATTCGGAACCCCGGTTCACGGACCAGTCCAGACCCACGCAAGAGGCTTCCCCATGAGCGACGACACGACCCCTCCGGACGAGCCGGAAACCCCGGAGAATGGTGGCGGTCCGCCGCGCCCTGCGGACGGGATCGAGCTGATTTCGATCGAGTCGGAGATGAAATCCTCGTATCTCGATTATGCGATGAGCGTGATCGTCAGCCGGGCGCTGCCGGATGTGCGCGACGGGCTGAAGCCGGTGCACCGGCGCATCCTCTATGCGATGAACGAGAACGGCAACACGCCGGACAAGCCTTACAAGAAATCCGCCAATATCGTCGGCTCGGTGATGGGTAACTACCACCCGCACGGCGACAGCGCGATCTATGACGCGCTGGTGCGCATGGCGCAGCCCTTCTCGATGGGCGTGATGCTGGTCGATGGCCAGGGTAACTTCGGATCGATCGACAACGATCCGGCGGCCGCCATGCGCTACACGGAAAGCCGGATGTCGAAAGAGGCGACCTATCTGCTCGCCGATATCGACAAGGACACCGTCGATTTCCAGCCGAACTATGACGGCTCGCAGAAAGAGCCGATGGTGCTGCCGGCGCAGTTCCCGAACCTCCTGGTCAATGGCGGTGGCGGCATCGCGGTCGGCATGGCGACGAATATCCCGCCGCATAATCTCGGCGAAGTGATCGACGCGACGCTGGCGATGATCGAGGATCCGGCGATTTCGGAAGATGCGCTGTGCGATATCGTTCCGGGGCCGGACTTTCCGACCGGTGGCCTGATCATGGGCCTGTCCGGCAGCCGTAAGGCGATGCTGACGGGACGTGGCAGCGTGATCGTCCGGGCCAAGACGGATATCGAGAAGGCGAAGAACAACCGCGAGGCGATCATCGTCACGGAAATTCCGTACCAGGTGAACAAGGCGGCGATGATCACCAAGATTGCCGAACTCGTGCGCGAGAAGAAGATCGAAGGCATTTCCGATCTGCGCGACGAGTCTGATCGCAACGGCATCCGCGTCGTCATCGAGCTGAAGAAGGATGCCAGCGCAGACGTGGTGCTGAACCAGCTCTACCGGTTCAGCCAGATGCAGAACTCCTTCGCGGTCAACATGCTGGCGCTGAACGGCGGCCGGCCGGAACTGATGAACCTGCGCAAGGTGCTCGAATACTTCGTCGCGTTCCGCGAGGAAGTGGTCGTACGCCGCACTAAGTTCGAGCTTGGCAAGGCGCGCGACCGGGCGCACGTGTTGGTGGGCCTCGCGCTGGCCGTGGCCAACATCGACGAGATCATCCGTATCATCCGCAATTCGCCAGACCCGGCAACGGCGCGTGAGCGCTTGCTGGAGAAGGCCTGGCCGCAGCAGGACATGGGCCCGCTGATCGATCTCATCGCCGACCGGCGCACGCGCCGGGGTCCGGATGACGGCACGATCTACCTTTCGGACGAACAGGCGCGCGCCATCCTGAACCTGCCGCTGCACCGCCTCACCGGCCTCGGCCGTGACGAGATCGGCAACGAGGCCCGCGGCCTGGCCGACAAGATCGCTGAACTACTGGACATCCTGCGTTCGCGCCCGCGCATCCTTGAAATCATCAAGGGCGAGCTGAACGAAGTGAAGAACAAGTTCGCCGTGCCGCGCCGCTCCGCCTTCACGCAAGGTGGCACGGATATGGACGACGAGGACCTCATCGAGGTCGAGGACATGGTCGTCACCGTCACGCATGGCGGCTATGTCAAGCGCACGCCTCTCGCCGCCTATCGCACGCAGAATCGCGGCGGCAAGGGCCGCTCCGGCATGGCGATGAAGGACGAGGATTTCATCGTACGCGTGTTCACCGCGACCACGCATACGGAAATACTGTTCTTCTCGTCGGCCGGCATGGTCTACAAGGAGAAGGTCTGGCGGCTGCCGATCGGCGGGCCGACCTCGCGCGGCAAGGCGCTGGTCAACATTTTCCCTCTGGCCACGGATGAGCGCATCGAAAGCGTTCTTCCGCTGCCGGAAGACGAAAAGGCAACCGAGCATCTCGACGTGATGTTCGCCACCCGCAGCGGCGGCGTGCGCCGCAACAAGCTGGCAGATTTCATCCGCGTCAACCGCGCGGGCAAGATAGCCATGAAGCTTGATCCGGGTGACGGCATTGTCTCGGTGCAGGTCTGCTCCGACAAGGAAGACGTGATGCTGACCACGGCGCTCGGCCAGTGCATCCGCTTTGATGTGACCGAAGTGCGCGTGTTTGCCGGCCGCGATTCGACTGGCGTGCGCGGTATCCGGCTCGCAGACGGCGACGAGGTCATCTCGATGGGCATCCTGCGGCATATGGACGTGACCTCCGAAGAGGCGCGCGCCTACCTGAAGCATGCCGCCGCGATGCGCCGCGCCGCAACCGGCGAGGAAGAAGAAATCTCTGACGACGACGAAGAGCCCGTGGCCGAAGCGGCGCTGTCGGCCGGGCGCATCGCCTCCCTCGGCGCGGCGGAGGAGTTCATCTTCACCGTGGCCGATGACGGTATGGGCAAACGCTCGTCCGCCTATGATTACCGCGTCACCGGACGCGGCGGGAAAGGCCTGGTCGCCCAGAATATCTGGGGCCGCGACAAGAAGGGCGGGCCGGTCAAACGCGTCGCGCAATCCTTCCCGGTGGGCGAGGGCGACGAGGTCATGCTGGTCACCAATGCAGGCCAGCTGATCCGCACTCCGGTCGACCAGATCCGGATTGCCGGAAGGTCAACCGGCGGTGTTTGGGTCCTGCGCACCAATGGCGACGAGAAGGTTGTTTCGGTTGCCCGGCTTGTCGAAGACGGTGAAGCCGGTATGGATAAGAACCAAGGCGGAGAGGGCTGAGTGCGCGCTGCCGGACGACAGGACTGGTAACAGGAGGGCTGCAGGTGCGCCGTATTGGACTTTATCCCGGAACTTTCGATCCGCCGACGAATGGCCATATCGACATCTTCGGCCGGGCGATGAAGCTGGTGGACGAACTGGTGATCGGGGTCGCGGTCAACGAGTCCAAGAAGCCGCTGTTCTCGCTGGAAGAGCGCGTGGCGATGGTTAAATCCGAGTGCGCCAAGCTGAACGGGCCGGGGCTGGCGGAAATCCGCGTGATGCCGATGCACGGTCTGCTGATGAAGTTTGCCGAGGCATGCGACGCCCAGATCATCGTACGCGGCCTGCGGGCGGTGCAGGACTTCGAATACGAGTTCCAGATGACCGCGATGAACGAGCAACTGAACCCCGACATTGAAACGGTCTTCCTTATGGCGGATGTTCGCCATCAGGCCGTTGCCTCACGGCTCGTGAAGGAAATCGCGAGCCTCGGGGGCAACATAACGCCGTTCGTCACGCCCGACGTGAAGACGGCGCTGTTGGAGAAGTACAGAAAATGAAACGTGTTGCGTTTGGAATAGCGGCCGGCCTTCTCGGGCTGGCGATGCCGGCTTGCGGGGATACGGCGGCACAGAAGACCTGGGCGCTGGGCGCCGGCGCCGAGACGCCAGACGCGGATAACTGGCGCGCAGTTGACCCGGCGAACCTGCTGGTTTTCGAGACGACCAAGGGCCGCGTACTGGTCGAAACCTTCCCGGAAATGGCGCCAAAACACTTCGCCCAGTTTACCAAGATCATCCGGGCCGGCGACCTCGACGCGACCACCTTTCACCGGGTGATCGACGATTTCATGGCTCAGGGCGGTGACGTCTGGGCCAAGAAGGGCGCAGATCCGGGCTGGCCGGGCATTCCGGGCGAGTTCACCATCCGCCGCGATGTGGCCGCGATGCCGCTGGACGCCATGATCGGGCCGGAGGACACCGGCAAGATGGGATATCTCAAGGGCTTCCCGATGCTGACGCAGCCCTCCTTCTTTGCAGAAATGTCCGCAGACGGATTTGTCGGCACCTCGATCCCGCACTGCCGGGGCGTGCTGTCGACCGCGCGGACGGATGATCCGAACTCGGCCGATACGCAATTCTTCCTGATGCGCGAACACTCGCCCCACCTCGACAAGATGTACACGTCCTGGGGCCGGGTGATCGATGGTCAGTCGGTCGTGAAGGCCCTCAAGAAGGGCGCGCCGGGCAGTGGCTCGGTGACCGATCCGGACCTGCTGACCTCGGTCAGGATTGCCGCCGACATTCCGGAAGCGAAGCGCCCGAAAGCCTGGGTGCTGCGCACGGATACCGATGCGTTTGCAGCTGAGCTGGCGACTATGGGCGAGGTCGACGTGTGTGACCTGCCGGCCGTTCCGGCAATGGTGAAGTAAGCGCAGGCTTGACGCTCTACCCATGCCTGCGCAATGAGCGCGGGCATGGACCTTACCCCATACAGTTTCGACCTGCCCGAGGCGCTGATCGCGCTGCGCCCGGCTGAGCCGCAGGATGCGGCGCGGCTGCTGGTAGTGCATGGGGATGGGCGACTGGAGGATTCGCGCGTGCGCGCCCTGCCGCGCTTCCTGGCGCCCGGCGATGTGCTGGTGTTCAATGATACCCGGGTGCTGCCGTCGGCGTTGAAGGGGGTGCGGCCGGCACGCGACGGTGTCAGCCGGGACGTGAATGTGGACGTGAACCTTGTCGAGCGGATCGACGCGCGGCGCTGGCTGGCGCTGGCGAGGCCTGGCCGGCGGCTGAAGGAAGGCGACACGATACAGTTCGCACACGGATTTTCGGCCGAAATCGCGGGTCGGCGCGAGGGCGGAGAGATCGAGCTGGCGTTCGACCAGGAGGGCGCCGCGCTGGAGGCCGCGCTGGACGCGCACGGGGCGATGCCGCTGCCGCCTTATATCGCGCGGCGCCGGCCAGCAGACGCGGCAGACCGCGAGACCTATCAGACAAAGTTTGCGGGTGAGGAAGCGGCCAGCGTGGCTGCGCCGACAGCGGGATTACACTTCACGCCGCGCCTTCTGGAAGAGATCGAAGCGGCGCAGATTGCACGCGAGCATGTGCGCCTGCATGTCGGGCTTGGCACGTTCAAGCCGCTGGAGGCGAAACACCTGGCTGAGAACAAGCTGCACAAGGAATGGCGACGCCTGACGCCGGACGTCGCCGCGCGGCTCAATGCAGCGCGGGCGGCAGGGAGCCGGATCGTGCCGGTCGGCACCACGGCGATGCGTACGCTCGAGAGCTGCGCCGATACGGATGGCACGCTGCATGCGGCGACCGGGCCGACCGATATCTTCCTGAAGCCGGGTGACGCTGTCCGCGCGACAGACGCGCTGGTCACCAATTTCCACCTGCCGGAATCGAGCCTCTTCATGCTCGTCTGCACACTGATGGGCACGGATGTGATGCAGGCGGCCTATGCACATGCCATCCGCGAGGGCTACCGGTTCTATTCCTACGGTGATGCCTGCCTGCTGCTGCCATGAAGAACCCCGCGCCGCATAGCGCGGGGCAATTCAGGGCGAGGGGTTGGATCAGAGAACCCTGACACCGTGCCCGTTTCACGCACTTCATAAGGCCGGTCACGCTGGTTGTAGCAGAAGGTCGTTTCATAGCGCGCGCGGTCGCCGTTTTCGTACGTGTACTGAAAGGCTTCGTAGCCGTCATAGCCTTCGTAACGCGCGTCCCGGTAGTGGCGGCGGTGGACATCGCCGCGCGTGCGCCCGTGGCCGGGCTGGCAGGCGTCATAGACGTAGGGGCCGCTGGTGTTTGTTTCGGTACGGGCGCCGACATTCACGTCCGCACCGGGTACGCCGACGCCGAGCCTGATCTGGGCATGGGCCTCACGGTCCGCGATGCTGGCGATGAACGTTACGGCCGCGGCCATTGCGAGGAATTGCAAGGGCTTTTTCATTTTTCCCCCGTGATGCTGGTACAAAACCAACGCTTCAGGCGGGCATCGTTTGCATTAAAAAATCGCACTGAAAACCGCGGCGCCTATTTCGATTTGCAGGACCGGGAGTCGATGAAATCCATCAGCGCGAAGCCGACGCCCGAGACAACGAAACTGAGATGGATGACCGTGTACCACATCAGCTGTTCGTTGGTGTATTTGCCGAGGTCCATGAAGATCTTCAGCAGGTGGATGGCTGAGATGGCGACAATCGACGCGATCAGTTTCGACTTCAGCCCCGAGAAATCCACTTTTCCCATCCAGGCCGGGCGGTCGCGGTGCTGGGCCGGGCCGATCTTGGACACGAAGTTCTCGTAGCCCGAGAACAGGATGATCAGCACCAGATTGCCGGCGAGCGAGATATCGACAAGCGACAGGATCAGCAGGATGACATCAGACTCCTCCATCGACATCACGTTCGGGATGGAATGCACCAGTTCGCGGAAGAAGGTGACGATCAGTATGGCGAGCGCGGCGATCAGGCCGAGATAGATCGGCGCCATCAGCCAGCGGCTCGCAAAGATCGTCTGCTCGATAAGGCGCTCGGGCAGCGGATCGCGCTCACGGCTGGGGGGCGGCGGGGTATCGAGGCTCATTCGGGAG
>NZ_JBBEBT010000230.1:14611-19354 GCF_040882205.1 Hyphomonas sp.
CAGCGGATCGCGCTCACGGCTGGGGGGCGGCGGGGTATCGAGGCTCATTCGGGAGGACTCCGGTGTCTGCTGCGGCTTGTCCATGCGGCAGCGGATTTGTCCAGAGGGCAGATCATGCGGGGTGTGTTCAGGCGGGCCCGCGCAACTCAGAATAGGCGCGGATGGCCTTGGCGGCTGTGATCCGGGCAAGGTGGCGGCCCTTGTCGTCGCGCCAGTCGGCCTCCACGAGAGCGGTGGTCTTGCCCCTGCTGATCAGGCGGCCTTCGATGGTTATCAGTCCGTTCGGCACCGGGCGCAGTATGCGGGTCTGCAGTTCCATCGTGGTAAACCATTCGCCGTCGTCCAGCGCGCTGGCCATCGTCATCGACACAATATGATCCGACAGACCGGCCACCCAGCCACCGAACACCCGGTCCGGCTGGATGTCGCGGTCGCCGGTGTTCGGCCATTCATACCGCGTGTAGCCATAGGACACCTCCTTCAGCCATTCGTGCGGCTTGATGCCGAGATTGCGGATGCCGGCCGGCAGTTCCCATTCGCCGGAGCGAAGGCGCGCGAAGAATGCGGTTTGCTGGGCGGAGAGTTCGGTGCGGGTGGTCATGGTCGGTTCCGGCAAAGAGCGAACGGGCGTGTCATCCCGCACGGAGCGCAGCGAAGATCCGGGACCTCCTTGCGGTTCTTGGTGAGGGAAGGTCCCGGCGCACGCCGCTCTGCGAGCGGCTGGCCGGGATTACGGGTTTTCAGGTCACGGTGGCGCCGCCGTCGACGACCAGCATCTGGCCTGTCATGTAGGCGCCGGCTTTCGAGGCGAGGTAGACCGCTGCACCGGCTATTTCTTCCGGGTCGCCAATACGCTTCAGCGGTGTGCCGGTGAGGGCGCGTTTGAGGGTTTCCGGATTGTCCCAGAGGGCCTTGGCGAAGTCGGTCTTGATCAGGCCCGGCGCGATGCAGTTGACGCGGATATTGTCGGCGCCGAACTCGGCGGCAAGGTTGCGGGCGAGCTGGAAGTCGGCCGCCTTGGAGATGTTGTAGGCACCGATCACCGGCGAGGCGCGCAGGCCGCCGATAGACGAGACGATGATGATGGCGCCGTCCTTGCGCGCGCGCATCTGCGGCGCGCACATCTGGATCAGCCAATGGTTCGAAATGATGTTGTTCTGCAGGATCTTGGTGAAGGCGTCATCCGAGATGCCGGCCATCGGGCCATAATAGGGGTTCGAGGCGGCGTTGCAGACGACGATGTCGATTCCGCCGAAAGACTTGTTGGTCTCGTCGACCATCGCCTGCAGGTCTTCCTTCGAGGAGATATTGGCGGGGATCGCAATAGCAGTGCCGTCGCCATGCTTCTTGTTGATAGCCTCGGCGACTTCCTCGCACGGGCCCGGCTTGCGCGAGGAGATGACGACGCGGGCGCCCTGGTCGGCCATGGCCTCGGCAATCGCCCGGCCGATGCCGCGCGAGGAGCCGGTGATGATGGCGGATTTACCCTTCAGATCGAACAGGCTCATGGCGGCCCTCCCTTGTGTTGGTTAAAGGCTTGTTTGCGGGGGCGACCCTAGGGGAGGCAGGCCGGATCGGCTAGGCTTTCCGTTGGGGAATTTTCGGGAGCGGCTTGCCTGCGGCGAAGCGGACCGTTTGCGCGCACTGCAAACCTGATGTTCCAGCCACCCATGTGGGGAAGTTCCGCCATATTGCTTGCGCGCGTGCTGGCCATGCTCGCGCTCATCTCCCGGGCCCTGATGCCGGGGGCTATGGCGGCTGCCCAGTCGCGGCCGGGCTATGTTGCGGCTTTCGTATGCGCCATGCCCGGCAAGGACATGGCCGAGGGCGCCAGCGGGCTGGGGGAAAGACCTTGACAGCCTGCTCGCCGACAAGGCCGCCGGCGATGCGCCGGACACCGGCCACGACCGCCAGGACCGCGTGCCGGGACAGGGCGGCGTAGTGCCGCCGGTCGCCGGACAAATCCCGTCCGGAAACCTTTCATCTCAAGAACTCACACCATGAAATTCACCCTGAAACGGGCTCCGCGTTGAGGCTTTCCGTCCTTGGCTTTGCGCTCTGGGCAAACCTTCCTGCCGATGGCAGGCCTCACGCTGCTGCCGGGCTGGCCGTCGATTTTCTGATCTCGGCGGGCCCGCGCCTCAGCAGAAAGCCGGCCTAGAGACCCCAGGCGTCCGCCAGGATGCCGGCGAGCTTCTCCGTCCGCTTGCGGACGATTTCCGGCGTCCAGGCGTCCTGCTCCATCAGATCGCGGGTAAGGGCGAATTCCTGGCCGCCTCCGCCATTGAAGTAGATTTCCTTCTTGGCGCGGTAGTCCAGCCGGTCGGCTTTCTGGTTCACCTTGGTGGTCAGCAGCACGAAATTGCCGATTGTGTCGCATTGCTCGCGGCGCCGTCCGGCGTCCGGCCAGGTAAACATCCAGTGGCTGTCATCCGGGATCGTGCGGGGCAGAACGTGCTCCACGGTTGCGTCCGATTCCGGCGGAATGGTCTTTCCGCTCGCCAGCGCGGCGCAGAGACGCAGCGCGATCGCCCGGCGCTGGCCGAAAGTGGCAAACCGGCCGATCAAGCGCTCACGCGTCTTCCTTGCCTCGTCGCGCGAGATGGCGAATGGACCGGTCTTCGAGAGCAGCACACGGTCATTGCGTACCGCTTCGGTGACACGCGCAAAACGGCGGCTGCGCTGGTCGCGGTCATGCACCAGGAGCTGCATCACATAGGCGAGGCGTTCGAGGTTCTGGAAGAATTCCGGCGCCGAGGTATCTTCCACGCCGCGCTCGGCCAGGAAGTGAAGGGCCGGCGCGCGCCAGTTCTGCTGCTCCAGCGCGCGCATCTGGTGCAGGCAGCTGGCAATCGCCTCGGACCGCGGGCTTTCGTCCAGCTGCGCTGTCTCGATCTGGCGATAGGCGCCCACATAGGCGGGCAGCATCTCGTCGAGGAACTTGCGCGCATCGAATTTCGCCAACGCGCCTTTCTGGAAGGCTGCGACGATGTCGCCCTTCGTGCCGCGGTCGAAGATGGTGCGGATCTGGCGCAGCAGGTCGTCGAAGGCCGTGCCACCAAGCGTGGCTTCATGCTCGGCCCAGCGCTCGGCATAGCGGGCGGCTTCGGCGGAGGTGAACTTCGCGCGCTGGAACAGTTCGGTCTTGATGATATCATGCGCGCCTGGCTCCTTTCCGCGTGTATTCAGCACACGGAACACCTTGAAGCCCTGGTCCTTGTTGTCCACCACGACGCGCACGAGGGCGCAGCCATTCATGGCAATCTCGGTCAGCGCGCGGAGCTGCTCGGGCGTGATGTTGCCCAGTTCCTTCTGGAATACGGCGGCATTCGCCATCATCCGCGCCTGGCTTTCGCTCTCGCCGGGGTCAGCGTCGAGCGTCAGGGTTGCGCCCGGGCGCTGTACGGTGTCGCGGAAGAAGGCGCCGTCCTGGTAATTCAGGGCAATGCGCCAGTTGGCGCCTTCTCCGAGGATCGGACGCGCCTCATCGGCGATCAGCATGTGCAGCTTGCGGGCGCGGTCCTTGTCGGGCTCAAGGTCGCGCAGCACGCAGAGGAGGATAGTGAGGGTCGTCAGGCGCTGCTGGCCGTCGACGATTTCCAGAACGCCCGGCTCCTCACCGTGCACGAAAACGACCGCGCCGATGAAGTGAGGGTTCTGCGCCTCGGTGGCTTCCTGCAAGTCGCCCAGCAGCTCAAGCGCTTCCTGCTCTCCCCACGAATAGCTGCGCTGGTAAGGCGGCATGCGCAGCCGCTCGCCGGGCGCAAACACATCGCTCAACGAGCTTTCCTGCGCGCGAACGCCGAGATGCATGCGCCTACCCCTCTGCAAGGCCGTCTTCCTAGCCCTTGCCAAAGGCGTTCACAACGAGACATGAACGGTTTGCAAGGTAAATCGCGCCAGAGTGTGACAGGAGAGTAACGCCATGCGACTGGTCAGGTTCCAACGGGGAAGCGTCGGTGCATTCGGCCGTCTGGAAGCGGATCAGATCGTCCCTGTAGCGGGCGCAACGCTTACCGAGGCGCTGGAAGGAAACTCAGCCGGCGATCCGCTGCCGCTGGCATCACTCCGCCTGCTGGCGCCGATCGCGCGCCCTGGCAAGATCCTTGGCATCGGTGTCAACTATGCCGCCCACGCCGCCGAAAGCGTCAGCTTCGTCAATACGTCCAGACCGGAAGTGCAAAAGTGGTTCAACAAGCAGGCCACCGCCGTCAACGGTCCGTATGAAGCCGTGCACCTGCCAAAGGTCTCCGCGCAGCTCGATTATGAAGGCGAACTGGTCGTGGTGATCGGCAAGCATGGCCGGCATGTGCCGCGCGCAAGGGCGATGGAGATCGTGGCAGGCTTCTGCGTTGGCGGGGACTATTCGGTGCGCGACTGGCAGAAGGCCAGCCAGACGATGATCATGGGCAAGGGCTTCGACACCCACGCCGTTTTCGGCCCGGCGCTGGTGACACTGGACGAAGCCGGCGACATTTCCGGCGCCGAGATCCGCACTTACATCAATGGCGAGCTGCGCCAGTCCGGCAAGCCTGCGCAGATGATCCACGACATCGCTGCGCAGATCGAACACCTGACCGCCGCGTTCACGCTGGAGCCGGGTGACGTCATCTATACCGGAACGCCGGCGGGCGTCGGCGCCGGTTTCGACCCGCCGAAATGGCTGAAGGCGGGCGACACAGTGCGTGTCGAGATCGACGGGCTCGGCCATATCGAGAATAAAGTTGTGGAGGAACCGGAGAC
>NZ_JBBEBT010000231.1:0-19329 GCF_040882205.1 Hyphomonas sp.
CCCCTACATTGCGGATTCTTTCGGCTGGTCGCTCTACCAGCTAGGCGATCTCGAGCGCGCCAAGGGCCTGATCGAAGGCGCCCGCAAGGAGCTTTCGCCCCAGAGCCACTGGGAGATCGAGGACCATCTCGGCGACATCTACTGGCACCTCGACCGCAAGGACGAGGCCCGCACGGCCTGGGAAATCGCGCTCGACAATTATCCGCCCAATGCTGAGCGCGAACGCATCGCCGCAAAGCTGAAGGACGGGATCAGCGGCCCGCCGCCGGAAAAGCGCCCTTTGCCCGAGATTTCGCTCGAAGATCTCGAGATCGAGCGCAGGGACATCTGACACTGCTCTCTTTTGCAGGCCGCAGCCGCGCCATAGTATCGCCGGAAACGCATGCGAGGCCTGCGCATGCACCGCCGTTACGGGCGATCATGGCTAATGGCCGTCGAATCACAGCACAGGTATAGTTGATGACTGATGCGCCTCCTCCGACCTTCCGCGCGACCCTGGACAAGTATTCCGGCCACCTGAAATGGGCCCGGCGGATCGCCGTAGTCCTGTTCGCGCTGGGCGTGGTCGCGCTGATCGCAGTCTGGGCCTACTTCGCGGCGCTGGGCCGGGATGTACCTTCGATTGAGAAACTGAAACAGTACGAACCGCCGATCACCTCGCGCGTGCATGCCGGCGACGGCACGCTGATCGCGGAGTTTGCTGACCAGCACCGGGTCTTCGTGCCCTATGAGTCGATCCCGGAATACGTCATTCAGGCTTTCGTCGCGGCTGAGGATAAGAACTTCTTCACCCATGACGGTCTCGACTATACCGGCATGGCACGGGCCGGCGTGAACACGGCAAAGAATAAGATCACCGGCGACGGCGGCCTGCAGGGTGGCTCCACCATCACGCAGCAGGTGGCCAAGAACATGCTGCTGACGCGCGACCAGAACATCGAGCGCAAGGCCAAGGAAGCGATCGTCGCGCAGCGGATGGAGAAGGAATTCTCCAAGGGCCAGATCCTCGAGCTTTACCTAAACGAGATCTATCTGGGCGGGCAGTCCTATGGCGTCGCTTCGGCCGCGCTGAACTATTTCAACAAGTCGCTGTCGGAACTCGACCTTTCGGAAGCCGCGATCCTCGCGTCGCTGGCGCAGCTGCCTTCGGCCGTGAACCCGTACACGAACCCCGACCGCCTGCTGGTGCGCCGCAACTATGTGCTCGGCCGGATGGTCGAGGATGGCTACATCACACGGGATGAAGCCGACGCCGCCAAGGCTATGCCGCTGACCACCACCAAACGCCTTCGCGGGCCGGAATATGCCTCCACGACCTACTTCGTGCAGGAGCTGCGCCGCGACCTGATCAAGACCTATGGCGAAGACACGCTGGAACAGGGCGGTCTGTCGATCCGCTCGACCATCGACACGCGCCTCCAGCTGGCCGCGCAGGCGGCCTTGCAGACCGGTCTGATTGCCTACGACCGCCGACATGGCTGGCGCGGGCCGATCACGACGTTGCCGGCAGATGACGCTTCCGCCGAAGCCCTCAAGGCGGTCAAGCTGCCGGGCGGTTACGGCACCTGGGAAGCTGCGCTGGTTACCAAGCTGAGCGCCAGGTCTGCAGAACTGCTGCTGACCGATGGCGCGACGATCAAGCTGCCATCCGACGAGATAAAATGGGCGCAGACTTACAGGCCCGATGGCGGCAAGGCCGGCTTGAAAGTTGGCCATGTCATCCTGGCCGAGTTCAAGCGTGAGGCCCAGAAGTCGACCGAGGCTGACTCGCCGGTTGTGGATGAAGACGTGAAACTCGATCCGGATGGCAAGCCGATTGCTGGCCCGCCCGCTGAACCGCTGATGATGCCGGTCGGCAACGCCACGCTGCGTCAGGTTCCGGAAGTCGACGGCTCGCTGATCGCGCTCGACCCGCACTCGGGCCGCGTGCTGGCAATGCAGGGCGGCTATTCTTTCTTCAAGTCGAGCTTCAACCGCGCAACGCAGGCCAAGCGGCAGCCGGGCTCCAGCTTCAAGGCCTTTGTCTATGCCGCCGCGCTCGAAAAGGGCTACACGCCCGCGAGCCGTATGCTGGATGCGCCGTTCGTGTCGTATGACGTCTCGACCAAGAAATACTGGGCTCCGAAGAACTACACGGCAGGCCAGTCCTATGGGATGGTGACCTTGCGTGTGGCACTCGAGAAGTCCCTGAACCAGGTGACTGCCCGCGTGGCGCAGGACATCGGAATGGAGTCTGTCTCCAGCCTCGCAGAGCGGGTCGGCGTCTATGAAAAGCTGCCGCCCTATGCCGCTATGTCGCTCGGCGCCGGTGATACGGAACTGATCAACCTGGTGCGCGGCTACGCAGCCTTTGTGAACGGCGGCAAGAAGGTCACACCGACGCTGCTCGACCGCGTGCAGGACCGCTATGGCCGCACGCTCTACCGCAATGACCAGCGTGCCTGCGAAGGCTGCACCGCTGACGACTGGAACGGCGAAGAGCCGCCGGTCCTGCCCGACAACCGCGACCAGGTGCTCGACCCTATTGTTGCCTATCAGGTCACCCACATGATGGAGGGCGTCGTCGAGCGCGGAACGGGCCGGCGTGCCCTGCGCGTCGGCAAGCCGCTCGCCGGCAAGACCGGCACGACCGATGATTACCGTGACGCGATCTTCGTCGGCTTCTCACCGGATCTCGTGGTCGGCGTGCGGATAGGCTTCGATGATAACCGTTCGCTCGGCGAAGGCGAGGCCGGCGGTTCACTCGCCGCGCCCATCTTCACCGACTTCATGGAAAAGGCGTTGGAGAAAGAACCGGCCACTCCGTTCCGGATACCGCCCGGCGTGCGCCTCGTGAAAGTTAACGCCGCCACCGGCGCGCCCGCGCCCGGCGGCGGCGCAGGCGTGATCGATGAAGCCTTCCGGCCCGGCACCGAACCCGGCCTTAACGTGTTCGTCGGACAGGAAGACTGCCTGTCGATTTCCGGCTCGTGTGGAGACGGGACGCAGACCGATGGCCCGGTTCCGGACGGCGCCGATCGGGAAGACGCCGCGGACGAGATCCTCGACGGTATTTTCTGACGCGGTCCGGCGTGAATACAGCGCTTTGACCGCGCCGCGCAGCGCGTTATAGGCCTTGCCAGACCCATTTCCCTTAAGTTGAAGGATGCGTATTCATGTCCGCCGAAATTCGATCACTGATTGACCAGATCCGCCAGTCCTCCGCCTTGCTACGGAGGCGTCTTTGACTGGGATACAGCCACAAAACGCCTCGATGAACTGACCGCGCTTTCGGAACGTCCTGACTTCTGGAACGATCCGGCAGAAGCGCAGAAACTGATGCGCGAGCGCCAGAAACTGACGGACGCAATCGCAACGGTTGAAGCGCTGGAGAAGGAAATCACCGACGCGCCGGAACTGCTGGAACTTGCCGAAGGTGACGCCGCCATGCTGGCCGATATCCAGGCCTCGCTCGCCCGGTCTGCGGAGAAATCTCAGAAAGCCGAACTCGCCGCGCTCCTTTCGGGCGAGGCGGATGGCAATGACTGCTACCTTCAGGTCAACGCCGGTGAAGGCGGCACGGAAAGCCAGGATTGGGCCTCCATCCTGCGCCGAATGTACGTGCGCTGGGCAGAGAAGCATGGCTATTCGGTCGAGGCGCTCGACGAGCGCGAAGGCGAGGAAGCCGGCATCAAGTCCGCCACCATCCAGATCAAGGGCGAAAATGCCTATGGCTGGCTGAAGTCTGAAACCGGTGTGCACCGGCTCGTTCGCATTTCACCGTTTGACTCCTCGGCGCGCCGCCACACGTCCTTCTCATCGGTCAGTGTGACGCCGGTGATCGACGACAACATCGAAATCGAGATCAATCCGTCCGACGTGCGCACCGACACGTATCGCGCCTCGGGCGCCGGCGGCCAGCACATCAACAAGACAGACTCGGCCGTGCGCCTGACGCACATTCCGACCAACACCGTTGTCTCTTGCCAGATGGGCCGCTCGCAGCATCAGAACCGCGACGAGGCCTGGAAGATGCTGCGCTCCAAGCTCTACGAAATCGAGCTTCAGAAGCGCAAATCGGTCGCGGATGCTCAGTATGCGGACAAGAGTGCCATAGGGTTCGGACACCAGATCCGCTCCTACGTGTTACAGCCCTACCAGATGGTGAAGGATCTGCGCACGGATGTCGAAACTTCGGACACTGATGGCGTGCTCGGCGGTGATATAGACCGGTTCCTGTCGGCCTCCCTGGCCGCTTCGGTAGCGCGAGAGGGTGCATCGTGACTGCGGCGCCCTCTCCTTTGGCGGCCCGCTCGAAAGGGCGCCTTGTAAGCTGGAATGACGAACGCGGCTTCGGCTTCATTGCGCCAGATGGCGGTGGGCAGGATGTGTTCGTGCACGCCAGCGCCTTCGCCAAGGAAGGCCGGCACATAGAAATCGGGCTGGAATACGAATTTGACCTCGACCTCGGTAAGGATGGCCGGCCGAAGGCAAAACGTGTTACCTCTGTCGCCGCGCCTGTAACCGCGAAGGCAGGCCCGAGTCTGCTGTCGCAGGTTCTGCAGCGCGGCCCGCGCATGATGGTCATCCCAGCTTTCCTGTTCATCATTCTGGCAATCAATTTCGTGCAGGGGGTCTCGTCCAACTGGCTTATTATCTACGGCGCGGCGAGCGTTGCCTGCTTTGCAGGTTACGGCCTCGACAAGCTCGCCGCGAGCCACAGGCAATGGCGCGTTTCCGAAACCATCCTGCTGCTGATCGGCCTTGTCGGCGGCTGGCCCGGCGGCATCCTGGGGCAGGAAGTGTTCCGTCACAAGACGCAGAAGAAGACCTTCCGTACACTGTTCTGGATGAGCGTCGCGATCAACATGGCGGCATTCGTTCAGATCAACGTTTTCGCCGCGCGCTGAGGCCCGCGAGGGCGACGGCCTTGGCGAACACGCTCGGCAGGCCCGTCAGGTCATCCGCTGAAACCCAGAACCCTTCCGGCAAGCCCGCGTCGGTCGTCTCGGCTGCCAGAACTTCGAGATGCAGGTTGAAATGTGTGAAGACATGGCGCACTTCGCCGAGCCGCTCCCATGCGGCGCCGAGCGGCGGTTCACACCCTTCACGTGCCTCGCGCCAGTCTGACGAGGGCAGCGCCAGCATCCCGCCGAGCAGGCCCGAGGGCGCCCGCCGCAGCAGCCAGACATGTCCCGTCCGGCGCAGGACATAAGCCCTTCCGTAACGCACAGGGCGCGCCGCCTTTGCCGGCTTAAGCGGATAATGTTCAGGATCGCCCTCTGCGCGTGCGGCGCAAAGCGCTGTCAACGGACAAACCGCGCAGTTCGGTTTCTTTGGTGTGCAGACTGTCGCGCCAAGGTCCATCAGCGCCTCGGCAAATGCACCCGGCCGGTCTGCGGGCACGAGCTCGCGCGCCAGCAGGGCGATGCGTTTCTTCGCCGCCGCCCAGTCTTCCTTTAGCGCGAGGAGGCGCGCAAAGACGCGCTCGGCATTGCCGTCCACTGCCGGTGTGCGTTCGCCAAAAGCCAGCGCCGCGACGGCGCCCGCTGTGTACGGACCGATCCCCGGTAAGGTGCGCAGCTCCGTTTCGCTCTCCGGAAAGGCGCCCCGCGCGGCCACTTCGCGGGCGCATTTGAGCAGGTTCCTCGCCCGGGCATAGTAACCGAGCCCCGCCCAGGCCTGCATCACGTCTTCATCCCGTGCGGCGGCCAGCGCTGCGACCGTTGGCCAGCGCGACGTGAAGGCGGCGAAGTAAGGCGCGGCATGCGGCACAGTAGTCTGCTGCAGCATGATCTCGGACAGCCAGACCCGGTAGGGATCACGCCGCACGCCCTGCGCCTCGCGCCATGGCAAGATGCGGGCCGACCGGCCAAACCAGGTCAGCAGAGCCGGCACCATTCCGGCAAGCGGGTGTTCACTTTTTGCGCGCTTGCCTTTCCCTCGCCTCAGAAGCCGTGCAGATTTGCGATCATGGTCACAAGATCAACCCTCGATCCGCTGGAAGAAGCGCGCGCGCTGGTCAAGCTGCGCTATTCACGGGCCCGGGCGCTGCGTCCGCCGATGAAGGCGGTGGCAATCTCGGCGGACCGGGTCAGCCGCAAATCCGGCTCGGCAAAGTTGCCGCCGCTGAAGCTGCTGCAAGCGCGATGGCGCGAGATTGCGGGCGAACAGCTCTACAAGTTCTCCCACCCGGAAAAGATCAGCGCCTCCAGGGATGGCCGCATCCTGACGCTGCGGGTCATCCCGCAGGCCGCTCCGCTGGTTCAGCACCAGTCGGAGACGATTCGCCAGCGTGTCTCGGTCGCTGCCGGCGGCGACATCACAGCAATCCGCATTGTGCAGGGCACCCTCCAGCGCGGCGCCGAAACCCTCGCCTATCGGCCCAGGGCGCGGCAGCTGACGCCGGAAGAGGCCGCGATGCTGGACGCCGGCGCACGACAAATTGAAAACCCGCGCCTGCGCGCGGCAATTGTTGCGCTGGGCAAGGCTGTGCTAACGGCAGACCCGTAAACAGCCGGGCCGGATTCCTTAACCATTTGGCAACCGGTGCGACTCATTCCTTAACGCGAGGCTTATGACCATGGCAGCACTTTCCCGGCGTTTTGCCCTTCTGGCTCTTCCCGTACTGGCAGTTGTTGCCTGCGGCGCAGCCAGCGACGGCGCCGTCTCCCCCCAGCCAGCAGGCGGCGGTGCGACGACGCAATCGGGCGAACTCGGTCACGTAAAAGGCGATCCAAACGCACCGATCACACTGATCGAATATGCCTCGCCCACCTGCGGCGCCTGCAAATACTGGCATGACGAGGTCGAGCCGACGATCCAGGAGAAATATGTCGCGACCGGAAAGGTAAAGTTCGTCTACCGCGAATACCCGCTGAACCAGATCGACATTGCCGCCTATTCGATGGCGCGCTGCGTGGACCCGGCGAATTATTTCGACGTTATAAACGACCTGTTCGAGCGTCAGGCAGGCATCATCCAGGCCGCCCAGAACAGCGTCGCCAAGACCGCGCTGCTGACCATCGGCCAGCAATACGGCATCGCCGATATGGAAGCGCTCGACGCCTGCCTCTCGAATGCCGAGATCCGCAACGCCCTCGCTGACGTTTATGCCTCCGCTGAGGAATTCGGCGTCAACGGCACGCCGACCTTCGTGGTCGATGGCAAGGTCCGCAATTTCGAAGGTGATTATCGCACCGCCGAGGGCTTCTCGAAACAGCTCGACGCCCTGCTCGCCGAAAAGGGCGTGCCGTGAGGATGAGGCGCCGGGATGCAGATCACTGAACTCCGCATTGCCGGCTTCAAGTCGTTCGTAGACCCGCAGACGGTCCCGATTGCACCGGGACTGACAGGCATTGTCGGCCCGAACGGCTGCGGCAAGTCTAACCTGCTGGAAGCGCTTCGCTGGGCGATGGGCGCCAACTCCGCCAAGGCCATGCGCGGCGGCGAGATGGACGACCTGATCTTCAACGGCGCCGAGGGCCGGCCCGCCCGCGAGACGGCGGAGGTGATCCTCGTCCTGGATAATTCGAAACGCACCGCCCCGCCGGAGTTCAACGGCGCCGACCAGCTGGAAGTCGAGCGCAAGCTGCGGCGGGGCGCTGGCTCAAGTTACCGGATCAATGGGCGCACCGTGCGCGGCAAGGACATCCAGCTTCTGTTCGCCGATGCCTCCACCGGCGCGAACTCCCCCGCACTCGTGCGGCAGGGGCAGATTTCCGAGCTAATCGGCTCCAAGCCCCAGAACCGCCGCCGCATCCTTGAAGAGGCAGCCGGCATTGCGGGCCTGAACAGCCGCCGCCATGAAGCCGAACTGAAGCTCGACGGCGCCGGGGCAAATCTGCAACGGCTCGCGGAAGTTTCTGCCGAAGTGGAGCGCCAGCTGGCGAGCCTGAAACGGCAGGCGTCGAAGGCGAGGCGCTACCGGACGCTGACCGAAGAAATCCAGGCGCTCGGCGCGCTTGCGGCGCACCTGCGCTGGGTCGAGGCACGTGTCGCCGCCGAAACCGCGCGCGCGCAGCTGCAATCCCTGAAGCGGCAGGTGGATGACCTCTCCCGCGAAGACGCGATGCGCGAAAAGGAGCGAATCAAGGCCGGTGAGGGTCTTGCGTCGCTCCGCGATGATGAGATGAGCGCCGCTGCCCGTCTGGGCTCAGCGCGGATCACGCTGGCGAAACTGGAAACCGAGCGCCGGATCGCAGCCGATTCGCATGCGCGGCTTGAAGCCGAATCGCTGCGCCTGTCGATCGACTTCAACCGGGAAACGACGACGCGGGAAGAAGCTGGCGCCGCCCTCGTCCAGGCGCAGGACGAACTCTCCGGTCTGCCGGAAGAAGACACTGCCCTGTCGGCCCGCCTTGATGAAGACGCTCGCGCCGGACTGGAGGCTGCTCGCCTGCGCCTCGCCGCGGCCGAACGCGCCGCCGATACGGCGCAGCAGCGGTTGTCGGAACTGCGTGCCCGCCTGCGCGCCGCCGAAGAGACCGTCGCCGCTCAGTTGCGCCGCAAAGACCAGCTGACTACCGAAACCGAACGCCTGCGCACCGAGATGACCGGGCTGGAAGATGCCGGGATCAACCTGTTGCGTCTGCGCCAGGCCAGGAATGCCGAAGCCGAGGCCGAGATTGCACTGGGTGACGCCGAGCGCGCCGTGGAACTCGCCGAGGCCGATCTCGCCCGGGGCCGGGTTGCCGAGGGTGAGGCTCAACCGCCGTTCGATGCGGCAAACCATGCCGTCCGCGTGCTGGAAGCCGAGATCGCGGGTCTGACGCGCCTGATGCGCCGGACAGATGCGACCGAGGCGCCGCCGGTGCTCGACAGCCTGCGCATTCGCGACGGATACGAGAAGGCGGTCGCGGCGGCCCTTGGCGACGATATCGAAGCCTCGACCGATCGCAGCACTGCCCTGTTCTGGAGCGGCGCTGCGCTGACCGCGCAAAGCCTGCCGGATGGCGCCGCGCCCCTCACGCAATACGTGGACGCTCCCGGTGAACTTGCCGCGCGGCTGTCCCAATGCGGCCTTGTCTCTCCGGCCGAGGGCGCGCGCCTTTTCACCAGCCTGAGGCCCGGCCAGCGTCTCGTCTCCCGCGACGGGCATCTCTGGCGCTGGGACGGCTTCATCCGCACGCCGGACGCGCCCGTCAGCGCTGCGACCCGTCTTGAACAAAAGGCCCGCATCGAAGCGGCGCAGGCCGAACTGACAACACGTCAGACCGAGCGCGATGAACTCGCCGGCAATTTCGACGCCGCCTGCAAGGCGCGCCTCGCGGCGGAAGAGAACCTGCGCCACCTGCGCCAGTTCATTGCCCCGGCCCAACGCACACTGACCTATGCCCGCGCCGCTGCGATCGAAGCTACCCAGGCCAATGAACGCACGATGCTGAAACGCGAAGCCGGCACCGAAGCCCTGGCCCGCGCTGAATTGGACCTGTCGGCGATTGCCGAGATGCTCGCCCTCGCCGTGCCGGGCGCGGGCGCCGGCGAAGACGCTGAACTCGAAGCGGCCCTGTTAGAGGCACGCGACGTGCTGAGCGCCGCCCGCGCCGGCGAAACAGAAGCGCGCGGACAGCTGGCTGACCTGTTACGCGGCCGCGAACAAGCCGTCGCCCGCGGCGGCGCGCTCGCCCGTGATGTGGAAGCATGGACGGCCCGGCTGGCCTCCGCCGACGCGCGGCTGACCCAGCTGGCGCAGCGCCGCGCCGATGTGGCCGCATCGGTGCAGACCTCGCGCGAAAGGCCCGAAACCCTCCGCGCTGAAATCGACGGCCTCGCCGCCGAGACCGAGCAGCTGGAGGCCGGGCGTCAGGCCGCTGCCGACACGCTCGCCCAAAAGGAAACCGCGATCCGAGAGGCTGACAGCGCCGCCCGCCGCGCCGCCATTGCGGCGGCTGAAGCGCGCGAACAACTCGCCGCCTGGAGCGTCAAGCTCGAGAATGCTGAAGCGAAACTCGCCGAAAGCATCGAACACGCCCGCCATGCTTTCCAGCGCACGCCGGAAGGCTTGCTGGCGATTGCTGAAGCCGGTCTCGAAGAGGACACGCTTGGCGCCTTCACGCCCCGTGAGGCCGAAGCCCGGCTCGATGGCCTGCGCCGCGAGCGCGACCAGCTGGGCGGCGTAAACATGAATGCTGAAGAAGAGGCCGAAGAACTCGGTTCGCGCCTTGGCAACCAGATCGCAGAGCGTGATGATCTCACTGCCGCCATCACCAAGCTTCGCGAAGGCGTCGAAGCCCTGAACGTCGAAGGCCGCCAGCGCCTTATGGAGGCCTTCGAGGCTGTCAACACACACTTCAAGGCGCTGTTCGTGGCGCTGTTTGCCGGTGGGCAGGCAGAGCTGCGCCTTGTTGATGCCGAAGACCCGCTGAACGCCGGGCTCGAGATCTTTGCCCAGCCGCCCGGCAAAAAGCTTGGCACACTGAACCTGATGTCCGGCGGCGAGCAGGCGCTTACCGCTTCGGCGCTGATCTTTGCCGTGTTCCTGTCGCGCCCCGCGCCGATCTGCGTGCTGGACGAGGTGGACGCGCCTCTCGATGACGCCAACGTCGACCGGTTCTGCAACATGCTGAACGAAATGCGCCAGCGCACCGACACCAGGTTTGTTATTATAACGCACAATCCGGTCACCATGAGCCGGATGGACCGGCTTTTCGGCGTCACCATGCGCGAAAAGGGCATCTCGAAACTGGTTTCCGTGGACCTCGCCGCGGCCGAGCGCCTCGTTGCGGCGGAGTAGCGCAGCCGCCCGCGCACTTAGTTTAATAAAAACAAGGCGATCACTTGCAGGAAATCTCGTTGACTTGGCAGGTTGGCCCTCATAGTTTGCGCGAAATTTGACGGGGTGGTGCACGTTGTCCCTCGATCGTTGGCAGGAGCCTTCTGATGTCCGGACCAGATCCCTCGGATCTTTCCGAACGCATCGCGAAGGCTCAGGCCATACGAGAGGAACGGGCGAACCGGGCCGAACGCCAACGGAAGAACACTGTCAACACGCCGACGGGCATGGCCTTGCGCTATAGTTCGGAGCTGGTTGCATCTGTTGTCGTGGGTGTCGGACTGGGCCTGCTGATTGACCATTTCGCGAAGACCTCGCCCTGGGGCTTGCTCGTGATGATGGGATTTGGCATGGCGGCGGGTCTCCGCAACCTCATGCGGGCGGCGAAGCAGCTGTCCGAAGACGCAATGAAATCGGCCGAAACGCCCAAACCGCCAGACGAGACCACCTGATGAACCTGCCCCTTCAAGGTTTCCTCCCGAGCATCGCGACGGACCCGATTCACCAGTTCAAGATATTCCCGCTGCTGGAGTGGACGGCGGGCGGCTACAACCTGTCCTTCACCAATTCGAGCTTCTGGATGCTCGTCTCGACGGGCCTCGTTCTCGCCTTCCTTGGCGTCGCAGCCTCGCGCGGCGGCCTGATCCCCAACCGCATACAGTCGCTGGGCGAGCTGTCCTATGGCTTCATAGCGGACATGGTCCGCTCGACCGCCGGTGAGGAAGGCCTGAAGTTCTTCCCGTTCGTCTTCACGCTGTTCTTCTTCATCCTCGGCGCCAACATCGTCGGCATGTTCCCCTACGCCTTCACTACCACCAGCCATATCGCCGTGACCGGCGCCCTGGCCGTCGTGGTGATCCTGATTGTCGTCGGCTACGGCATCTACAAGAACGGCCTTGGCTTCTTCGGCCTCTTCGCCCCGCACGGCGTACCGCTGCCGGTCATGTTCTTCCTTGTGCCGATCGAGATCATCTCCTTCCTGGCCCGTCCGATCACCCTCGGCATGCGTCTGTTTGCCAACATGCTGGCCGGCCATATCATGCTGAAACTGCTGGCAATCTTCGTGGTCATGCTGGCCGGCGCCGGCTTCGCCTGGGCCTCCTGGGTGCCTTACTTGCTGCTGATCCCGATTACCGCGCTCGAGTTCCTCGTGGCGTTCCTGCAGGCCTATGTGTTTGCCCTGCTGACCTGCGTTTATCTCAAAGACGCCATCCACCCGCATCACTGACGGGAGACAGCTTTCGCCGGTGCGTCCAAACGCGCCAAGTCCTGCCCCTTGACGGTTCCAGTGGAACACGCTTGACGGGCGCCACTGAACCAGAATCCACATTTTTCCAACAGGAGACTCCCATGGAAGGCAATATCACCGAAGGTCTGCGGTACGTCGGCGCTGGCCTCGCCACGCTCGGCATGATCGGCGCCGCAATCGGCGTGGGTAACATCTTCGGCTCGTTCCTCGACGCCGCGATGCGCAACCCCTCGGCCGCCCCGCAGCAGTCGGGCAACCTCTTCCTCGGTATGGCGCTCGCAGAGGCCCTCGGCCTTTTCGCGTTCGTTATCTCGATGCTGATCCTGTTCGCTGCCTAAGAGCGACAGGTAAGGAGCTGGGCACGCCATGAGCTTGCTGGCATTTCTCGCAGAATCCGCTGCCCATGGCGGCGAGGCCGTAAAGGCGCCCTTCCCGGCGTTCGATCCGACTTGGTTTGCCTCGCAGCTGTTCTGGCTCGCCGTCTTCTTCCTGGGGCTCTACTTCGCCCTCGCCCGCTTTATTTTGCCGAAGCTGAGCGATACGCTGGAGAAGCGCTCGAACCGTATCGCGTCGGACCTCGACGAGGCCGCCCGCCTGAACAACCAGTCAGTTGAAGCGCAGAAAGCGCTTGAGCTGCGTCTGGCCCAGGCCCGGTCGAAGGCCCGCGAAACGGCTGACAAGGCCCGCGAAAAGACCGAGGCAGAACTCGCCGCAGAAACCTCGCGGGTTGATGCTGACCTCGCCCGCAAGCTTGAAGCCGCCGAAGGCCGCATCTCCAAGCTGCGGGCAGATGCGATGAAAAATGTCGAGCAGATCGCGATCGAGGCAGCTGAAGCGATGACCGCGCGCCTCGGCGTGAAAGCCTCGAAGGCCGAAGTAAAAAGGGCGGTTACGGCCGCTCTGGAGAAACGCGCATGATCCGCCACGCGCTCGCTTCGCTTGCTTCAGTTCTGGTGCTCGCGCCGGCCGCGCTCGCCGCGACCGAAGGCGAAGACACGCTGCTGACGCCGTTCACCGATACCGTCACGCACCTCGTGATGATCGGTATCGTGATCTTCTTCGCGATCGTCTGGCGCATGGGCGCATTCAAGGCCGTTCTAGGCGGCCTCGACAACCGCGCCAGCGCGATCAAGGCAGAACTCGGTCAGGCCGCAAACCTGCGCGAACAGGCGGCGGAAGCCCTTGCTCTCGCCGAGCGCCGCCAGCAGGACGCCGACAAGGAAGCCGAAGCGATCATCGATCAGGCAAGGCTCGACGCAAAAGCCTTCCTCGAGGAAGCCAGGAAAGACCTCGCCGACAAGATCGCCCGCCGCGAAGCGCAGGCCACCGCCCGGATCGCCGGGGCGGAAGCCGAAGCCGCCAGCGAAGTGCGCCGCGCGGCTGCCGACGCGGCCACCGAAGCGGCCCGCCGCGTCATGGCCGAGCAGACCGGCGTCGACCAGTTCGAAGCCGCGGCCCGCGAGATCGAGAAAGCCCTGAAATAGACTTCGGAGCATGGCCTGAATCAAAAAAAGCCGCCGGGATTTCCGGCGGCTTTTTTCTTGTCCGGATAAAGGCTCAGCCCGGCTGATCGGCGGTGTCGTCGATGATCTGCGGCTGCGTGTCGTCAATGATCGGTCCCGGCTCAATAACCCGAAGCATGGACCGGGCCACCGTGCCCGCCGGGCAGGCTACCGGCATGCTGGCATTGGCAATCGCCGGCATGGCGCCGGGCGCCATCGAGGCCGGCTGCGAGCGGAAGACCCAGGCGAGGATCAGCATAGCAGCAATCGCCGCACCGACCGCCATCATTGTGCCGAAGCCGAGCGCGTCGTCGGCCAGTGTCGCGGACGCAATCGCGCCGTTCGAGGCGAGCGGCGCGGCGCCGTTCGTTCGCGCCAGGCTGAGCACATTGGCAGCGGGCGCCACCGCAGACAGCGTTCCGCGCAGCGAGGCGGCAGCCAGAGCCGCGGCGCCGATGGCTTCGCGCGCCGGTGCCGGCTTGATGCCGAGATCCTTATCGCGCTTCTTTCTGGCGTTCAGCGCCAGAGGGTCATTCGGATGGGCGGCGAGCCAGTCGAGGCGCTTGTCTTCGTCCTGCGCGCCGAAGGCATTCCATTCGCGCAGGTCGCTGCGGCCCTGGCGGCGGCCGAGCTCGTCGATCAGATCCGCGAAGGCAGGCGGCGACTTGCGCGAGGTCAGCCCGTCGAGCGTAAAGCGCTTGTGGGTGCGGAAGGGTTCGTAGGGAATGGTCTTGTCGAGGGCAGCTTCGATCAGCGTGCCGGCGCGGGAATTGCCGACTGCGGCAGCGGCGCGCACCCAGTCGCTTTTCACGGCGCTGGCGGACCAGAGCACAAGCATCGACTGCGAGTTCATCGCATCGCGCGCATCTTTCGCATCGAAGGTCTCGTCGACCTGTTTCTGGTCAAGCCAGACCTTGAACCTGAGCGCGCGCAGGCGCCGCGCCACCAGTTTGGCGGTGTCCAGGTCTTCGAGCGCGGACACGAGGAAGACGTCATAACTCATGGGGCGTGTACCCTTCTGATACGGTTAACCACGGGAGAATACCCCTGCGGCACGGCCAAGCCAGCCATTTAAGCTGCGAAGCGATTTTTGTGCCTGTTTTCGCACATCAAAAGGCGCTAATGCGCCCATTCAGCTATTCCGGAGTGTAAAGCGTCATGGGCTTCAAGTGTGGAATCGTGGGTCTGCCGAACGTCGGCAAGTCTACCCTCTTCAACGCATTAACCCAGACCGCCGCCGCACAGGCCGCGAACTATCCGTTCTGCACGATCGAGCCGAATGTCGGCGAAGTCGCCGTGCCGGAGCCGCGCCTCGATGCGCTGGCGAAGGTTGCCGCCTCGAAGGAAATCGTGCCAGCGCGGATGAACTTCGTGGACATCGCCGGCCTTGTCGAAGGCGCAAGCCAGGGTGAGGGCCTCGGCAACAAGTTCCTCGCCAACATCCGCGAAACCGACGCGATCATCTATGTGCTGCGCTGCTTCGATAATGACGACATCACGCATGTTCGCGGCAAGGTTGATCCGGTGGCGGATTTCGAAGTCGTCGAAACCGAACTGATGCTCGCCGATCTCGACAGCCTCGAGAGGCGCAAGGCCGGCGTGATCAAGAAAGCCAACTCCGGCGACAAGGAAGCGAAGGCACAGGTTTCCCTGATCGACCTCGCCCTCGCCGAGCTGACGGCAGGCCGCCCTGCCCGCAAGGCCAAGGTGCCCGCTGATGACATGAAGGCCTGGCAGATGCTGCAGCTGCTGACGTCGAAGCCGGTTCTGTTCGTCGCAAATGTCGACGAAGCAAGCTCGGCGAACGGCAATGCCTATTCGAAACTGGTGGAGGAGCGCGCGAAGATCGAAGGCGCCGGCTGCGTCGTGTTCTCGGCCCAGATCGAAAGTGAACTGGCCCTGCTCGACGGCGCTGACCGTGCCGAATATCTCACCTCGCTCGGCCTCACCGAGCCCGGCCTGACCCGCCTTATCCAGGCAGGATATCTGCTGCTCGGCCTGCAGACCTACTTCACCGCAGGCCCGAAGGAAGCGCGCGCCTGGACCATCCGCAAGGGCTGGACCGCGCCAAAAGCGGCCGGCGTCATCCACGGTGACTTCGAGAAAGGCTTCATCCGCGCCGAGACCATAACGTTTGACGACTATATCGCTTTCAATGGCGAGGTCGGCGCCAAGGACAACGGCAAGATGCGCTCCGAAGGCAAGGAATATGTCGTCCAGGACGGCGACGTGCTGCTCTTCCGCTTCAACGTCTAGAGCCGGGTGCGATCTGATGGAATCAGATCGCCGGCTCTGGAGTTTTGTTTTGTCGCGATGTTTTCCGCTCAACCCGTACCCACTTGAGCGGACATCGCTCCAGGCTGGATTAAGATACGCCCTCAAAGCCCGGGGTGTCGTCGGTGACGCCGGGTTTGCGGATGTCTGTGCCGAGCCAGATGATGATGGCCGAGGCGAAGAAGATCGATGAATAGGTTCCGATGAAGATGCCCCAGAGCATGGCGATGCTCATGTCGCGAAGCACGGGACCGCCGAAGAGCGTGATGCAGAGCACGGCGACCAGGGTTGTGCCCATGGTCAGGAAGGTGCGCGACAGGGTCTCGTTGGTGGCAATGTCGATAATCTCGACGCTCGGCATCTGCTTGTACTTCCGGCGCACCTCGCGCACGCGGTCGAACACCACGACGCTATCGTTGATCGAATAGCCGAGAATGGTGAGCAGGGCGGCGATGGTTGTCAGGTTGAATTCCAGCTGCAGCAGGGAAAAGAGGCCCATCGTGCCGATACCGTCATGCACCAGCGAGGCAATGCCGGCGAACGCATAGGACCAGCTATAGCGGAACGCGATGTAGAACATCATCATCAGGGTCGCGACGCCAAGCGCCAGCATGCCTTCGATGAACAGTTCGCCGGAGACTTTCGGGCCGACCGAGTCGTTTCGCAGGATGTCGGTGTCCGCGAGGTTGAAGACCCTTTTCAGCTCCTCGACAACATAGACGTTAGATGCCGCCGACGCGCGCTCTGCCTTTTCTTCTTCCGGCAGGGCCTGGAACTCCGCACCGAGCAGAGTTTCGTCCAGGTCGCCGAACCTGATCACGACGAGGCGCGCCCCGTCGCTGCCGGTCGCGGAGTTCACGGTGAGCGCGCCTGTAATCTTGCTGCGCACTTGCGGCACGGTGACAGTGACCGTCTCCTGCAGTTCGACCACCGAACCACCGGCAAAGTCGACGCCCATGTTCAACCCGCGCGTCGCCAGCAACGTCAGCGATCCGACGATCATGATGATCGACATCGCAACACCAAAGAAGCGGTACCGCATGAACGGGATCTTGGTCGTTTTCGGCCAGTATTTGATCAGCATCTTTTGCGTCCTCGGCCGGCTTAAACGTTGAACCGCTTGGGTTTGGCGAACTTGATCCAGAACACCGTCAGCATGCGGGTCAGCACCACTGCGGTGAACACAGAGGTGATGATGCCGAGTGCCAGCGTGACGGCAAATCCCTTCACCGGCCCGGTGCCCATGATGTAGAGCACGAGGGCGGAAAAGAGCGAGGTGATGTTGGCGTCCATAATGGTCACGATGGCGCGTTCGTAGCCCGCCTGCACGGAAGTCCAGATCGACCGGCCGGCGTGTTGCTCCTCGCGTATCCGCTCGAACACCAGCACGTTTGCGTCCACCGCCATACCGATGGTCAGCACGATGCCGGCTATGCCGGGCAGTGTCAGAGTTGCGTTGAACATCGCAAGGCAGGAGAAGATCAGCACGATGTTGACGGCCAGCGAGACGACCGCGAACACGCCCTGAATGCCATAGGCGAGGACCATGAAGAAGCCGACGAGCAGGAGGCCGACAATTGCCGCCATATAGCCTGCCTGGATCGAATCCTCGCCGAGCGTGGACGAAACGACGCGCTGGTCAAGGAACTGCACCTTGGCGGGCATTTCGCCTGCGGAGATAATCGCGGCAAGGTCCTGTGCCTCGGTCATCGTGAAGTCGCCGGTGATGCGCACGTTGCCGCCCGGGATCGGCTCCTGGATATTCGGCGCCGACATGATCACGTCGTCGAGTATGATGGCAAAGCGTTTGTTGGTATTGGCACGGGTGGTTTCGAAGAACTTGCGGGCGCCGTTGCCGTTGAGTCGGAAGTTGATCTGCGGCCGATTGGCGTCGTCATTTCCCTGGCTGGCATTGGCAATGTCGGAGCCGACAATTTCAGGGATCGAGCGGACCAGCAGCGGCCCGGTGGTCGGTCCGGAGAGCAGCCGGTAGCCGGGCTTCACCACACCGGCCTCTGCGGCCGCAATCGACGAAGGGCTGTCATCGACAATGTTGAACGTCATCCGGCCGTCGCGGTTCAGCAGGTCTTTCAGGCGCTGCGGGTCCGGCTCGCCGGGCGCTTCCAGCACGAGGCGGTTGGAACCCGAACGTGACAGCGCGATTTCGGCTACGCCGTCCGGATCCACGCGGCGGCGCACGATGGTCTCGGTCTTGGTGAGGGCATCTGCCATCATCAGGTTTTCGGAGTTCGGCGGCACGGAGACCGTAACCGTGTCCGGACCCGCGCGGCGCAGGTCATACGTGCGCCCGCCGGCGATGCCGCCTTCCAGCGCGCCGTTATACCTGTTGATCCGCGCAATCGCGTCCTCGACCGGGAAGTTGCCCGACGCATCGGCGCCGGTCAGCTTGATTGTCATGGTGCGTCCACGCACTTCGGCGAGGTGGTGGATGGGCGCAAGCGCGTCGGTACGGGCGAGCGCGGTGCGCACGTCGCGTGCGAACACCTCAAGGCGCCCGCCGATCACTTCCTCAGGACGGATCTCCATTTCGAGATAAACGCCGCCCTGAAGATCAAGGCCGAGGTTGACAGGCTTCTTCGCCACCCAGTCCGGGGCGCCGGACATGTTCACGACATTCGGAAGCGCCAGCAGCGTACCCCAGGCGATGACCGCGAGTACGAGAAGGACTTTCCAGGGTGGAAACTGAAGCATGGCGCTATCCTGATGTGAGCCGGGTCAACGAGCGGCAGGCGCCGTCAGTCGTTGGCGGGAACGGGCTCGGCCTTGTTGCGCACTTCGACAACCATGGCCTTGATCACGCGCACGCGCACGTTTTCGGCGAGATCCAACGAAATCTCGCCGTCATTGACCTTGTTCACCTTGCCAATCAGGCCGCCGGACGTGACGACCGTGTCGCCGCGCTTGATGGCGCTGATCATCTCGGTGTGTTTCTTGGCGCGCTGCTGCTGCGGGCGGATCAGCAGAAAATAGAAGATGAGGATCAGCGGCAGGAAAAACAGGAGCTGTGTGATCAGGCTCGGACCAGCCGCGGCGGGCGCGGCCTGGGCGAGCGCCGGCGCGGCCATCAAAAGGGCGGTGGCGCCCGCAAAAACCAGTTTGTCCCGCATGCCCATTCTCCTTGATTCCAGCCATATGTAGGAAGTTGCCTGCGTATAACGAGGGGGGGCTGGCTTGGCAAACGCCCCCTGCAGGCTTCAGAGCACCGCCGCGCGGCCTTGCGTGAGCGGCGGAACCTGCTGGAAGAAGGGCGTTCGCAGCACCCCGCCGCCCAACGCGACCGATACAATCGCCCGGTCGTTTCCGCGCGCCACCGGGGCCGCCAGCCGGCCGCCCTGAACCATCTGGCTGAGCAACAGGTCCGGCAATTACGGCACGGCGCAGGCAAACACGATCCGGTCGAACAGACCCTGCTCCGGCCAGCCGTCCAGACCGTCCGACTGGCGGACCGTGACATTCGCAATGCCCAGTCTCTGCAGCCGTGCCTGCCCTTCACGCACGAGGCGGGCATAGCGGTCGACTGCGTAGACATG
>NZ_JBBEBT010000232.1:0-19199 GCF_040882205.1 Hyphomonas sp.
CAAGGTCCGTCACAGCGCACGAATAGGCATCTGCCCGGACAATGCCGAACTGGGCATCGAGCGCCCGGTCCATGTCGCCGCAGCCGGGCATCGCAATCTGGAACATCGGCGCGCCGGCATGAGTGCCGATCACAGGCCGCGCGACGACGTAGTTCCACGCGGACGTGTCGCCATCGCTGACTTCCACTTCGCCGAGGAAGACCGGCGCGCCGCCAGCATCGGTCAGGTATTCAAAGCGGATGCGGATCTCTTCCTCGTCATCTTCCCCGGACGCAAGCACATAGCCATCACCCAAAGGCGCGGCGATCTTGCAGGGCGGCTCATCCGGCATGCACAGCGCCACTGGCCCATGCGCGAGCGCGATGCCCGTCTCTATGCGCGAGACTTCAGACATGAAGCAGGCGCCGAGCATCGACAGGGCCAGAAGCGGGATCACGACGGCGTGCGGCTTCATAACGGATTGTATTCCTTGCGTTTGCGAACCGTGTCCCACAGTCTCGCCCCAGTTTCCGGCAAATCCAAGGCCCTACCGCATATGCGACCCGCGACCCTCTTCGTCTTCGCAAAGCCGCCGCGCATCGGCCTGTCCAAGACGAGGCTTGCCAAGGGTCTTGGTAAGGCAGCGGCGCGGCGCATCGCCTCGTTCACACTGGCCCGCACGCTGCGCGCCTCCAAAGCCAGCGGATGCCAGGTCATCGTCTGCGTCTCGCCGGACAGTCAGGCATGGGGAAATAGCGGCGCCCACACCTTCAAGGGCCTTCCGCGCCAGCCGCAAGGAAGGGGCGGCCTCACCGAACGGCTTGGTCTCGCGCTGGAGCTGGCGCCAGCCGGGCCGGTGCTGTTCATCGGCGCGGATGCGCCCGATGTGAACGCGGCTCGCCTGCGCGGGGCCGTCGCCCGGCTGCGCCGCGATGACGCCGTCTTCGGCCCGGCGCGCGACGGGGGCTTCTGGCTGTTCGGCCTCAACAAGGGCCCGCACACGCGCTCGCCCTTCGACGGGGTGCGTTGGTCCGGCCCGCACGCGATGGAAGATGTCTGGAGCAACCTGCCAGCCCGTAGCCGGATCGGGTTGCTCGACCAGCTGATCGACATCGACGAAGTGTCCGACTGGAAGGCCTGGATCCGACGGGAACGCTGAATTCCCCAACAACCCGCCCGCAAAGTTCTTGATTTGTTCCAATTCCTGTGGCTGACATGGCGCCATGAGAACCTTGCAGAAACTGAAGAACTCAGGGCGCGTCACGCTTATCGACACGCGCGAGGTGGCAGAACGCTTCTCGCACCGCGGGCGCGGCGCGGTTTCGAACCAGACCGGGCGTTTCGAGAAACAGACGCATGACGCCTTCGACGATGGCTGGGGCACGATCGAGGACGACATCGCTCCGCTCGAGACCATCCTGATGGATGACACGGCCAACACGATCATCACGTTTAACAGTTCTCCGGACATCAGTTTTGACCGCACAGTCAATCCCTATCGGGGCTGCGAGCATGGATGCATCTACTGCTTCGCCCGGCCGACGCATGCCTGGGCGGGATTGTCGCCGGGCCTCGATTTCGAGAGCCGCCTGTTCCGCAAGATCAATGCGCCTGACTTGCTACTGAAGGAAATCTCACGGCCCGGCTATGTGCCAAGGCCGATTGCACTCGGCATGAACACGGATGCCTACCAGCCGGTCGAGCGCGAGCAGCGTCTGACCCGCCGCATCCTGGAAATCCTTTCCGGCCATGACCATCCCGTCAGCCTGCTGACGAAATCTGCTCTGATCCAGCGCGACATCGATATCCTCGCGCCGATGGCAGAGAAGGGCCTCGTGCGCGCCGGCGTATCGATCACGACGCTGGACCGCGCGCTCGCCCGCAAGATGGAGCCGCGCGCCGCCACGCCGCAGCGGCGGCTTGAAACCGTGCGCGCCCTTTCGGCAGCGGGTATCCCTGTGGCGGTGATGACTGCGCCGATCATCCCGGGTCTGACCGATCACGAGATCGAAACGCTGCTGGAGGCTTCGGCGGCGCATGGGGCGACGGGGGCAGGCTATGTCGTCCTGCGCCTGCCATACGAGATTAAGGACCTCTTCCACGAATGGCTGGTCCAGCATGTGCCGGACCGGGCCGCACGCGTGATCAACCTGATCCGCGAGATGCGGGGCGGCAAGGATTATGACCCGCGCTGGTTCGAGCGCGGACGCGGACGCGGGCCGATGGCGGACCTGATCTCACAGCGCTTCCAGAAGGCCGCCGCACGCTGCGGGTTGAGCGGGCGCCGGACGGAACTGCGCACGGACCTGTTCCACCCGCGCGAAACACCAGAGGGTCAGTTCCTTCTCGGGATCTAGGCTGCTTCGGCCTCCGAGGCGACGCGCGCGGCCGTCAGGCCCATCCAGGGCGCCACCCGGCGCGCAGCCTTCAGCGCCGCTTCGGCCACCCGCCTCAGGCGCCGGGCCCGCACGATCGCGGCTTCGGCGACCGACACGGCAAGCCTGCCTGCTGCGACCGCTTCCAGCAAGTCTTTCTTGATGGCCTGATAGGCGCCCTCGACTTCGTTCATTTCCATATCGAACTCGGACTTGAAGGCGTCCACCGTCTCGGTGGACGTCTGCAAGGTCGCCACCACGCCCGCCTGCAGGCGCGACCAACGCGTGCTATCGAAGGCAGCGTCCGGCAGACTGAATTCCGACAACAGGGCATGGCTTTCCGTCGCCACTTCCTCGATGTGCTGGACGCAGCGGATGATGTCCGGCAACGCCTCGACCGTTTCAGAGGGCAAGGCGGCCCGGTTGAGCTGGGAAATGAAATCCCGGATCTCCTCTCCGAGCGCCAGCACGCCCGCCTCGTGGGTCTTGCTGCGCTCGCCGGCCTCCGGCACCTCGAGCCGCGCTGTCGCCCGTTCAAAGGTCAGCGTCATCATCCGGCCGACTTCAAGCAGGAGACCGCGCAGTGCGACGGCGGGCACTTCGGCCAGTGTCGGATCAAGAAACTGAGGTCGGCTGATAGCCTCATCGGCGCTGACAAACATCGTCTGCAGGCGGCGGATCAGCAAACCTGCGAAGGGCGACCAGCAAACGATGCCGAGCAGGTTGAACATTGTGTGGAATACGGCGAGCACAACGATCTCGCCTGCATCGGGGAACACCGCACCGGCGATTGCCCGTGCAACCGGCAGGAGCACCGGTAGCAGGATGAAAGCAATTGCCCCTGTCGTGACATTGAAGAAAATCTGAGCGGCGGCGACGCGTTTGGCTGCCGGAGTTGCGTTCAGCGAGGCAAACGCGGCGGTCGATGTCGTCCCGATGTCGGCGCCGATGATTGCTGCGGCGGCGAATTCGATCGGAATTGCACCGCTGGCCGTCGCCGTCAGCGTGATCGCCACGGCGGCGCTCGACGATTGGGTTAGGATAGACAGACCGGCGCCGACGAGCAGAAAGGCGAAGGGCGCGAAAAATCCGAGATCGGATGGATCGAGAAATGAAAGCTGAGGAGTGAGTTCGCCAAATCCGCCCTTGAGGATACCGATGCCCAGGAAGAAAAGACCGAATCCCGCGACCGCCTGACCGATGCCGGACGCACGGGGCCGGCGGGCGGCGACCAGACGGCCCAGCATCCCGATGCCGATGAAGGGCAGCGCCATGGCCCCCATATCGATCCTGAGCCCGATCAGGCTGACGAGCCACCCGGTCATCGTCGTGCCGACATTCGCCCCGAAGATCACCCAGACGGCCTGATTCAGCGTCAGCAGACCGGCATTCACGAAGCCGATGGTGGCCACCGTGACAGCGCTCGAAGACTGGACGAGCCCCGTCAGCATGGCGCCCGCGGAGAGGCCGCGGATCGGCGTCCCCGTCCAGCGCCGGAGAATGGCCCGCAGGCCGTCGCCCGCAGCCAGTTTCAGGCCATCGGTAAGCAGGTTCATGCCCAGCAGGAAGAGGCCGACGCCGCCCAGCAGCTCAAGTGTCAGTAGCATGGTCAACTCCTGTTGGTGCGCGCCAACGCGAGACAAACCCGACTTAGCGAGCACCGGTGCGTCAGGGCAAGGTCTTCGCGGTAACCTTTCGGCAGGGTTTCCTTAAAGGCGTGGTAACCGGAGCGGCCCAAACAATCACCGAAGCGGAGATTCAATGGGGCCCCCGAATGACCATCCAGACAAACACGATCGCTCAAGGTGACTGTATCGAGCTCTTGTCGCGAATTCCCGACAAGTCGGTCGATCTCGTGTTTGCTGACCCGCCCTACAATCTGCAACTCGGCGGCGGGCTGACGCGCCCGGACCAGTCGGTCGTCGACGGCGTCGATGACGAATGGGACAAGTTCGCCAGCTTTGACGATTATGATCTGTTCACGCACCAATGGCTGGCCGAATGCCAGCGCGTCCTGAAGAATGACGGCGCCATCTGGGTCATCGGTTCCTACCACAACATCTTCCGGGTCGGGACGGTGTTGCAGGACCAGGGGTACTGGATCCAGAATGACGTGATCTGGC
Organism: Hyphomonas sp.; assembly: GCF_040882205.1. Classification (GTDB taxonomy): domain Bacteria; phylum Pseudomonadota; class Alphaproteobacteria; order Caulobacterales; family Hyphomonadaceae; genus Hyphomonas. Next base: position 4,478 of record NZ_JBBEBT010000232.1, read on the forward strand.
TGAAGACCAATCCGATGCCCAACTTCAAGGGCACCCGTTTCCAGAACGCGCACGAAACGCTGATCTGGGCCGGCAAGTCCCGCGATTCGCGGGTCACGTTCAATTATGATGCTCTGAAGACCTTCAACGAAGACAAGCAGATGCGCTCCGACTGGATCATCCCGCTCTGTACAGGCGGTGAACGTCTCAAAGACGAGACAGGCCGCAAGGCACACCCGACCCAGAAGCCTGAATCGCTGCTCCACCGCGTCCTGCTCGCCACCACAAATCCCGGCGATCTTGTACTCGATCCTTTCTCCGGCACAGGCACCACCGCCGCCGCCGCCAAGCGCCTGGGCCGCAATTATATCGGCCTCGAGCGTGAAGACGCCTATGTCCGCCTGTCGCGCGCGCGCCTCAAATCCATCGAGCCGATGGATGTCGAAACGCTGGAAACCGAGCGCAGCAAGAAATCGCTCGCCCGCGTTCCGTTTGGCGCCCTGATTGATACCGGGTGGCTGAAACCCGGCGACCGCCTGTTCAGCCCGCAGCGGCGTCATCAGGCCCGCATCCGCGTTGATGGCTCGCTGACGACCGGCGCGATGTCCGGCTCGATCCACCGTCTCGGCGCACATGTGCAGCAAGCACCAGCTTGCAATGGCTGGACGTACTGGCACTACGAAACCGACAAGCGCGACCTCGCGCCGATTGACCTCCTGCGCCGCCGATACCGCGACGAGATGGGGCTCAACTAGCTATCAGGAATAGGCAGTCAGCACTTCGTCGATTGCCCTTTCGAGGTCCTTCAACGTCGCGACGTGGCTCATCTGTGCACAGAAGGGTTCATAGCGCGGAATGACGCTGTCGCCTGTGCCCCAAAGCGCCCGGCCTTCCGGGTTCAGCCAGATGATCCGCTTGGCGCGGCCGGCAAAATCTCGGAACAGGTCGAGGCGGGGATCGCCGTAGTTCGAGCGGCCGTCGCCGAGAATGATGATGGTCGTGCGCCGGTCGATCCGGTTTTCGTGCTCCATCTTGAAGTCTGAAAACGCCTGGCCATAGCTCGTCGAGCCGAGGCCTATCTCGCGCAGGATCTTCTTGATCGCTGCGTCGAACTCCATCGTCTCCAGAATGTCGTCGACACTCTTCAGCCGGTACGAGAACGCATAGGCGTGCAGGTCCGGAATCGCTTCCTTCATTGAATAGAGCAGCAGCAGCAGGAAGCGTACATACAGCGCGACCGAGCCCGACACGTCGCAGATCACGAGGATCTTCGGCCGGTCTTTCTTCTTCTGCCGCCAGATCACGTTGAAGGGCACGCCGTCCACCCCCGCATTGGCGCGCATCGTGCGGCGCACGTCCAGCAGGCCGCGCTGCGTGCGCTTGCGCCGGCGCGAGTGTTTCACGGCAAGCCGCTTGGCGACTTTCATCACGAGTTGCTTCATCCGCGCCATGTCGCTCGCCTCGATTGCGGAGAGGCGTTTGGTGGCGGCGATTTCATCGCGAAATTTTTCGGTTTCGGCGGCGCCGAAAATCTGGAAGGCCCGTTCGGCGCGCTCTCGGGCGGCCATCGTCAGGGTGCGGCGCACATCGATCAGGCGCTGAGATTCCGCATCAGCGTCGGGCGTGCGCCCCTGCAGCGCCTCCAGCAGCCGTGCCTGCAACTGTTCGCCGCCCATAGCGCGCACCATGGATTGCGCGAAATAGGCAACTTGTGTGGAAAAGCGAATGTCGTTGAGACCTGCCGCTTCGGCTGCGCGTTCGATGGCGGTGGCCAGTTCCTGTTCGTTGCCGGGCTGTGTCAGATGCGACAGGCGCTCGGCGGCGTCCTTCGGGTCTTCCTGGCCTGCGCCATCAGGGTCCGATGAAGCGTTCTGTGAGGCAGAGCCCGGCGGCGCGGACGAGAAGTAGAGATCAAACAGCCGGTCATGGATCGACTTTTCAGATTCAGATTTCGCCAGCACGCAGGCGAGCGAATCCTTCATCAGAGCGCGGTCATCATAACCTATCATCGCAACCGTTCTGGCTGCGTCCAGCGCTTCACCGGTCGAGACGCGCACATCGGCGGATCTCAGGGCGCGGATGAAGTTGGAGATCTGCTTTTCCATGGCGGGGCAGCGCCCTCAGGCCATGTCCGGATAGCCCGAGGCGAGCCGTCCGCGCGCATCCGGCCCGGTTGCCTCGCGCACCATTTTTGGAATGGCGGGCGCAATCGCCGCGATGTCGGTCTCGTGCTTCAAGAGCACGTTGAGCGTATCGCGCACAAAGGCCTCGTCCAGCGTGGTGGCATGCATCAGCAGCAGTGTCCGGGCCCAGTCCACCGTCTCGGCAATCGAGGGGCGCTTCTTGATGTCGGCCTCGCGGACCGATTGCACGAAACGTACGAGCTGGTTCAGCAGCGTGTCGGAAATGCCGTCCACGCGGGCGCGAACGATGCGCTGTTCGCGTTCATGATCCGGAAAACCGATATGCAGGTGCAGGCAGCGCCGCTTCAGGGCGTCGCCGAGTTCGCGCACATTGTTCGAGGTGAGGATCACCAGCGGCGGCACGTTCGCCTTGATTGTGCCGATTTCCGGCACAGTCACCTGATAGTCCGACAGCACTTCCAGCAGGAACGCCTCGAACGCCTCATCTGACTTGTCGATCTCGTCGATCAGCAGCACCGACCCCTGCGCCTGCTGCATCGCGTGGAGCAAGGGGCGCGCTTCGAGGAATTGCGGCGAGAAGAAAAGGTCTTCGAAACCCGATAGTTTGCTCAGCGAATCCTTCAGCGTCTCCGCCCCGCCCAGCAGTTCGTTCAGCTTCTCCTTCAGGATCTGCGTGTAGAGCAGCTGCTTGCCATACTTCCACTCGTACAGCGCCTTTCCCTCATCGAGGCCCTCATAGCACTGCATGCGGATCAGCGGGAGGTTCAGCCATTTGGACATCGAGGCGGCAAGGTCGGTCTTGCCAACGCCCGCCGGGCCTTCAATCAGGATCGGCTTGCGCAGGCCATGGGCCAGGAAAACCGCCGTGGAAATCTGCGAAGTGGAGATATAGCCCGAAGTGCCGAGCCCTGCGGTAATTGCCTCGATCGAGGTCAGCGGCTCGTAGCCTGTCTTCTTGTCTTTAGCCATGTTGCGAGGGGTAGGGCGGGGTTGCCTGAGAGGCAAGGCGTGACGCCGCGAAAGGCCGGGGCTAGTAGGGCAGTGCCATGCCCATCGCCCGGATTCTCTTTACGCTGCCGTTGCCGGAGCCGTTTGATTATACGGTACCTGAAGGCATGGCGCTGGAGGCGGGGTCGTATGTGACGGCGCCGGTAGGCCCCTATGACCGGCTCGGCATGGTGATCGAGGTGCTGGCGGACCAGCCAGGCACAAACCGCAAGCTCAAGGCAGTTTCGGCGGTCTATGACGTGCCGCCCATGTCCGCGCCAATGCGGGAATTCCTGACCTGGGCGACGCGCTACACGGTCAGCCATCCGGGTACGATCCTCTCGATGGCCCTGCGGGCGCGCGAGGCGCTCGTGCCCTCGCCGGTGGAAGTGCGCTACCGGCCCGGCGGTCCGCCCGAGGGGCGCATGACGCCGGCGCGGAGGAAGGTGCTTGAACAGGCCGCGGCGCTCGGCCTCGCCACATCCGCTGAACTCGCTGCAGCTGCGGGCGTGACGTCCAGCGTCGTGAAGGGTCTGGTCGGGATGGGCGCGCTGGAGGAGATCGAGGAACAGGTCGACCTGCCATTCCCGGTGCCGGATGCGGACCTGCCCGGCGCCGTGCTGACCGTCGAGCAGGCCTTCGCCGCCAAGGAACTCCGCGAAGGGCTTCGGCAGGGTGGCTTCTCCGCTTATCTGATCGACGGGGTCACCGGCTCCGGCAAGACGGAGGTCTATTTCGAGGCGATCGCGGACGTCCTGCGGTCGGACCCGGAGGCCCAGATCCTCGTCCTCCTGCCGGAGATCGCGCTGACGCAGGCGATCCTCTCCCGCTTCGAGGCGCGCTTTGGCGCGGCGCCAGCCCCCTGGCATTCCGGGCTCAATCCGAAAGAACGCCGGCGCACGATGCGCGAAGTGCTGCATGGTCGTGCTCGGATTGTCATCGGGGCCCGTTCGGCCCTGTTCCTGCCATTCCGCAAGCTGAAGCTCATTATCGTCGATGAGGAGCATGACGGCAGCTACAAGCAGGAAGACGGCGTGACCTATCATGCCCGCGACCTCGCCGTGATGCGGGCCAAGCTTGAAGAGGGCGCGGTGGTCCTGGCCTCGGCGACCCCCGCGCTGGAGACGGTCGTGAACGCGGAGGCGGGCCGTTATGTTCGTCTGCGCCTCGCCGCCCGGCCCGGAGCGGCGCGTCTGCCGGAGATCGAGCTGATCGACCTGAAGCGCGCCCCGCCCGGAAAGGGCAAGTGGCTGTCGCCTCGCCTTGAGCTGGCCCTTGGCGAGACGCTGGCGCTGGGAGAGCAATCGCTGCTGTTCCTGAACCGGCGCGGGTATGCCCCCCTCGTCATATGCAAGGCCTGCGGGGAGAAGCTGAAATCCCCCGGCACAGAAACCTGGCTGACCGAGCACCGCTATTCCGGCCGCCTGGTCTGCCATCTCACCGGCTATTCGATACCGAAGCCGGCAACCTGCCCGAAATGCGGCGCCGCTGATTCTCTGATGGGCGTGGGGCCGGGAGTCGAACGTGTGGCGGAGGAAGTGCGCGTCCTGCTGCCGGACGCCCGTATCGAGATATTCTCATCCGACACGGCGCAAGGCGGCGACGCCGTGCGCGGCATTATCGACCGGATGTCGGTGGGCGAGATCGATGTGCTGATCGGCACTCAGATCGTCGCCAAGGGGCATAATTTTCCAAATCTCACGCTGGTCGGGGTGGTTGATGCCGATAGCGGCCTGAAAGGCGGAGACCTCAGGGCAGGGGAGCGCACCTACCAGCTGCTGAGCCAGGTGGCCGGCCGGGCGGGCCGTGCCGAACGACCGGGCAAGGCCTATGTGCAGACCTACGCGCCGGATAACCCGGCCATGCAGGCACTGGCGGCCAATGACCGTGACGGCTACCTCGCCATCGAGCGGGAAGTGCGTGCTGAACTTGGCCTGCCGCCGTTCGGGCGCCTGGCGGCTATGATCCTGTCGGCCCCTTCGGCCGAACTGGTGGATAAAGCGGCGCTGAACTTTGCAGCGCTGGCGCCAAATTCCGAAGGAATTGAACTGTTTGGCCCTGCGCCGGCCCCGATAACGGTCCTCAGGGGGCGTCACCGCAGGCGATTCCTTGTGAAGAGCCCCCGGAACATCGATCTTTCGGCTTACATGACCGCCTGGGTCGCGCGTCTGAAGCTGCCCTCGCAGGTGCGCTTGTCGGTGGATATCGACCCGTATTCCTTCCTGTAAACACTGGGGGTTCGGGCCAATTCCCCCTCTTTGCCATTTCGCCGCAGCGTCCTGCGGGGCGCCCATGTTGTCAGCGCAGTTTTCTGGTGTTAAGCGCCGCACAATTGAGCGGGCGCGCACGAGTTGTGACGGCCTGCTCCTGACATTTCCCCGGGCACTTTGCGCCCTCCAACCGCGACGGATATCGACCTTGCCGGCATCGAGCGTGACGCAGACGAGTGAAGCAGCCCAGCGCTATGCGCGGGCGCTGTTCGAACTGGCGCAGGAGAAGGGGGCCCTGGCAGCGGTCTACGCGGACTTCCGGGCCTTCGCCGAAAGCGTGCGCACCTCGAAAGACCTTACCACGTTGCTTAATTCCCCGGCTTTTGGCCGTGACGCGAAGATCAAGGCGCTCGGCGCAGTGGCAAAAAAAGCTGGCTATTCGCCGATCTTCGGCAAATTTCTTGGCGTGATGGCCACCAACGGCCGCGCGAAGGACATTCTCGGCGCCGAACATGCCTTCGACCAGCTCTACGCCAAACAGCGCGGCATCCAGCGCGCGGTCGTGCGCACGGCGAAGGAAATGAGCGGCGCCGAACGGACCCGCATTGAATCGCTCCTGGCCAGGCTGGTCGGCGGCGACGTGGAACTTTCCAGCGAGGTTGACCCCTCGCTGATCGGCGGCATCCAGCTGCGCATCGGGTCTAAGCTCGTTGACGCCAGTGTGGCCGCCAAACTCAATCGCATGAACACCGCCATGAAGGGAGCACAGTAGCTCGATGGATATTTCACCCGCAGAAATCTCGGGCATCCTGAAGTCGCAGATCGACAACTTCGGCGTCGACGCTGAAGTCTCCGATGTGGGCCAGGTGCTCTCGGTCGGCGACGGCATCGCCCGCGTCTATGGTCTCGACAGCGTCCAGGCCGGCGAGCTCGTCGAGTTTGAAGGCGGCCTCAAAGGCATGGCCCTGAACCTTGAGAATGATAACGTCGGCGTCGTGATCTTCGGCGATGACCGCGGCATCAAGGAAGGCGCGACCGTCAAGCGCGCCGGCGAGATCGTGGCTGCGCCGGTCGGCAAGGGCCTCCTTGGCCGCGTCGTCAACGCACTGGGCGAGCCGATCGACGGCAAAGGCCCGCTCAAAGATATCGCCAGCCGCCAGCGTTCGGACGTGAAAGCGCCCGGCATCATCCCGCGCAAATCCGTGCACGAGCCGATGATGACCGGCATCAAGGCCATCGACGGCATGATCCCGGTCGGCCGCGGCCAGCGCGAGCTGATCATCGGTGACCGCCAGACCGGCAAGACCGCCATCTGTATCGACACGATCCTGAACCAGAAGCCGACCAACGATGCGGCGAAGTCCGACAAGGACAAGCTGTTCTGCGTCTACGTCGCCATCGGCCAGAAGCGTTCGACCGTTGCCCAGGTTGTGAAGGTGCTCGAAGAGCGCGGCGCTCTCGATTACACGATCGTTGTTGCCGCCACGGCGTCCGAGCCCGCACCGCTTCAATACCTCGCCCCGTTCACGGGTTGCACGATGGGCGAGTGGTTCCGCGACAACGGCATGCACGCCCTGATCATCTATGATGACCTGTCCAAGCAGGCCGTCGCCTACCGCCAGATGTCGCTGCTGCTGCGCCGTCCGCCAGGCCGCGAAGCCTATCCGGGCGACGTGTTCTATCTCCACTCGCGCCTTCTCGAGCGTGCTGCGAAGCTGAACGCTGACAATGGCTCGGGCTCGCTTACCGCTCTTCCGATCATCGAAACTCAGGCCAACGACGTGTCGGCCTATATCCCGACCAACGTGATCTCGATCACCGACGGCCAGATCTTCCTTGAAACCGACCTGTTCAACTCGGGTATCCGCCCGGCCGTGAATGTCGGTCTCTCAGTGTCGCGCGTGGGGTCTGCTGCCCAGACCAAAGCGATGAAGAAGGTCGCCGGCTCAATGAAGGGTGAACTCGCGCAGTACCGTGAGATGGCTGCCTTCGCGAAGTTCGGCTCGGATCTCGACGCCGCCACGCAGCGCCTGCTCAACCGCGGCGCCCGCCTGACCGAACTCCTGAAACAGCCGCAATACTCGCCGCTTCTGATGGAAGAGCAGGTCTTCATCATCTACGCTGGCACGCGCGGCTACCTCGACAAGGTCGAGCTTAAGAGCGTGACCCGCTACGAGAAAGAACTGCTCGCCCACCTGCGCGGTTCGAAGAAAGACCTTCTGAACAAGCTTCGCGACAAGAAAGAGCTAACCGACGAGATCGAAGCCGAGATCAAGGCTACGCTCGAAGCGTTCACGTCGAAATTCGCCTGAGCCCAACCCGACCGCGTCGTCCCAAGGAATAAAGGCCCCTCATGCCCAGCCTGAAGGATCTGAAGAACCGGATCGTAAGCGTGAAATCCACGCAGAAGATCACGAAGGCGATGCAGCTGGTTGCCGCTGCAAAGCTGAAACGCGCGCAGGATGCAGCAACTGCGGCCCGTCCGTATGCTGAGCGTATGGCGGCGGTTCTGGCAAACCTCGCCGCTTCGGCTGGCGGCGGCGGCCCGAAACTGCTGGCCGGCACCGGCAAGAGCGATGTCCACCTCGTCGTCGTGATGACGGCAGAGCGCGGTCTTGCCGGCGGCTTCAACTCCTATGTTGTCAAGCTCGCCCGCCAGAAGATCCAGGCGCTGCTTGCCGAAGGTAAGACCGTGAAGCTCCTGACCATTGGCAAGAAGGGGCGCGAGCAGCTGTCGCGTGACTACTTAAACCTGCTGACGTCCCACGTGAGCCTGGCGGACGTGAAGGGGAATGACTTTTCGGAATCGGCTTTCACGGTCGGCCAGATGCTGACCAAGAGCTACGAAGCGGGAGAGTTCGATGTCGCCACGCTGGTCTACTCGCAGTTCAAGAACGTCCTGACACAGGTTCCGACGGCGCAGCAGCTGATCCCTGCAAAAGCCCCGAAAGGTGCGCCGACGATTGACCTCGGCGGCGCCATCTACACCTATGAGCCGGATGAAGCCTCGCTGCTCGAAGCGCTGCTTCCGCGCTATATCAACACGCAGATCATGTCCGCGATGCTGGAAAGCTCGGCCGGTGAACAAGCCAGCCGCATGACCGCCATGGACAACGCCACGCGCAACGCCAAGGACCTGATCAAGGCCCTGAACCTCAAATACAACCGGGCTCGCCAGGCACAGATTACCAAGGAGCTGATCGAGATCATCTCCGGTGCCGAAGCCCTCTAGACCTTAAACCACACGACTTCATCTCCCGAGGAGATTTCAAGATGAGCATGCCCGCCAACGCTAAAGGCCGAGTTTCCCAGGTCATCGGCGCCGTTGTTGACGTCGAGTTCGAAGGCGAACTCCCCGCCATTCTCAACGCGCTCGAAAGCGAGAACAACGGCGCCCGCCTTGTGCTCGAAGTCGCGCAGCACCTCGGTGAGAACACCGTCCGAACCATCGCCATGGACTCGACCGAAGGTCTCGTCCGCGGTCAGGCGGTTGCCGATACCGGTAAGCCGATCATGGTTCCGGTTGGTCCCGCCACTCTCGGCCGCATCATGAACGTCATCGGCGAGCCGATCGACGAGCGCGGCCCGGTGAGCCGCGAACTGCTCATGCCGATCCACGCTCCGGCACCGGCCTTCGTCGACCAGGCCACTGAATCGGAAGTGCTCGTCACCGGCATCAAGGTCATCGACCTGCTTTGCCCCTACGCCAAAGGCGGCAAGATCGGCCTGTTCGGCGGCGCCGGCGTGGGCAAGACGGTGCTGATCATGGAACTCGTGAACAACATCGCGAAACTGTTCGGTGGCTACTCGGTGTTTGCCGGCGTGGGCGAGCGAACGCGCGAAGGCAACGACCTCTATCACGAGATGATCGAGTCGAATGTGATCAACCTCGAAGGCGAAAGCCGCATGTCGCTGGTGTACGGACAGATGAACGAGCCGCCGGGCGCACGCGCCCGCGTCGCCCTGACCGGTCTGGCACAGGCCGAATACTTCCGCGACGTGGAAGGCAAGGACGTTCTGTTCTTCGTCGACAACATCTTCCGCTTCACGCAGGCGGGTTCGGAAGTGTCTGCACTTCTCGGCCGTATCCCGTCGGCCGTGGGCTATCAGCCGACGCTGGCCACCGACATGGGCGCGCTGCAGGAACGCATCACCTCGACCAACAAGGGCTCGATTACCTCGGTTCAGGCCGTGTACGTTCCAGCTGACGACCTTACCGACCCCGCGCCGGCGACCTCTTTCGCTCACCTTGATGCCACCACCGTTCTCAACCGTTCGATCGCTGAAAAAGGCATCTACCCGGCTGTGGATCCGCTCGACTCCACGTCGCGCATCCTCGACCCGATGGTTGTCGGCGAAGATCACTACAACGTTGCGCGCGGCGTGCAGTCGATCCTGCAGAAGTACAAGGAACTGCAGGACATCATCGCTATTCTCGGCATGGACGAGCTGTCGGAAGAGGACAAGATCACCGTGGCCCGCGCCCGGAAGGTTGAGCGCTTCCTGTCGCAGCCGTTCGACGTGGCCCAGGTCTTCACTGGTTCACCGGGCGTGCAGGTGAAACTTGACGATACGATCAAAGGCTTCAAGGGACTGATCAGCGGCGAGTTCGACCACCTGCCGGAACCAGCTTTCTACATGGTCGGCAACATCGACGAGGCGAAAGCCAAAGCTGCCAAGATGATGGCGGACGCTTCTTAAGCGCTGCTTCGCAGGGATACTGACAGATGGCTGAAAAGCTGCACTTCTCGCTCGTGTCGCCCGCCCGGGAGCTTTTCTCGGGTCTGGTTGATCATGTGATTGCTCCGGGTACGGAAGGCGAGTTCGGTGTGTTGGTTAATCACGCGCCGTTCATGACCACGCTGAAGAACGGTGTTGTCCGCGTGCTCGAAGGCGATGTCGTGAAGATGCGCATCTATGTGCGCGGCGGCTTTGCGGACGTCACGCCGGCCGGTCTGACCATCCTCGCCGAGGAAGCGCGCAATCTGACAGACGTGAAGGCCGAAGAGGTCGACGCAGAAATAGAAGCGGCCCGCCTGAAGCTGCTGGCCCTCGATGCCGGTGACCCGAAGCAAATCGCCCTGCAGGAAAGCATCGCCTATCTCGAAGGTATCCGGGCCGCGCTCGCCAACTGAACCAACGCCTCACTGCCAGCACTAAAAGCCGGACAGGGCGCCGCCCGTCAGGCTTCTTTGTGTCTGTTTGATCCTGCGGATGGGGGCGTGGCTCAGCCTCAGGCGAAGACGGCAATTGTCTGGCGGCCGATCATCACCGGCGCGCCGGCTCTGTTCCACATCGACATGGCCTGGCTGGAATAGCCGTTGCGGGCGGTCTGCGCGGTATGGCGCGCGAGGAACCAGCGGTCCTCGGTATCGATGGTTTCGGTGAGGAACTCCGCCATCCATGTCATCGAGCTGATGCGGCCAGGTACGGTGAACATCGACATGGCCGCCGGAGGCGGCGCGTCGGCGAGGGCGAGCAGGGCCACCGCGTCGCTGCGCGTGGCCGGATCCTTGTGGCGCATCCAGATGGAAATGTCGGCTTCCGAGGCGCCGCTCATTGGCGGGTGGCCGCCGGCCAGTATGATGTCGAAGTTCTGCGCGAACGTGGGCCCCTGTCCCGGATTGTGGAAGTAAAGCGGCGCTGCGTCGGGCGCCGGAACATCCGGGGGCGGAAGATGTGCAAAGTCGAGCGTGGAGGTGCGCGCCGCGCCGAAGGTGATGATCGCTTCAGCGAGCACGCCGTCGTCGCCGGTCATGCGCACCGACGTGAACACCGTGTTCTTGCCCTGACGCAGCACCTCCGGCTTGCAGGTGACGGTGCCATTGACCGGGCCGACGAAGGCGACCTGCACTGCGCGCACCGGGAGTCCGCCGCTGAGCGCGGTTGCCGCTTCAAGGCAAAGCGCGGCCGTCAGCCCGCCATAGGCTGTCCGGCCTTGCATCCAGGTTTCGGGAACCGCCGTTGCGCGCGCGTGGCCTTCAGCCGGCGCGGCGGAAGCGAGGAGGTCAGTGAAGTTCATGGCAGGTCTCCGGCAGGGGAAGTCTTGCTTATGTCGTTCCGAAAAGGAACCCAAGGCATAACGCCGCGTTAAAACAAAAACGCCCCGGCGCTGGGCCGGGGCGATGGTGTGCTGAAGGCGCCGCAGCGCGAGATCAGTGCTGGCTTTCCGGCGTCGTGACGCGCAGGCCGTCGAGGGCATCGGTGATCTTGATCTGGCAGGAGAGGCGCGAGTTCGGCTTCACGTTTTCCGCGAAGTCGAGCATCGACTTTTCCATTTCCTGCTGCTCGCCGGCTTTCGCCAGGAAGGCCTCATCGACATAGACATGGCAGGTTGCGCAGGCGCAGGCGCCGCCGCAGTCCGCATCAATGCCGGGCACCGAATTGTTGACCGCAACTTCCATGACGGACATGCCGTTCCTCGCTTCGAGCGTACGCTCAGTGCCGTCATGGTTGATGAAAGTGATCTTTGCCATGTGTTGTTTCCGTCTCCTTCAGGCGGCCGCTTGGGCGGCTATATCCTTCATTTGGGTTGATGTATCGCTAAGGGCGCCGGGCGCAAGCTTTGCCCCTGACATGATGAGCTTTTTAGACGCCAAGAACTCCGGCGGACTGTTGACCGAATCGACTGCGATGAGCGTGCCGTTCTTCAGGTAGAAGACGGCGAACTTGCGAGTGGCCGGATCGCCGCGGATCACGTGTGTGTCGTAACCCTGGCTGAGACCGGCGATCTGGAGTTTCAGATCATACTGATCAGACCAGAACCATGGGCAGTCTTCCGCCGGTCGCGGGAGGCCAAGAATGGCGGTCGCCGCGAGCTTGCCTTGCTCGATGGCGTTGTGGACGCTCTCGAGGCGCCCTGAGCGTCCGAAATGGACGAGCGGGCGGGCGGCGCAATCACCCGCGGCGAAGACGCGCGGATCGGATGTGCGGGCATCGCGGTCGACGAGGATGCCGTTGGAACAGGCGATGCCGGCGTCCTTAGCGAGTTCCTCGTTGGGCAGGATGCCGATGCCGGACAGCACCATATCGGCGGGCAGGCGCGTGCCGTCGCCGAGGATGGCGGCGGTGACCCTGCCGTCTGCACTTTCAAGATGCGACAGCGTGATGCCGGTGAGGATAGTTACGCCCTGACGGCGATGTTCGCCGGCATAGAATTCGCTGATCACCGGGCTGGTGACACGCGCGAGAACGCGGGGGGCCATCTCGATTACGGTCACGTCAAGGTCCATCTGACGGGCGACAGCGGCAGCTTCCAGGCCGATATAGCCAGCGCCGATAATCACCATCCGGCGCCCTGCAACCATCTTCGGGCGGATACGCTCGACATCGGTCAGGGTGCGCAGGTCGTGCACGCCGTCGAGGTCTGCGCCGGGCACTGTCAGAGGGCGGGGGCGCGAGCCGGTGGCGAGGATCAGGTAGTCATAATCGAGGTAGCCGCCATGGCCGAGCTGGATCTGCTGCTTCGCGCGGTCGATGCGGGGCACGTGGGCGGCGAGAAGAACTTCGACTTTCTGGTCTTCGTACCATGCGCCCGGCTTGAAATAGAGGCGTTCCTCGTCGAACTCGCCCCTCATGTAGGCCTTGGAAAGCGGCGGGCGCTGATAGGGCAGGCAGGGCTCGTCGCCGACAAGGGTGATCCGGCCGCAATAGCCGCCCTGACGGAGGGATTGCACAGCCTGCGCGGCGGCCTGACCGGCCCCGACGATGACAATGCTCTGTGCCTCTCCTGCCGACATTCCGGCTCCCCAGACTTATTCGTGACGGGTGCGTCACTTTTTATCTATTCGGTTGTGCGCCGCGCCGCAACACTGCGTAAACGGGGCACACCGTCACAGGTTTACGCGCGTTGCGTCAACCAGCCAGACAGCTAGGATGTTTTTCCAGATGCGGTATCTTGAACTGGCCACGGACCTCGACACCCGCGCCCTCGGCGCGCGGCTTGCGCTGCTGTTGCGGCGGGGAGATGTCGTGGCACTGCGGGGCAATCTGGGGGCCGGAAAAACGACCTTGGCGCGCGGGCTGATCCAGGCATTGCTGAGCGTTGAAGAGGAGGTGCCGAGCCCGACTTATACGCTGGTGCAGATGTATGATGGGCCGGACTTCCCGCTCTGGCATTTCGACCTTTACCGGCTGGAAGACCCGGAAGAATTACAGGAACTTGGCTGGGACGAGACGCAAGCCGGCGCGGCGCTGATCGAGTGGCCGGACCGGGCGGGTCGCCATCTGCCGGCACAGCGGCTGGATGTATTCCTCGAAAACTCTGGGGATGGGCGCCGGGCGAGGCTGGAACCGCAGGGCGAAGGCTGGCAGGAACGGCTGGATGAACGCTTTGGCTGACCCGCGCACCGCCGAGATCGACGTATTCCTGAAGTCTGCCGGCAATGGCTGGGAGACGGCGCGGCGCCATCCGCTCGGGCAGGACGCTTCGACACGGCGCTATATCCGGCTGTACCGCGAGGACGGAGCCACAGCCCTGCTGATGGATGCGCCGCGCGTGGAGAGCGATCCATGCCCGCCGGACGCCGACGCGGCGACACGGGCGAAGCTCGGCTGGAACGCGATGACGCGGCTTGCTGCGTCGCGGATTGAGGCCTTCGTGCTGATCGCGAAACACCTGCGCAGCCTCGGCCTGCAAGCGCCGGAGGTCTATCATTTTGATGCCGGGCGCGGCTTTGCGCTGATCGAGGATTTCGGCGACGCCCGCGAATTCGCGCGCCTGATTGAGCGCGGCGCGGAAAGCGAAACGCAGCTCTATACTGCAGCGGCGGAGCGGCTCGCAACTGTCTACACAGCGTCCATTCCGAAGGTGCTGTCTCTGGACGGTGTCAGCTGGCCGATCCTCGAGTTTGACGCCGTTGCGCTCGGTGCGAATGCGGATCTCTATGCGGACTGGCTGCGCGCGGAAGTCGGGCAGGGACCGCTGACGGGAGCCGAACGGGCGCGGTGGGAGCAGGAACGCGACGCCCTGATCGGGCAGGCGGTTTCTTTCCCGCGCGCTTTTACGCTGCGCGACTATCACGCCGAGAACCTGCTCTGGCTCCCGCAGGGCGATGTCGGCCTGCTTGACTTCCAGGACGCGGTGGTTGGCTGGGATGCGTGGGATCTTGCAATGCTAACACAGGATGCGCGGCGCAACGTTTCGCCGGAAGCAGCGGAGGCGGCCATCTCGACCTTCCTTGCGCGAACGGGACAGTTGCGGGAGGCTTTCGATGAGCGCCTCGCGGTGATCGGCGCGCTGAATGCGCTGCGGATCGCGGGCGTGTTCTCGCGCCTCCGGCACCGGGACGGCAAGCCGCGATACGGCGACTTCCAGCCTCGCCAGCTGCAACTGCTGGCGCGCAATCTTTCGCACCCTCGCTGGCGGGCATGGCGGCGTTCGTGCGTGAGACGACACCGTTT